>JBBRQF010000014.1:0-99328 GCA_038226715.1 Chitinophagales bacterium
TTTAGGTTCTTTACATTATAACTGCCGGAAGAATTTCCGAAAGTCAGATTTTTGTACATGGTTCTTTCTTCATCATGGCTTTCCATATATCCCATTACGCCCGGATTACTAAAATTACGTTGTGGGCTGTTATATGAAATAGCAGAAATATCAGAATTAGCTACAAAGCCCATGGTGCATTGATTATATGTAGCGTTGCTGTTACCCCATAACATAAAACCATAAGCTGCATATTCCTGTTCCTCCTGGCAGGGTTGCGTTCCCAAAAACTCAATGATCATGTATGTATTTGGATGCGTTGGAACGACTGCATCGTAATATCTTTTTAAATTGGCAACACGGCTGGCATCATAGTTCTCAACGGTTGTAGTGTTGGTTACGGTTTGCGTAAATCCTTTACCAAGGTCTAACCTGTAACCATCAACCCTATATTCATCTACCCAAAAATTAAGTGAGCGGCTAACCAGGTATTGTGTTGCTACAGATGTATGGTTAAAATCGTTGAACACACTGTAAGGATGCGGTGCAGTAACATTTAGCCAGGGATTGTTGGCGGCTGGTCTGTTATTGGCAGCATCCCAATACATTTTTGCCTCCGGTGCATTAGCAGTGCAATGATTATATACCACATCAAGTATAACAGCAATACCGTTTAAATGGCACTTGTCTATAAATTCTTTCAGTTTATTTTTTGTACCGTAATATTTATCGGGTGCAAAATAAAACGATGGATTATAACCCCAGCTTTCGTTTCCGTCAAATTCATTGATGGGCATTAATTCAATGGCATTAATGCCGGTATTTTTCAGGTATTGTAAAGAATCAATTAAAGACTGGTAACTATGTTCTGCCGTAAAATCTCTTATCAGCAATTCATAAGCAACCAGGTTTTTTTTATCTGGTTTACTGAAATTATTTACCTGCCAGTTGTATTGTGGTTCTGCAGTTTGAAAAATACCAACAAGCCCCGTGGTTAACCCTGTAGGATATGGTTTAAGATTAGGATAAGTTGTTGCATTGATAAAAGGATCATTATCCGGATCCAGTACTTTTTGTGTATAAGGATCGGCTGTTTTAATAGAATTATCAATTAAATACTGGTAGCCATATTCCTGGCCCGAAGTAAGCCCCGTCAATGTTATCCAGAAATAATTTCCATCAGGCGTTTTATTCATCTGGTAAGAACATTGGTTTAACCAGTTTGAAAAATCCCCGAGAACAATAACATTATTCTTTCCGGGTGCATATAAAACCAATGTTACAGAAGTATTGGAAATATAGTTGATCCCTTCTACTGCACCCGAAGGTAAAGGAGCCACATTGGAAGCCGGTGGAATATAAAAACTGAATGAATCTTTTACAATACCTGAGCCATTATTACCTTCCAGGAAAACCTGGTGTGTGCAGGCGGTTGCAATAGTTGGATTTGCGGAAATGATACTTGCATTTGTTGCGGTGTTAATTGTTGTGCCATCTAATTTTAAAGTAAGATTTGAATTGGCAGAGGCTACACCTGCAATATTGATGCTGCCACCAACAGCCACTGTCAGGGGTTCCAGCCAGGGGATATAACGTGGTTCAAATGGCGGAAGATTTAAACGCACGCCATATTCCGTACTGCCATAAACGGGAATGTACATATCACTAACATCAGAATTAACCTGCTTTAACGTACCCGTTGCATTCCTGAAAATAACGGTAACTTTTTTTATCGTTTCGCCGGCAGGCACACCAAAAAACGTACGGACATTGGTAATCGTGTATTGATATTTATTGCCGCCCAGTGGCGTTGCATGAGCTGCAGGATCGGCAGTTCCCCAGGTAAATTTTGTGTACTTCCAATCCGTTGGACCACTGCTTAAATTGGTTATTACGCCAACATGCACATACACATTGTTTGAGTTACCTGCTTCAAAATTCAATAATCCCTGGTTGCCCTTTGTACAGTCAACCGTAAAACTTAAGGTAGAATTATCAACCGGGAATTCAGGAGTCCAGCTCAACAGGCGTTGGGCATTAACAGAAAATCCTGCACATACAAGGAGGATTGAAAAGATATATTTTTTCATGTAGCAAGCGTTTAATGTGTAAAATAAACACATTGCCGGGAATTTACAAAAAATGATTTTTGATTCCTGTTAACCGCATTACTTTATGAGTTCGAATACAGCACTTTGATAAGTGTCAAGATCAAAATCCTTTAGATCGTTAACCTTTCCGGAGAGAATATTTTTCATTTTGCCGAAACCGGATGTTCTTTCTGTAAATCTTTTTAATGCAACCGTTTTTTTATCCTTCGCAGTATTCATTACAATCATTATAGTTTGCTTTTCATCATACCGGAAGTAAACGTACACCCCATCCTGCGGCGTAAACTGCATCATTTTACCACTGGTAATAGCTGATGCTGTTTTACGGTAATTGGCTAAGGTTGCAATATGATTCCAAATCTCATTTTCCTTTGCAGTACGGCCTGTTGCAGAAAACTTATTAACCTTGTCTGCTTTCCAGCCACCCAAAAAATCCTGGCGCACATAACCATCGTTGGGGCTTGTAGTGCCCGTCATTCCTATTTCTCCGCCATAATAGAATTGCGGTATACCCCGGCAGGTAAGTAACCAGTTAACGGCCGTTTTATATTTTTCCATATCTTCTCCAACAACAGAATAAAACCTGGCCATATCATGATTATCCAAAAAGATAACATTACGCATGGGATCTTTATAAACAAAATCCTGTGCAAGTGCCGTATACAAATTGTTCACGCCATCGGTCCACCCAAAATCTTTTGTCATGGCATCGGTAATGCCCCATAGTGTTTGAAAATCTGTAGGCGCCTGCAGGTTGCTTTTAAAAGGAATATTGTAATTATTTTGTACAAAATAACTTTGATTTGGCACGCCATGCACCCAGGTTTCGCCAAACATGGTAAGTTTTGGATACTCATCCATCAATGCTTTATTGCAGCGATTCATAAATTCCAGGTCATTATAAGCGTACGTATCAATACGCCACCCATCAATACCAAACTCTTCTACCGTCCATATTGCATGCTGAATTAAAAAGTTGGCCACATAAGGATTGCCCTGGTTCAGATCAGGCATCTGCCTGGTGAACCAGCCATCAGCCATGATACTCCTGTCTGATTCACTTGCATGCGGATCAAAAAGTACCTGGTCCTTATAACTCGTTTGTGTATAGCTGGGCCATTGGTGCAGCCAGTCTTTCATGGGAGCATCCTCTACCGTAAAATGATGAATACCTACATGATTGTACACCGCATCCTGTATAATTTTCATCCCTTTTTTATGTGTAGCTTCAACCAATTCCAGGTAGGCTTTATCACCGCCAAGCCTGGGATCAACTTTATAATGATTTGTAAAAGCATAACCATGTTCGGTACGGTTATCCATATTATTTTCAATGACAGGGTTAAGCCACAAAGTTGTTACACCCAGTGATTGCAGGTAATCCAAATGATTTTGTATGCCCATCAGATCACCGCCATGGCGGTTAAAAACGGTATCCCTGTTAAGACTTTGGTCCCGCATACCGGGAACACGGTCATTGCTTTCATCACCGTTACTAAAACGGTCGGGCATGATGAGGTACATAAAATCTTTTGAAGTAACGCCTTGTGCAAATGAAGTTCCATTACCGTTGCGACGTGCTTTCAATTCATAAGACAATTCCATATTCCTTACAAAAGGAAAATAGAATTTACCCGGCTTTGCTGTTGGATCTATAACAAGATCGAGGAAAATATAATTGGGATTTTCTACCCGGTTAATTTTCATTAATCTAACACCAGTTGCTAACTTCATCCCCTCCGGCCCCATTTTTATCATGGGGAAATTATCGGCAACTTTTTTGCCATGCACCATGATCTGCACCTTATTCCACTTCATGCCAACCCACCAGTTAGTTGGGTAGCATTTATAGCCATCATTGTATTGAGCAAAGCAAATATTTGCCAACAATAAATAAAAAACAATAAATAAATTTTTCATCAGCATATTATTTTCTTCCTTCTTCTTTTATAAAAAAATAACAGATGGCAGACGCAATGATCATTAACACGCCACCCGACATTACAGCGGTAAGCATATTGTTGTTAAATACATACTTCATTAAACTAGGGTAAATAAAGACAGCGATAATTTCAGGTAACACAATAAAGAAATTAAATATTCCCATATAAATACCTACTTTACCCTTTGGTAAAACACCACTCAACATGGCATAAGGCATACTTAAAATACTCGCCCATGCAATCCCAACACCAGTCATACTAACATATAAAAGATATTTATTGCTAACGAATGCAACGCTGATTAAACCAATTGCACCCGCCAAAAGGCAAATACTGTGCGTAACCCTTCTACCCAGTTTATTTGCAATAGCCGGAAGAATAAATGAAAAACAAAAAGTAACAATGCTGTAATATGCCAAGGTTAATCCTGCAAAATCTTTTCCATCGCCAAAAGCCTGGTCAGTATTGCTGGTGGCGCCAAATATTTTATAAGCTACACAAAGGGAATAATAAAACCACATTAAAAATAATCCCGGCCAGGTAAAAAACTGCACCAGCGAAATTATTTTCATTTTCTGCGGCATATTTTTAATGGCAGAAAAAATTTCTGTTACACCATTACCGCTGTTTTTCTTTTGTGCCAGTTCCTCTTCTGTAGGAGGATATTCACTGCTTGTAAATACAGAATACAAAACTGCTGCTAAAAAAAAGAACGCACCTATGTAAAATGAATATCTGACATTATCTGCAATAATACCTTTTGCCCCAATATTATTAACACTAAAAATATTCCGTAACAACCATGGTAAAGATGATGCAATAGTGCCGCCCAGTCCAATCATCAAACCCTGCATTACAAAACCTTTGTTAACCTGGCTATCAGGTAACTTATCAACAACAAATGCCCTGAATGGTTCCATAGCAACATTTCCAAAAACATCGAGCACCCAAAGTAAGCCGGCAGCCATCCACAAACTACTGCTGTGTGGCATAAAAATTAATGCGATGGAGCTTAACAAGGCGCCTAATAAAAAATAGGGCCTTCTTCTTCCCCATTTGGGATGCCATGTTCTATCGCTTAAATAACCAATAACAGGCTGTACCAACAACCCTGTTAATGGTGCTGCTAAAAAAAGATAAGGAATTTTATCGGCAACCGCTCCAAGGTTATCATAAATTACACCCATATTAGCTCTTTGCAGGTCCCAGCCAAATTGGATACCGAAAAAACCAACACTCATGTTTATAATTTGCGACAGTCTTAGTTTGGGTTTTTCCCATGGAACAAGTTCAGGCATAGCAATCTTTTTTGTATTTGAAGCAATTGTGTAAAAAATACACTTTGATAAAAATACAATAATTTCTTACCCGGCAAAAATTATTCTGCTGAATGTGGTAATTAAACGAATTTAATTGTTGTAATCATAAACAATATAACCCCAGGGCTCAATACTGAACTGGTGGCTTGTATCTACTTTTTCTTTAACTCCCATAAAAATATTCAGGGAATTGCCATCAATGACCGGATCTTTAATGGTGAATTTTTGCGGAAGCTTTGAGAGATTCAGGATAACAACAACCTTGTGTCCGCCTTTTTCTCTTTGATAACTAAAGACAGCACTGTCTGCTGAAGTAGCAAGTTTTTTGTAAGCCGCATCTGCAGCCAGCGCTTCATTGGATTTACGAAGTGCCAGTAAGGTTTTATAAAACGGGGTCATCGGATTTTTTCCATCCCAGGCTATGGTATCCTTAACAAAAAATTTCAGGCGCTTTTTATTCAGATCTTCCTGGCCATTATAAATAAGCGGCACACTCTGGTACATGGTTTGAGAAAAAACCGCAAAGGTTTTATAAGCATCTCCATATTTTTCAAATTCTGTACCGTTCCAGCTATTCTCATCATGATTGGCAGTAAAGAACATACGATAAGCAGTTTTTGGGTATTTTACATTATCTGAATTGATCAGTGAATCAAATTGCATAACAGATTTTTTTCCTGCATAGAGTTCTTTCATGGCAACCATAATATCCCATGCGTAGGTTTCATCAAAGCCGGCATCATATAATTCCATTTTTTTTCCTTCAGCCAGCATGAAAACATTTTTTATTTTGCGTAAGTCTGTTATACATTCCTTCCAGAAATCAGCAGGCACATCATCTGCCACATCGCAACGGAAACCATCTGTACCCGTTTCGGTAACCCAGAATTTCATCGCATCGATCATACTGTCACGCAACTCGCGGTTAGCATAATTTAATTTACGTACATCGGTCCAGTCGTATGGTGCAATAAATTTTCCTACAGAATCTTTTGCATAAAAATCGGGATGCGCTTTCATCCAGTGATTATCGGGTGCCGAATGATTGGCAACCCAGTCTGTAATAACTTTAAAACCCATATCATGTGCATGCTTTACAAAGGCTTTCCATTCATCCATTGTTCCAAACTCTGGATTGAAACCTTTATAATCCTTTACGGCATAATAACTACCCATATCTTTTTCAGACATCTTTCTTCCTTCCAGCCCAATAGGTGTGATGGGCATAAACCACAATATCTCCACGCCCATATCTTTTAACCGTGGCAAATCTTTTTCAAAAGCTGTAATTGTTCCAGACGCAGAATATTGCCTGAGATTTACTTCATAGATATTGCTTTGTACACTCCAGCCGGGGTGACCGCCTGCTTCAACAGTTGCTTCTTTCTCTTTTTCTTTTTGATGATCGTTACAGCCTTCGGTAATGGAGTATATCAGTGCAAGTGACAAGGCATATGCCAGGTATTGTTTTTTCATACAGCGTATTTTGTGAAAGTTAACCATATTATTTTCAGCCAAAAAAATCTTTTTTGTACACATTAAACCGGCATAATTTTGTTGAGGTAATTAATACGGCTTGATCCTGACCTGGTCAACAGTTTATTTTTGTTGCCTTTGCCTGAGTACTTCAATAACATCATCCAGTTTAAAACCCTTTGCCTGCAGCAGTATTAAATAATGAAACAGCAGATCGGCTGCCTCATTTTTAAACAACTCAGCATTATCATCCTTGGCTTCTATAACGAGCTCTATTGCTTCCTCTCCCACTTTCTGAGCGACCTTATTGATCCCTTTTTTAAAAAGAGAACTGGTATATGAGTGTTCAGATGGGTTGTCTTTTCTTTCGGTAATTATATTTTCCAGTTGCACTAAAAAATTATCCGGCTCATTTTTTTCATCCCAACAGGTATCGGCGCCGGTATGACAAACAGGTCCGGCAGGAACCGCTTTAATTAACAGCGTATCATTATCACAATCCACTTTTATTTCTTTTACAAAGAGATAATTGCCGCTTTCTTCGCCTTTGGTCCACAAGCGGTTTTTACTGCGGCTGAAAAAAGTTACTTTCTGAAGTTCGCTGGTTTTTATTAATGCTTCTGAATTCATAAAACCCAGCATCAACACTTTATTTGTGGTTGCATCCTGTATGATGGCAGGAACAAGACCGTCGGCATATTTTTTAAAATCAACTTTCATCTTCGTTCTTATTTTTTTCTTTCAACATTTGTATTAATTCTTCCTGCTTTTCGGCAAGCCTGTTTACCCGGTCAATTCTTCTGTTCTCTACTTTATTCTTTAAGTAGATCAAAAAAACAATAGCAATAATGGCAATGAAGATTATAATTTGTACCATAGTATTTAAATTCTAATGTTAACAAATGGCTGCAGGTATTTTTTTAATCCGGGTATTCCTATTTCTTTATAATGAAAGATACTGGCCGCCAATGCTGCATCGGCATTGGCTATTTCAAATACATCTTTAAAATGTTCCATCTTTCCTGCACCACCACTGGCAATTACCGGTACCCGTAAATCATTGGATAATGTTGCAGTAATATCCAATGCAAAGCCGCTTTTTGTACCATCATTATTCATGCTGGTTAATAAGATCTCTCCTGCACCAGTATCCACGGCCTGCCTGGCCCAATCAATAGTTTTAGTTGTTGTTTTTGTACGGCCACCATTCAAATACACATACCATTCGCCATCTGCTTCTTTTTTGGTATCAATGGCCAGCACAATGCATTGACTCCCAAAAGCATTACTCAGCGCTTTTAATAATTGTGGATCTTTAAATGCTGCCGTGTTAACAGATATCTTATCTGCGCCGTTTTGTAAAAGCAAAGCCACATCATCTACAGCACTTATACCCCCTCCAACTGTAAAGGGGATATTTATATTTGCTGCAATTCTTTTAACGAGCTCAACCAAAGTTTTTCTTTTTTCAACCGTTGCGGTAATATCAAGAAAAACCAGTTCATCTGCTCCCTGCAGAGAATATAATATCGCCAGTTCTACTGGGTCTCCGGCATCACGTATACTTTCAAAGTTGATGCCCTTAACAGTTCGTCCATCCCTAATATCCAGGCAGGGTATGATTCTTTTTGTAAGCAAGATTTGGAGTTTAGGGGTTTAGAGGTTTAGGGGTTTAGTGTTTAGAACTGCCAGGTCCTCCAGCGTTACCACGTTTTCATAAATGGCTTTGCCGATGATGACGCCTGCGCAACCAATTTCTTTTAATTGAATTACATCATCCGTATTACTTACGCCGCCGCTGGCTATTAAATTTATTTCGGGATGTTGTGCCAATATTTTTTTATACAGTTCGATCGAAGGGCCCTGCATCATACCGTCTTTTGAAATATCAGTACAAAAAATATTGGTAACACCCAGGCTGATGAGTTTTCCGATAAAATCAAAAATATTAATACCCCCATCTTCCAGCCAGCCGCTGATCTTTATCTTTTCATCCAGCACATCGGCGCCAATTAAAAAATTATTAGCACCAAATGCCATTAGCCATTCTTCCAGCACTTCGGGTTGCTTAACAGCGAGGCTACCAATAGTTACCATGGTTGCGCCTGCATTCAGAATATTTTCAACGTCGGTTATTTTTTTAACCCCGCCCCCAAAATCAATAATCATATTTACAGCGGCTGCTATATTTTCCAATACTGCCAAATTCATGATAGTTCCCGCTTTAGCGCCATCCAGGTCTACAATATGTAATCGCTTTAAACCGACACCGGCAAATTGTTTAGCTACTTCAACCGGATCTTCGTTGTATATTTTCTGCTTTGCATAATCCCCTTTAGTAAGGCGAACGCATTTTCCATTGATGATATCTATTGCGGGAATTATCGTCATGTAAGGTTTGTAAAATTTTTTAAAACCGTTTCGCCAGTAGTGCCTGACTTTTCAGGATGAAACTGCACCCCATAAAAATTATTTTTTTGCAATGCTGCACTGTAGGGTAATATATAATCAGTCATGGCAATAGTATCTTTTGAAACTGCAGCATAATAACTATGTACACCGTAAACAAAAGCAGTTTCTTCAATTCCGTCAAATAAAACAGACCGGTAATCATAAATATTATTCCAGCCAACCTGCGGCACTTTGAAATCACATGATTCAAACAACTTAATACCTGTATCAAATACACCCAGGCATTCTGTATCTCCTTCTGCAGAAAAATTACACAGCAACTGCATACCCAAACAAATACCCAGGACCGGTTGCTTCAGCTCAACAATAATTTTATCCAGGCCTTTTGCTTTTAAATATTGCATGGCGGCATTAGCATGGCCAACACCCGGAAAAATAACTTTATCAGCTTTCTGAATGATATCTACATCGTCAGTCACTACAGCATCCACTCCAATCCGCTGCAATGCATATTGTACACTTTGCACATTACCTGCATTATATTTTATGATGGCGATCTGCATTTATAAAATTCCTTTAGTTGACGGTAATGCATTATTATCAGCATCTCTTTTTACAGCCATTTTTATGGCTTTGGCAAAGGCTTTAAAAACGGATTCTATTTTATGATGCTCATTCTCTCCTTCTGCCTTGATATTTACATTACATTTTGCCGCATCGCTGAATGATTTGAAAAAATGAAAGAACATTTCTGTTGGCATCTCTCCTATTTTTTCACGTTTAAATTCAGCTTCCCACACGATCCAGTTTCTTCCGCCAAAATCAATAGCTACCTGTGCCAGGCAATCATCCATCGGCAACAAAAATCCATAGCGTTCAATACTATGTTTATCACCTAAAGCCTTTGCCATGGCTTCGCCCAATGCTATGCCGGTATCCTCAATACTGTGGTGTTCGTCAATGTGCAGATCACCATTACATGTAACAGCCAGGTCAATATTTCCATGTCGGGCAATCTGATCAAGCATATGATCAAAAAATGGTAATCCCGTCTTATTATCAGCCTTCCCGGTTCCATCCAAATTCAACTGCACCGTTATTTTTGTTTCATTGGTATTACGCTGATGAGAGACAATACGGGGTGGTAATTTTAAATAATTATAAATAGCCTCCCAATCATTTGTTTCCAAAACGATTATCTTATTTTTTAATTCATCAGCACAATCATTGATCTCCATTGCACCTAAAGCTGCATCAGTGTTCAACCACAAACCTTTGCAGTTTAAATTTTTTGCCAGTTGCATATCAGTAATACGATCGCCAATGACAAATGAATTAGCCAGGTCATAATTTGCATTATCAATATACTTTGTAAGTAAACCAGTAGCAGGTTTTCTTGTGGGTGCATTTTCAGCCGCAAATGTTTTGTCAATGATCACTTCAGCAAAAAGTATCTTTTCATTTGCCAGGCTTTTCATAACCAGGTTATGCAGTGGCCAAAATGTTTCTTCGGGAAAAGATGTCGTACCCAACCCATCTTGGTTAGTCATCATTACCAGTTCATAATCCAGTTCCGTGGCGATTTTCCGCAGGTAAAAAAACATATCCGGATAAAATTCTAGCTTACTGAAATCATCCAGTTGATATGTAGGAGGCGCTTCCTTAATAATCGTTCCATCCCTGTCAATAAATAATACTTTCTTCATCTATTGCTTAACTGGTTTTTTTACGGTTTTTGTTGCGGCGGCTTTACTTACAATCCTGGCCTGCTTTACATCTGCTGCAGTTACTGCACTTGCTTTATTACCAAAACTGTTCCTTACATAAGTGAGTACATCAGCTATCTGATCATCTTTGAGGAGGTTTGCAAGTCCCGGCATTGGATTATGAAAATCATCGCCATCAATTATTATCTCACCTCCTTTAAGTCCGAACAAAACGATCCTGCTCAATGCTTTTTTATCGCCCAATACCCATTTGGTTTTTACAAGCGTTGGATTCATGCGTTGTACGCCCTGGCCATCTGCCTGGTGACAGGAAATGCAGGTATTTCCAAATATTTTTTTTCCTCTTTCCATGGCGGGCTTAATGCCGGGTTGTGTTGAAGAAAGAAAAGAACTGAATACGATAAAAAGAAAAATACAGGTTATTAAATATTTTTTCATACCGGCATTTAATTTTATTTAGCTGTATAATTGATATTCCAGATAGTTCCATTATTATCTTCAGAAACATAGATAGAACCATCGGGAGCCTGTGCCAGCCCGCAAGGGCGATATTTGGCCCTGTTGATATTTTTTCCGGCAAACCCATCTGCGAATATTTCCCAATCGCCGGATGGTAATCCGTCTTTAAAAGGAACAAAAACGATAAAATAACCTGCCTGTGGTTCGGGTGAACGATTCCAGGAACCATGAAAAGCGATGAATGCACCATGACGATATTTCTCAGGAAATAAAGTGCCGGTATAAAATAATAAAGCATTGGGTGCAAGATGTCCGGGAAACTGAATGATAGATTTTTCTTTACCATCGCAGGGACCGGTTTTTACCCTGTCACCTCCATACTCGGGGTTTAATAATTTTTGTTTTTTTTCATTGTCGTAATAACAATAAGGATAACCACAATCAGCTCCTTTTTTTATGCGGAACATTTCTTCGGCGGGATTTAGTGCACCTGACTTCGCATCAAACATTTCCGGATAAAACTGGAACAACATATCCCTTCCGTGTTGCATCACATACAGATCATTAACATCATTATTCCAGTCGAGCCCCACTACATTACGCAGGCCCGTTGCATAGCGAAGGCCTTGTGCATAAGATTGATTCAGCTTATCCGCTTTGAATTGCCAGATGCCTCCCGCAGTTTCCAGTAAGGGGCATGGATCCTGTCCCGGAGAGCCTTTCTGCCTGTCGCTTACCTGGCAGATATTGGAAGGACAACCAATATTTACATAAATATTTCCGGCATTATCCAGCGTAATTGATTTGGAATTATGTTGGCCCTGGTCTACCAGACCAGTAATTATTTTTTCTTCTGATGTTTCATCTGCTTTACCATCTTTGAATTTATAACGGAACACTTCGGAGTTGGAAGAAGCATAGAGATAATTATTTTTTATAGTGATCCCTGTTCCTACATAATTACCAAAACCGGTTACCTGGTCAGCCTTACCGTCACCGTTGCTGTCGTGCAAGCAATAAATACCTTTTCCGTCTTTCAGTTTTTCAAGCTTCACATAAATATCGCCATTGGGTGCAACGGCAATATGGCGGGCACGGCCCAGGTCGGTAACTGTTTTGGAAGCACTGAATCCTGCTGGCAACACAATCGTTGAATCTTTATCCGCAGATAAAACACCGCTAGTTACAGCAGGATTATTACTGCAGGCAGCAAGCGTTAACCACAAGATTGAATAAGACAGCAGTGAAAAAAATTTAAGTTTATACATAATTGATCGTTTTGAATATTTAAATTACTTATTCTGCGTTAAAGTTTTCCAGGTTTTCAATTAAATCTTTATTCTCGGCAGTAGTACCCACTGTAATGCGCAGGCAATTAGTACAACCAACTTCTTTATGCCTGTTACGAACCACGATCCCATTTGCCGAAAGCTGATCATAAAGCGCATTGGCATCATTTACTTTTACCAAAATGAAATTAGCATCGGTTTGGTAAACTCTTTTCACAAAAGAAAGTTCACTTAATGCCGAAATTAATTTGTGCCTTTGCACAACCACTTCTTTTATCCATTCATTTACCTGCTCCGTATTTTGTAATGCTTCGAGGGCGATTTGCTGAGAGGCCTCATTAATATTATACGGTGGTTTTATTTTGTTGTACAGATCAATAATATCCATGGATGCATAGCAAAGACCAAGCCGTAAAGCCGCCAGCCCCCAAGCTTTTGACAGGGTTTGCATAACGATAAGATTGGGGTATTCTGTTAACTCCTGTATAAAGGTTTTTTGTTTTGAATAATTGATATAGGCTTCGTCGATGATAACAATACCCGGAAAGTTATTCAGTAAAACTTCCACATCAGCCCGGTTCATATTATTACCGGTTGGATTATTGGGAGAGCAGATAAATAATAATTTTGAGTTGCTGTCGCTGGCCTGCATGATACCATCCACATCCAGTTGAAAATCCGTAGTAAGATTCACCTTTCTTGTTTCAACATCATTAATAGCTGCATTAACGGCATACATACCATAGGTAGGCGGACAAATGATCGCATTATCCTTACCGGGTTTGCAGAATATGCGGTAAGCCAGATCAATGATCTCATCGCTTCCATTACCGATGCAGATATTTTCTGCAGGTACACCCTTTATTCTTGCCAGTTGAAATTTTAGTTGCCATTGCAATGGATCGGGATAACGGTTATAGCTTACTCCCAACTCCTCTCCTGCTGGTGATGGAAGCGGAGAACCATACGCATTTTCATTAGCATCCAAAAATACTGAGGCCTTGCCGGTAAACTCATGCCTGGCAGAGGAATATGGTTTGAGGTTGCGTATATTTTCCCGTACTAATTTTTGTAAATTAAATTCCATTATTATTTTTTTTTATTTCATTCAACCTGATGCTGACTGCATTTTTATGTGCCTCCAAACCTTCGGCTGCTGCCATGGTTTCCACAGCCTTGCCAATATTTTGTATGCCTTCTTTAGTTATCTGCTGAAAAGTTATTTTCTTAACAAAACTATCAAGCGATACGCCGCTGTAAGCTTTTGCATAACCATTGGTTGGCAGCGTATGGTTAGTGCCTGATGCATAATCACCTGCACTCTCGGGACTGTAATGTCCCAGGAAAACACTGCCGGCATTGATAATATTTTCTGCAAGTACAACTGCATCATCAGATGCAATAATTAAATGCTCGGGTGCATATTCATTCAGCAACTGAAAAGCAGTTGCTATTTTTTCCATTACAATAAACCGGCTGTTCTGTAAGGCCTTTGTCGCAATATCCTTTCTTGGCAAAAGATGCAACTGCTTTTTAATTTCAATTTTTACCTTTTCAATTATCGAAACTGATGAAGCAACCAATAGCACCTGGCTGTCGGCACCATGTTCGGCCTGGCTTAACAGATCGACTGCAACAAAAGATGCATTGCAGGTTTCATCTGCATACACGGCCAGTTCACTCGGGCCGGCAGGCATATCAATGGCAACACCTGCTGCATTTATTAATTGCTTGGCGCAGGTTACATATTGGTTACCGGGGCCAAATATTTTATCAACTTTTGGAACAGTCTCCGTGCCGTATGCCATGGCTGCAATAGCCTGTACACCGCCGATTTTATATATTTTTTTTAAGCCGATCATTTGAGCTACATACAATATAACCGGGTTTATTTTCCCGTTTTTACCCGCTGGTGTACAAACAATAATTTCTTTACAACCTACCAGCAAAGCCGGTATGCCCAACATTAATAAAGTAGAAAATAAAGGAGCTGTACCGCCAGGAATGTATAACCCAACTTTTTCAATGGCTACTGATTTTCGCCAACATAAGACACCGGCTGTTGTTTCTAATTCTTTTATTGTTTCTTTTTGAGCATTATGAAATGCAGTGATATTATTTTTTGCAACTGTAATTGCTTCTTTCAACGCTGTATCAACCAGTAAAGTTGCTTCCTGTATTTCTTTTTCAGTAACCAGCAATTCTTCCAATACTACGCCGTCAAATTGCGCTGTATAATTTTTGATGGCTGCATCGCCATGCTGTTTTACATCAGCAAGAATAGCTGATACTATCGATTCCAGTTCTTTGTGATCGAAAACCGGGCGCTGCAAAATTTGCTGCCATGTATTTTTTTCAGGATTTATGAACATTTTCATAGTTAAATATATCACTCTTATGGAGCTATTTTTAAAGCATTAGGCTCGCCATGGATTACTCCAGGTTCCCCTTTCAGGGGGCGGAGGGGGTGTTAAACAATCATTTTTTCTATAGGCAATACCAGTATGCCCTGTGCATCAAACTGTTTTAATTTTTCTATCACTTCCCAAAAATCATTTTCATTAACCACGCTTTGTACGCTGCTCCAGCCTGCTTCAGCTAAAGGCACTACTGTTGGGCTTTTCATACCAGGTAACAGGGAGAAAATATTTTTCAGTTGCTCATTGGGCGCATTCAGCATGATGTATTTGTTGTTCTTTGCTGTTTTAACCGAATTGATCCGCAGCAATAATTTTTCCAGCAAAGCCGCATTTTCTGCTGACAAATTTTTGTTGGCAGTTAACACCGCTTCTGATTGTAAAATAATTTCCACTTCCCTCAAACCATTGGTAAATAAAGTACTGCCGCTGCTTACCAGGTCGCAGATGGCATCCGCCAAACCAATGCCGGGCGCAATTTCTACCGAACCGCTGATCTCATGTATCTCCGCATCAATTTCATTTTCATCCAGGTATTTTTTAAGTATACCGGCATAGGAAGTGGCAATCTTTAAGCCATTTAACTCTTTGGCAGACTGGTAATTTAAAGTTTTGGGTACCGCAATACTCAACCGGCATTTTCCAAAACCCAGGCGAAATACCAAGTCAATATCCTTTGCTTTTTCCAGCAACACATTCTCACCCACAATACCGATATCTGCTACACCGTCATACACATACTGCGGAATATCGTCATCCCGTAAAAAATAAACTTCCAGCGGAAAATTTTCTGCTGTGGTCTTTAATTGCTTATGTCCGTTATTGAGCTGAATGCCACACTCCTTTAAAAGTTTAACAGAATCCTCGTACAATCTGCCTGATTTTTGAATAGCGATCTTTAACATATTTTTGAGTTTAGTGCAATAAAAAAGGGCTCACTTTTCAGTAAGCCCTTTTGAGAATATGATTAGTATATACATATCAACATAGCTTACCCTGCGGTAAAGTATGATGATGATGTATGTTTATGATTTGTTTCATTGTTTGCACAAAGTAAAGACTGTAAGCTTGTTTTACCAAATAAAATTTTATAATGGCTGCATTGTGATACCGAGACCCGGCGTATTGGTATAGAGAATTCTTCCCTGTTCAAACTGTACGCCTTCCCCAATATCTTCAGCCAATAAAAGCGGCCCATCCATATCAACATAATCCAGCATGGGCGCCAGTTGTGCAATGGCTGCTGTACCTACTGAACTTTCATTCATGCAGCCTACCATCACTTTCATACCAAGTTCTTTGGCCCTGTTTATCATTCGCCTTGCAGGTGTAATACCACTGCACTTGGTCAATTTAATATTGATCCCGTGAAAATGATTCAAACATTTTTCAACATCGGCTTCTGCAACGCAACTTTCATCTGCAATTAATGGAAGGGCAGATTGCTCAAATAAAACTTTCATTCCCTCCCAATCATCTTTGGCAAGCGGTTGTTCCACAAATTCAACACCCAGTTCTTTTAACAATGGAATTTTTTGCAGGGCCTGCTCTAAAGTCCAGCCTGCATTGGCATCTACCCTAAAA
Source organism: Chitinophagales bacterium (assembly GCA_038226715.1). Taxonomy (GTDB): domain Bacteria; phylum Bacteroidota; class Bacteroidia; order Chitinophagales; family Chitinophagaceae; genus Ferruginibacter. The sequence goes on from JBBRQF010000014.1 coordinate 16,717, forward strand.
ATGGCATCCGTATGTTTTCGAAGTGCTGTTACCATTTCAATATCACCATCCACACCTACCTTTATTTTATAGACCGGCCAGGGTTTTTCTTTCATTTTAGCAACCATGTTTTCAATACTGTCTATACCAATTGTATAATCTGTCAACGGTGCTGTTGCGGTATTCAATCCCCACAATTCATGCAACTGTTTTCCTTTCAGTTTACCATAAATATCCCAACCCGCCATATCCAGTGCACAAACCAAAAAAGGGTTGGCAGGAAATAAATGATGCAGGTAATGCCAGTATCTTTCAGGATCGGAGAAAGCGAATTTTTCTACAAATATTTTTTTTCGTTCCAGGTCTTCTTCCATTTTCTCAACAGGGATATTGTAATAGCTGATAGCAGGCGCTTCGCCATAGCCCCTGATGCCCATAAATTCGAGCTCTACAACCAAAGTTGGCTGATGTGTTTTTGTTCCCTTTGAAATAGTGAATGGATGACGAAATGCGAGATTATATGTTTTGTATAGAACTTTCATGTTGGCATGTTTGTTATGCTTAAGGTACGAAGCATTTGTTTTTAGCAGACTTGTAATATGCTTCGTACCTCAGCATTGACAGCGTATTTGAGATTAAGCAGCACTATTATTATCTTCCGCTTTCAACAATATATGTTTTTAGTTCTTTTGTAAACGCCTCTTCCTGTAACAGGTCTTCCAGGTTAATATGCATCCGGTAATTCCAGTAATGTTCTGGTTCGGCAGGATTATTTATCCTTTCTTCTGCAGGGTTTTCCCTACGCACAGTTGCGCTCATACCCATCAGGTCCTGCAACTGGAACACGCTCCACATAGCCGGCGAATATAAATGTTGCAGAATAATTTCTTTACTGATCCAGGGCTCGCAATAAAAAGGAGGCTCGCCCTTTTGTCCCATCAGGTTATTATAAAAATGTTTTGTTTTAAAACTATCTTCCTCCCACCAGGCACGTATGGTACTCATATCGTGGGTTGAAGGAGACACTACACTTAGATAAGGCGCATCTTTGGGATGAAAGAATTCGGTACCGGTCTTTTTAGGCATACGCTGTATCTCCAGGCTTAAAATACCAAGTTGCTCCATCACTTCGGGAACGCAGTGTGGCACCATACCAAGGTCTTCGCCGCAAACCAGCATGGCTGTATTGCTTTTCAGTCCCGGCAGCTTTTTCATCGCTTCTTTTTTCCAGAGATCATCCTGGCGATTATAGAAATAATTGATGTATAATTCTGATAGCTCCTTCTGCGAATGTTTATCCAGGTTTTTAAAACTGGAAGTGTCTTCCATAGAAATACGGAAATGAAATTCCTGCCCGTCAGAACCCTCCACTTCAAAAAGAATAACATTGGTGATCAAATCGTACAGGCCCTGCTTAACCTTGTTATCAAAACCCTGGTCTGTTTTAAAATGCGCTTCAATTTTTCTTTGTGTATTAAACTTCTCTTTAAGTGTAAGCCCGTTGAAAAAATATTTTTTAACAGCTTCCTTCTTTTCTCCAAAAAGACCGATCAGTATAGAATCTGTTATATAAGGTTCTACATACCGATGCCTTTCAAAAGTAATATTCTTTGCAAATAATTCATTTATAGAAACCGGTATAGCAGGGATAAACCTGCCCAATATACCTTCAACAGCATTGGATGGTATACTCCAGATACGAAAGAAGCCAAGGATATGATCAATACGGAAAGCATCAAAATAATTACTCATCTGCTCAAACCTTTTGCGCCACCAGGTAAAATTATCTTTTTGCATGGCTTCCCAGTTATAGGTAGGAAAACCCCAGTTTTGTCCCTTGGCAGTGAATGCATCCGGCGGAGCACCGGCCTGTTCATCCATATGATACAAACCAGGTTCAACCCAGGCATCAGCACTGCTTCTGCAAATGCCGATGGGTATATCTCCCTTGATGATCACGCCATTTTTATGTGCATATTCTGTAGCATCCTTTAACTGCAGGTGCAGGTGATATTGTGTAAAATAATGCAGTGCAATTTCATCATAATGTTTTTGCAACGGGCTCACCAACTGCTGTATCTCACTTTCATCATATACTGCGTTTGTTTTCCAGGTATTAAATTCTGCAGTTTTAAATTTGTCTCTCAAGTAAGCAAAAGCTGCATAAGGTTCCAGCCAGTGCCGGTTAAGTTCAAAAAAAGTAATGTACTGCGGATCGTTTCTGAAAGTTTTTTTATGAAATGCAAACAATTCCCTGGTAGCACCGATCTTGATGCGCATCACTTCTTCGTAATCGAGTTCGTCAAGTTCATTTAATTGTTTTTGTTTGGCAGCCAGTGCTTTAATTACCGCGTCATTTGCTTTACCGGCAACTGTCTCCAAATTTAACAGCAGCGGATGCAATGCAAAGGCAGAAATGGCCGAATACGGATAAGAATCCTTCCAGGTGCCTGTGGCCGTTGTATCATTCACCGGCAGCAACTGTATCATTTTAAGTCCTGTCTTTTTTGCCCAGTCAACCAGTAATTTAAGATCAGTAAACTCGCCGGTACCAAAACTTTTTTTACTCCGTAAACTAAATACCGGGATGGCCACACCGGCAGCTTTCCAGTTTATATTATTCAGTTTTACAAATCCGTCGTGAACGATGGTAAGGGTATTACGGCCATCCTCATTCAGCAATATCCTGTTATTCCCATCTTCAAAACGCACAAATGCCTTTGTGCTGCTGTTATAGATACCATATTTGTATAAGACCGGGAAATCAACTTCAGTAAGATCAAGTTGTATGGTCCACCAGTTATCTTTTTTTGTAAGCAATAAAACATCCGATTTATCCCAGTCGTGTAAAAAAGCGGAGGAGCCACCGATGCAGATCATTTCATGCTCCTGTAGTATTGGTGCTTTAACTTTCAGTTCGTGGGTGTATGATCTTACTGCTTTTTTCTGAGCAATGGTTTTTGCCGCTACCTGTTTCAGTAACACATCGGTGAAAGGTGCTGTAAAAAAAACATTTTCAAATTCACCGGAATAATTCCACACATCATACAATACGATCTTTGAGGCTTTTACTTTATACAACTCAATAATGCGGTCGTTACCAAACTCCCTGATCTGCTCCCCATTTTCAGTAACCAGTATATATTTATAAATTATGGGGGAAGCCTGTTCTGTATCGCCAATTTCAATACTGCCATGCCACAACTGGTCGTTCAGGTAAGTAAGGGGAATCGGTTTTGTGATGTCATCATTTCCCAGTAATGGAATATTACCGGTTACAAAAAGCGTTTGACCAAACTTAGTAGAATACCTTAAATAAAAATGTAAAATCATCCAAAAGGGTTAATAAACGGCAATATAACACTTTACAGAAAAAATTTAACATAGAATCTGTAAAAAAGGGCGTTTCAAATTGTTGTTGTAGACGAGAGCCGGTGGCAACAGGATCTATGGCGGTTTATCCTGGCTGTAGCCGGTAATCATTTTAACAGGTTTATGTAAAATGCGCCAGATAAAAAGTTCTGCCTTATATTTGCAAAAAATAATTAAAATGGAAACAACCAAAAAGAAAACAGGACTTTACTGGGTATTATTTTTAATCTCCGTTGCTGCATTTTTTCTTGTACTACAGTCGCCTATAGGTTCATATTGCAGTATGGTGCTACCATTTAATACTACATTTTTAGCCAAGGCTCTCGATCTGATGTAATTGATCTTTAACTTCTTTATATGCCATTTGCGTTGTTGCGGATGGCTCTTTATTAGTTGGCCATGATAAAATCGGGGCGGCTGATCAAATTACTGATAAATTTAAACTGGATATTACTGTTCACTTCCACTTTCCAGCTTTTCATATTTCCGTTTGTACGGGGAAAAAAGAATCCTTTTAGCTCTACCGTACCAAAAGTGAGGTTTTCATTACGGGTACGTATCCCGCCACCAACAGCAGTAAAAATATCGCTGTACTTCAGGTTAAGTGTAGAAGGTTTTACAATGATGGCATCTGCAAATACAAATGGGGCAAACCTAAAACCAAGTATCTTCTTTGTATTATAAAAAACAGATTCTGCCTTTACTCTTCCCCTCAGGTCAGATTGAAGATCACCATTATTAAAATAGTCCAATCCAAAATCACTGCTGTTCACATATAAAGCTGTATTCAAAACCGGGTTTATCTGCGCAGTTATACCGGTGCTCATAAACATCCGGTTATACCAATTGCTGTTTAGTTTTCGTAAACGGGTAAAGTGATTTATATTAAAAAGAAGATCAACATCCTCAAAATGATTGTGGTTATAATACCCACCAAGCCTGAATGTATAATTAATATAGAATCCCTGGTGTTTGAAATTAGAAAGCGATAGGTCTATACCACTGTATGGCCTTTTTATATTTTGTTTTCCTACATAACCGGCTGTTAATGCGGCACTGAAACCCTCGGGAATATCTTCCTTTCGTCCAAAACCATAAATGAAACTTGATTTATAGAATACCTGTTTAAAAATATTCAACGATGCCAGTGCTCCGGTAAAATCGGCAAACCGGACATCATACGGCGGCACTTTGTATATTGTAGGTATATCCTGAAAAAATTGGCGGAATCCTCTTATGGCAACAAAACGATGTACACGTATCTCTTTATTTTCATAAAGCAAACGCTTATTGTCTAAACTATAACCAAACCAGGCATCTAAAGTATAGTTAATGTATTTATAATTGTTGCGGTAAGTAGTATCATTTGTATTATACACATTTCTCGTTCGGCGGTAAGCAAATTCCAATGCGCCGGTAGTTGGTATGTACGGTGTAACCAATGGTTTTTCCAATCTGGAATAAAAAATAGTTTCCTGGTTGAGGTTCGAGCTGAAAGCATTTCCGTAATCCTGGTACCCGGTAACCAGGTCAATAAAAGATCCTCCAATATTACGTTTTATCAGTTCGCCGCCAATGCCTGTATGTGGCGACCTCGGATTTTCATAATAACCACTGATCAAAACGCGGCTGCCACTTCCCATAAAATTCTCTTCCCGCAATTCGATCCGGCCTTTGTCTTTACTGCTGATATTGATTTTTCCGCCGATAGAAAAAACGTCTTTGGTTACCACCAGCACATCTACCGAATCGGTATTGCCAACTGCGTACTCTACATATATACGGGCATCTTTAATAAAGACCAACTCCCTCAAATACCTTTCATTATCGGCCAACAGGTAAGGCGATAAAATATCTCCAACCTTAAAGAACAGGTTTTTTTCTATAACATTTTTTGACGTGTTCTTATGAAAGGTTTTAGCCAGCCTTACACCCAGGTCATTCTTTATTCTTGTGGTATCATCTATGTCATACTGAAATCCAAGTATGACTGTTTGTATAGAGCGTATGATCCTTCCTTTGTATTTTAAAAAGGGGTTTTCTATTTTAACCGGTGCCTCATCGGGTGGTGTATGAGAAATGCTTTTTCCAAACCTTCCCAATAAGCCCTTTTTTTTAGCGAGAAAAAAGGTGTCATTTTTTGCCGGATCGCCCTGTGCAGCAACAGTAGTAGTAATGAATTGTAGCGCAGAAAAAATGACACAGATATAAAAAATATTTTTTATCATGGGGAAGCCATTAGCTGACAATTCGTGAATAAGCCGGATAAAGATATTGAAATGACTGGAATAGCTTGTTAATACGGTACTAAATACGATATAGCAAAATTATTTGCTTCCGAAATGACCTGTAATATATACGCCAATCATTACTCCTGCAAAGCAGGAAGGTTAGTTTTATATAAAACCCGGGATTATCTGCAATCGTTTCACCTGAATAAGTTGAGCCCGATAAACTTAATGGTACCCTTTACCTTACAGTTCTTGTTCCCCGGTAACTGCGGTTTGCAGCTTGTTGCGTGGTAACTGATGGAGCGCATGAAGCAATGGAAGAAATGATCAACAATATAATAATGAAGTTTTTCATCAGCAATAAATTTTGGATGTAAGAATATAAGCTTACTTAAATGTAAAGCTAAAGCAGCCTGTTTGTAGCGTGAAACTGCCCGATCTTAAAGGTAGATGTACTTGCGGTTTATACGGAATATATGTAAAGCATTGTTGCTTACTTTACAAAGATCACAATACCATGTAGGAATTACCCAATAATGGTTAATTATATTATTAAGGGAATTTTTGGCTTACAGGAATTTACTGGTGCACAATAGTTGCCAGGAAGATCTCCAGGTGTTTTTTCAATATTTCCCGGGTATCGGTATCAGTTAAATTACCATCAACATCAAATTTCTTTTGAGCCTGCGAAACGAATACTTCAAATTTATTGAGGTGCCGCATTTTTAAAGTATTGAATATGGGAAGAAATGCAAGTTGCATACGCACAGTTCCCCACTGTCCGTTTGTGGCACCCATTAAAGAAACATGTTTGCCCAGCAGCGGGGAATCTTCTCCACGTGATGCCCAGTCGATCGCATTTTTTAAACCACCGGGTATAGAATAATTATATTCAGGCGAGGCAATTATAATTCCATCTGCGCCTGCCAATGCTGCCCTGAATTTTTTTACGGCTTCGGGCCTGGCTGCCCTGGCCGGTATATCCCAGTCTCCGTTATAAACCGGTATATCAGTTATTGACAAAAATTTAATGGTGACGCCATCTGGTAAAAGCCCGCCTGCAGTTTTAAGCAGCATGGTATTAAAAGAGCCTTTTCGTAAACTGCCTGAAATACCTGCAAGGTGGATCGCTCTATTCATGTTGGGGGTTTTATTTTACAAAGACAAAAACTGTTCCACATATTTTCCAATGACCGTTTTTACTTTTTTTATTTTGCCAAACAATTGGTTACAAAAAAAAGCAACTCCCCCAGCGGAGCAAAAAAAATGTTTATATTGTACAGTTATAAAACTGCCTATGTCTTTATTTACGCAAAACTTATTTTCAACAAAGCTGAGTTGGGAGAAATTTGTACCCGATGTTGTCATCATCCTGCTGTATTACTTTTTTCTTGATCCGTTAATGGCATGGCAGCTACAGCACCAGGGCTTATCCTGTATCATTTTGATGTTGCTGAATATTGTTGCCATTGGCCTGGGTTGCTATACTTTCTTTAGTATATATACAGATGAGGATGTGCTGGTAAAATACAAAGACTCCCTATCCCCATTTGAAAGAGCCACGGTAGCTTTATCGGGATTTATAAGTTGCCTTGGATTTTTTTGGTGGCTGGTACCCTTTGCTTCTGTAAAAAAAATGGGGGTAAAAGATACCGGGTTTATATTAGGTGCAACTGTTTACTTTGTTACCTACCTGGGTGTTGTGGCAAAAACCATCGGTAATAAAAAAGCACTTACTCCTCCACACCCGGGCCTTATTAAGCTAAGCAATACGGTAGTGCTTTTCAGCTTCTTCTTTTTTAGCTATGCTTTTTTATTAATGGCATTGCAACACTGGCAACCCACTTTTATAGCTGCACCATACCTCGCTATCATCTGCCTCTTTATTTTTTATTTACCGCTGCGTTTGTTTCTGTTATTGCGGCCGCCATTTCATAAACTGGAGTATATAAGTTTTATACTTTCATTCGGGTTTTTAATGATCAAGGTATTTGCGAGGTTGTAATAAGGTAATTGTTTCCTGTATACTATTAATGCCCTGGTATAACAACGGCGATGTGTAGCTTCGTTATATCATCGGCAGTAAAAATTAATTATCTTGCCCAAAATAACCTGTATGTACCTTAATAAAATAATTCTCACTATTTGTTTACTATCAGTTTTTAAACTGTCAGCGCAGGTACCGCCAACATTAGAGCCTGACACTGTTTTATCCGACGGCAGGGTTTTTACAAGAGTTGAAGTTGAAGCAGATTTTCCCGGAGGGCAACCTGCCTGGATCAAATATTTGCAAAAAAATTTAAATGCAAATATCCCGGCAGACAATGCAGCTCCTATTGGCAAATACATGGTTGTAGCAAAATTTGCGGTAAGCCCTGATGGCAGTTTATCCGACATCTCAACCGAAACCAATTTTGGATACGGTATGGAAAAAGAAGTGTTGCGGATCATCAAAAACTCTGGAAAATGGAACCCAGCCATTAAAGATGGAAAGCCATTAAAAGCATACCGTTGGCAACCGGTTACGTTCCAGATCGAGGAAGATGGTGTTGAGATATCGACTAAGGTTCCGTTTACAATGTTTACCGACGTGGATAATATCATCCAGGTTGATATCCGGAAAGTAAAAAACAGCAATCTAACCCTTACGATCTCAAAAGGTAATATCATTCAAACTGAAGACGGGCAATTTATTGCCCGCGTTAACGAGCCCGGCCGCGTTACTGTTACGGTTAATAACAGGAAAAGTAACAACCAACTGGGCATTGCCAGTTTTGAAGTAAAAGCAAAAAATTAACTACCCGGATATTTTTCTCCATTGCTTTATGAACAAAATATTTCTCCCATAAACGTTGTGTTTAAAATCTAAACATTAGTGACGGGATCTTTGCGCCAGCGTGACGACCAGCGAGAAGAAAATGTTTTTTTGCTGAAGACCACTTTTGGCATAATTTTTTGAGGTTATTCAATAATAAACTGATGGTTGTATGAAAAAAGATAAAGCAATAATAAATAAAGTACAAAAAGGACAAACCATTAAAAAGGGTTTGCCTGTAAAAAATGTGATGACTGATGCCGTTAAGAATACCGCTTCTCAAACTCCAGGATTAAACCAGGCTAAAACCACAAGAGATGATTTGTTTCCTTCTGATGGAGATAATATGACCAATTAGTTAATTTTCTCTGCCTGAATTTTCAGTCTCACTAGTTCTTGCCCGTGGTGAATAAGAGCCGAATTTTATAATGCACCAGGTAATCCTTTTTATACGGCTTAATAATAGAAAGCTAATGTAGTTGATAATTTATTTGTACCATCCTGCTGTGTGCTGAGTAATATATAGAACCTCCCGCTATTATAAACCCTTTTACACACCCTCCACATAATAAATTGCACGATAATCAAAAAATACCCAACCAAGGGTATTAAAATGGCGAAAATATTTTTTTAATTTTCAGCATGAAAAAAATCGCAGCCATACTATTGATTTTTATCTTTTGTAATAAATCCATTGCGCAAAATATAATAGAGGGTAACAGGTTACTGGAACTGATTGGCAAAACCATTGCCGACCCACTTTGCCAGCAGTTTCGCCAGCAGGAAGGTTTTCCTGTAACGAGCGATTACTGGAACAGCAACTTAACCGTTTACCTGGATTTTGGATATGAATCCGTTAAAAAAATATCATTGGTTCAATTACTGAACGGGCAAAAAAAATTTCAGAGTGAAGAGCGTTACGGCTACTATCGCAAGCAGCTACCTTTCCAGTTAAGCTGGTCCATGAGCAGGTTGGTCTGCGAGGCAAAGCTTGGTAATCCTGTAAAAATATGGCCATCATCGCCTACTACTTTTGATTATGCAAAGGCGGGATGGAAGATAAGGATCGAATACGAAAATAATCTGCCGGTTATGATCAGCTTTCAAAAAGACGCTGATTACAAACCCATGAGCAGCTATACAGCAATAAAAGCAGATACCGTTAATGACCTGGTAACAGTAAACTGGACTGCATTAAAAACCCTGATCACATCCTGCAGCAAACTTAAACTGCTTACCGCTAAAGATTCTGTTGATTATTACGGACAGGTATATTATGCAACGCCGTATAAAGTTGATGGCTTTTTAAGAACAGCCATCAAGCATAAAAAGAAAACCAACGAATGGTATTACGAAGCCTATGTAAAACCAGGCAGCGATAGTGAAAAAGTGCGTAAAATTTTCCGGTCGTTATACTACGAACTTAAGCAGGTACTTAAAGACAGTACCGGCAACGATTTTTTGGCAATAGGCTTTGCCAGCGATCCTATCAGCAAAAGCCCCATGAACTGGCTGGTAGGCTGGACGCTTAGCAGCAGTTACAAAACCCTGCCGCCGGGTTTAGGCGATGTAAAAATAACCTTAATGTTAAGTGGCATAGACGATTCTTTTAAGAAAAACACTATGGATTATACCATTAAAATTTACATAGCTAATTACGATGTTAAGTTTGATTTTTGGGGCTGGGATAAACCAAATTGATTTACACTGCTGAATAAGTAAACGTTTATTAAGCTACACACCTGTCAGTGCGGATAATTTTTATTATTCTTTCCTGAACTGCTCTGTTATTTCCTGCACAATAATTCCAAATTTTCGGATAACACTTCTTATGATCATTGTTTGCCCATCGGGCATTAGGTACATTTGTTGCGACATCTTTACATGCTTTATAAGCCCACGGTTGACTTTCAGACGAAAGGTCCACGTAAAATAATTACCATTCAATTCGCCTCTTGCTGTGCCCTCAATATCATTGGCTGTAGATTCCAGGTGATGTTCGTCAACCTGTTTCAATTGCCAGGACCGGTGATTTTTTTTTCCGTTTCCGGGGTACAGATCCTGTTCAATATATACAATACCATCTTTTACAATTCCTTCTGTTTGCGTGGTGATCTGGCTGGCGGGTTTACCATTCCTGGCTTCCGTTACACCATAGGATTGTGTATGCCCCACAAAAAATTTAACCGGATCGGTTTTTACAGCAGTATTACTAAATGCTGTTGGCTTAAGCGTAGAACAACTGATAATGGAGAGACATAAAACACCAGGTAAAAATAATTTAAAATTCATATTGTTATCAAGACACTTATCATGCCGTTTATTTTAATATTTCATTTATATATAGGCCAATCGACTTGTTTGCCGGTATACAAATACGCAAGTTCCCATTTTTCGGATTGCATATCCGCAAAAATGAAGAAGTTGCTTCTAATGTATCGTAGTTTGTTTGTGTGCTGATGTTGGTCTGCGTATTATTTAGCACAGATACGGCAATTGTGCTAAACAAAGACCACTTAACTGCGTCGATAAATTTTGTGTAAAAATATTACCTTGCAGGGTAATCAATCGTCCAAATATTTTCTTATGAACCAATAACCTTTATGCAGAAATATATTCTCCTCCTTGGTGTACTCCTTTTATCAATGAAAATTTTTTGTCAGAAAACTGTTTTTATTGAAAAATATACTTTGCCTGCCGAAATAAAGAATACAGGCCAGGTTATTGTACAAATGCCATTTGGCTATTCCAATATTCTGAATGTTTTTGGAGATACTGCAGGCCTGAAAACTGCCGGCGATATTTTTATTGATGTCGCCTGCACCGACTATCCCATAAATGCATCTTTGCAGGTATTAAATAAAAGCAGGGTTGCATCTTTTTTAAAACGTTTTCCCTTTATCCAGGAAAGTCAATTGGCACAGATAAATTTCTTTCAACAAACTGATGGTGCCCTAAGGGAAAAAGCGATAACGATGTTTCATGGTTTAATTATAAAATTCAGGCCAAAACAATCCATCGAAAACGCAAAAGCAGAAGTTGTAAAACTGCAGGATATTGTAAAAACAGGCTGGGTACCTGTCGTAAAACCGTTAATTGCAACAAAGAAAACTGACAGCACCATGACCGAGATAGAGAAATTATATTCGCAAAGGCCCCGTAAATTTCAAAATGGGACATGGTATATACAGGTTGGCAGGGGTGGCATTGCATCTTTAGATCACGACACACCAAAAAAAATGCCGCTCGATTCATTTATAACCCGTGAACCAAAAGATGCCCTGGATGAAGGGTTGATAGACAAATCGGAATACAAAGAATTTAAGCGCTCAACTTTTATCCGCATTTATTACCCAAGATGGTTTCCACTGGATTCAGTAATACGTAAAAAGCCAGCAACTATTGCTGAAAAGCCCATGTTTGTTACAAAAACAAATAAGATACCCGATACCTCTATTTTAAAAATTCTGGACAGAACAAAATGGGAAAATGCTACTATTGTAGGTGATGTAACAGGTAGCATGTACAAATACACCGCACAACTTTTGCTGTGGGTAAAATCAAGCCCCATCGGTAGCCAGGCAAAAAACTTTGTTTTTTTTAACGACGGTGATAATATGCCTGATAAGGATAAAAAACTAGGCAATACCGGTGGCATTTATTATAAAAGCTGCAGTAATTATAATGAAGTTGAAAACCTGCTTAGGGGAACCATGTTAAAAGGAAATGGTGGCGACTATCCCGAAAATAATATAGAGGCTTTGATGGCAGGTGAAAGAGCTTTTCCCTCAGCCGAATTCCAGGTGATGATAGCCGATAACTGGGCTGCCATAAAAGATAAGGTACTATGGCTACATCTTACAAAACCAGTAAGGATTGTTGTGTGCGGTGCCACCGAGTTTAATGTAAATATTGATTACCTGAACCTGGCAAGAAAAACCAAAGGCTCTGTTCATTTAATGGAGAGCGACCTGTACAACCTTGAGGGGTTAAAGGAAGGAGAAATTTTAAAAGTTGGTAAAAATAATTTTATTGTTAAGAACGGAATGTTTGTTGAAACAGGAGATGAATTTCATAAATAAAAAAATTATTTAATGATTTTATAAAAAACTTTCAAATGTTCGTTTCTTCACTAACATTTTTTTTGGAGCAGTTTCGGCTCTTGAGAACAGGAACCAAGGCAGGTGAAATTATTCTCCTACCCCATAAAGTTTAGCAAGTTTTAATCACCAGGAACGGATAATCAATTATCCACACCCAGGTATTTTTTTTCAATGGCATCTGCACGATTAGCCACATCATGTACCACATCTATAAAAGCATCTTTATTTTGCAGTGCCAGCGCTGCAAGGAACACGCTCTGTACATACACACCCTCTGATTGGGTACCGTCTGATTTAGTGTAAGGCTTAATGCACACACAACTCATGGTACAATAGTCAGCTTCACGCAATAGCTGCGTCGCATTAAGTTTATCACTAAAATCGGCTATAAAACTGCGGATATACAGGTATTCTTTTTCAAGCAGGGTTACTTCACCAAGATACACGTATTGCATCCGCTTGCTGCCATCGCCATATAACAGGGGGTAATCCCATACATACGTGTTTTCATTCAACAGTTTAATGTTATAACCCTCAGCAAACTTATCAGCCAATAATGTAGGAATGTGTTTCATCTGTTTAAATTTATTTGTTTTGAATTGGTTTAATGTAACCTGCCTGACGGCAGACAGGTTTGCTATGATGTACTATAAGTTTTAAAGCCAATGACTGGCCTTTTATTTTTTTCAATCTCTTGCAATTGAGCCACATCCTCCAGTAATACCTGCTGCATCATTTCGGGTGTTCTTTGCTCCCGGGGCATTGCAGCCATTCGCAGGTTTTGTTTAATTACGATAGCATCTACTGTTTGTCTTACAAAACGGGCATTGCCAAAAAATTTGTCCCTGCTTTCATACGCACGTTGCAGGTAGCCGGACAGGTGCAATGCAGCATCTGGCTGTAATACCAACTCGTACGTGGCCAACAGTTTTTGAGCTATCTCAAACAGTTCTTCAAAGCTGTAATCAGGCAGCGCATACGTGACATCGAAACGGGATTGCAACCCCGGATTGGAACGTACAAATTCATTCATGTTGTCGGGATAACCGGCCGCAATAACGGCAAACTTTCCCCTGTTATCTTCCATCATTTTCAACAAAGTTTCAATGGCCTCACCGCCAAAATCATTATCACTATTATCCGAAAGTGAATAAGCCTCATCAATAAAGAGCACACCGCCCATAGCCTGGTTAATAGCTGCTGCAGTTTTTAATGCTGTTTGTCCCACAAAGGCAGCCACTAAATTCTGGCGGTCTACTTCTACAATATGGCCGCGTTCCAGCAGTCCAAGCGCCTTATAAATTTTGCCAAGCAACCTTGCCAATGTAGTTTTTCCGGTGCCGGGATTGCCGGTTAGTAAAGCGTGCAACGAAAATTTATTCAATACTTCTTTGCCTGTTTCAGCATAATAACGTACCAGCGCTACCTTATCACGCACTACCTGTTTTATTTGCTGCAGCCCCACCATACTGTCCAGCTCCTGCAGTGCCTCATCCAGTTCTGCCTGGTTGATAATCAACTCCAGTTTATTTTTATGTTCTTCTTCAAATACCTTCACCAGGTCTTGCAGTTCTATTTTACTAAGCTCTTCATGTGAAAGGTTTTCCAGGTTTTGCTGTTTCAATAAACGTATGCCCATATATCGTTTTGCTTCATCAATGATGCCAAACACCAGGCGACCGTTTCCGAAATTCCTGTCGCGGTTGCGGTAAAGGTCAGTGAGTCTTTTGTTTAGCTCAGCTTCTGCTTCAGGGCTTAATGTGGCTTCTTCTTTTTGAAGGGCTATATTGGCTATTTGCATTAATTCAGCGGGCAGGTAGTCGTCAAAGTGAAACTGTTGACTGAATCTTGATTTCAACCCGGGATTGGAATTCAAAAAAGTATTTACTTCAGTTGGGTAGCCTGCGCCAATGATGGCAATATTGCCGGGGCCATCACTCATTTCTTTAATAATGATTTCAACAGCTTCTGCACCAAAATCCCTGGAATCATCACCCCGTGATAATGCATACACTTCATCGAGGAAAAGAATGCCGCCCCTCGCTTTTTCTATCATGGCTTTTACTTTAGGCGCTGTCTGGCCAATGAACTCGCCGATCAGGTCAGCCCTGGTAGCTTCTACTACATGGCCTTTACTGAGCAGGCCCATTGCCTTATATATTTTACCAAGCAGGCGTACAACAGTAGTTTTTCCGGTGCCGGGGTTACCGGTAAAAACGCTGTGAAGCCCTATTTGTCCATCGTCTGCAAATCCTTTTTCAATGCGTAGTTTATTAAACTTCAGGTACTCGATGTTTTCTGTTATACTTTCTTTCACGCTGGTCATACCCACCAGTTTATCCAGTTCTGCAAGCGCCGCATCCAGGCTTTCTTCCTGCTTGTCTGCCAGGCTGCTTTTTAAAAGGTTTAAAGCATGCTGATCTATCTGCTGCAACGAACCTGCCTGTTCCGAATCGCCTACAGTAAATTGTGCCGAAGCAATAGTTACATCCATAAAATTAATATAGATCATGTAGGTACCGCTTTTCCAATAACCGGGATCGGCGTAACCATAACTGAAACGGAAATATTCAATTGGCGGAGCAGGATTGGCAGCAAATGAACAATCATATTTTGCACATGCAGCCACAAAGCCATTAGAAATGTCGATAACATTCAGTTTAAATTCTAAGCTTTTGCTTTCGATGAATTTTCTTTTTAATGACAATTCAACGCCAAGGTATTGGGTTTCTGCTCCATTTAACTGGCTTAAATAGCGGTAGCCTTCTTTGGTTTCACGGTAATCAGCATAGCTCGGAAAAATCTTTAGCTCCGCCAGGTCAAAATAAGTATTGTCTTCCTGTGTTACTACACCAAGTTTATCTATAATGATGGTTTTGGAAAGCACAACAATATCGTTTAAAAGGATCTCCCAGAGGTATTGGTCAGCTACCCAATAATCTCCGGCTCCGGTACCCCAGGAGTTGGAGGCTATGGTTGAAATTTCAGCAGGCTGAAAGTTTATGGCTTGTTCCGCGGAATACATTTCCTTACTGGTAGTGAGTGCCGTACAACGGGCTTTTATTGTAACACTGTTGTTTTGTTTTTGATACAGCAGGTTGATCAATTCAATATCCCAATAAAGGTATTTGATCTCTCCTGCTTCAAACCTTGTCCGGTATTTGTTGACGGATGGTTTGTATTTTAAAAAATCCCTATTGGTAAAAAACTGTATGTCTTTTACAAGGCAGGTTGACTGTATGTTTGCCACCGGGGCTGCTGTATCAGTTGACATGATTCGACACTATGAAATTTTTAAAGCCGGTAAATGAAAAGTTTTTAGGTTTGGATATTTAGCAATAAAGGTTCAATAAATATACAATCAAATTTGTATTTGGCAATAACTGGCCCGTATGTTGAAATTATTTTTTCTTGCTTGTATGTCACAACACAACAGCTTGATTATACTTAAACTGGCAGGCTGATGATCTGAAATGTTAATGTCTCATTCCCGACAAACGCTTTCGTTATCCTTTTCGTACTTTGTATAAAATAATTATTATGAAACGTATCTATTATATGGGCGGCGCAATTATTCTTGCAGGTATTTTTTTTATGTGTACCTCATCAAGCAGCAAGTATAATTCAAAAACGAATATTGTTAATACTGCGGCAGATGGATTTGTTGTTATGGAACTTTTTACATCTCAAGGTTGCAGCAGTTGCCCTGCTGCAGATGCGGTATTGGAAACCTATACAGAAAAAAACGACGAACATATCATTCCACTGGCATTTCATGTTGATTACTGGAACCGTTTGGGCTGGATTGATTCACTTAGCAAAAGTGATTACTCCGACCGGCAAAGAGATTACGCTGAAAAACTTAATTCCGGAACCTATACACCACAATTAGTAATTAACGGACAGCAACAATTTGTAGGCAGCGACATAAGCGAAATCGCTTCGGCGGTTACTAAATATTTAAAAAGTAAAGCCACTGTAAAAATAACGGTTTCTGATATGAACCTGGCTAATAGCAAAGCGGCGGTGAGTTATAACATTGAAGGCGACATTTCAAATATGAATATTAACGCTGCGCTGGTGCAGAAAAGCGTTATTACTCAAATAAAAGGAGGTGAGAACCGTGGCGTTCAACTGAACAATTTTAGCGTGGTAAGAGATTTTAAAACGAGCCCTTTATCAAACCAGTCTGGCAGCGTTTCATTAAAACTACCGGCTGGCAATAGCTTCGATAATTATATGGTTGTTTTATTTATCCAGGATAAAAACAACGGCAGGATTAAAGCTGCCGTTACTAAAGATTGTAAGTAAAGGATTTTATTCGTTGTTGGTCAATAAGCCAGGCAATGCAAAAAATAAATGCGGAAAAGCCTCAGGCAATTCCGCATTTATATAAAAAATATGAGTTGGTTCGTGCTGTTTAGAATTTGAATAAACCTTCGTCTACGGCCATATTAGTGGTTATTTTATCATAATTAACTGTACCCTGCATCGTGTTCATGGTATATGGGAACCAATACCCATCTGCATTCTGTTTAAAATCGCTAAAGCTGGTCTCTACTTCCGTTTCCTGGCCGTTAACGCTCATTTTACCGCTGGTTTTAACCAGCCTGTTTGTTTTTGTATCAATAAAATAATTAGCTGTTACCCCATTTTTATAAGTAATTTTTAATTTATAGGCATCTGAACCACCCGTTTTTTCAGTGCCGGAAAGTTCAACAGTTATTCCTTTTTCTTTATAATTTACCAGTGGCCCATGCAGGTCTAATTGATTATAAAAAGATTTAAACTGGTCCGCACCCATATCCTCGGGGCTTGCCATGCCTCTTATTGGCCAGAAAGATGTACCCTTTGTAGTATTTACGATCTGGTAATTAGATGTGCCCATTACTTCAATATCCATCCTAAAACCTGCCATGTGCGATTTTACACTCGTAATGGTAAGGTCTGCACCCTGTACATTCATACTGCCCTCCATTTTTACTGTCTTTAACGACATCAGTTTTTCTTTACCCCCAAGTGCATCCATATATTTTGTAACGATATCATCTACACTTTGTGCCGTTGCAGATTGAGACATCACTAATACAACTGCCAATAGTCCGGAAATCATCAATTTTTTCATTGTTTAAAAATTTTAGGTGCGAAAGGTAGTGCATTATTTTGGTGCAGGCATTTTTATAACTCCTGATTTTATTAAAAACCGGTTAATTATCTAGAGCCGCTATTTGGCCTCCCGGCCAACAGCGATTTAAAATGAAGGTGTTTTCATTTATAAACTACGTTGCCCGTTGGTAAAAGAACAAACGGCGGCGTAACCTTCCCCCTTCGACATGGTTCATGGGGACAACAACCGAGGCAGCGGGTTATTAATTTTTAAAAGACCCTTTAAAAATTTTCCTGAAATGTGTGTAATCCGGTATAGAAACATTTTGTACATAGCTGTTATCCGGGTTGTGTAAAATATATTCCTGGTGGTAATTTTCAGCCGTATAAAAATGCGCAAATGGAACTACCTGTGTTACCACTTTACTGCTGTATTTTTTTGATGCATTAATGGCTGCAATTTTATCATCAATGATTTTTTTCTCTGCCTCATTGCGGTAAAAAGCAATGGAGCGGTATTCAGTACCGGCGTCGTTTCCCTGCCTGTTTAATTCTGTAGGATCCATACTGGCAAAAAGGGCATCTACCAATTGACTGTAAGTTATTTTTGCAGGATCGTAATAAACATTAACGGTTTCCGCATGCCCGGTTGTGCCTGATGCTACTTTTTCATAATCAGGTGAAGTACTGGTACCACCCGAATATCCCGAAACTGCATCTCTTACACCCAACAGGCTCTGAAATACAATTTCCGCATGCCAGAAACAACCTTCCGAGAAAGTAGCAACCATTTCTCCGGCCACAGGTTTTGAGGATGTTGCCCCAAATATTTTTGACGTATTGCTTTGCGTATAAGCACAGGAGCTGAACAATACAGCGGCTATAAATGTGGTTATTATTATTTTCATATGTTTTCTTTAAATATAATATACGCAAAATTAATGCCTCGAGTTTGTTAACAGCTTGCAAAAAGCGAAGAACGTGATTTTAATATTAGCAAAATAACCTGTCACCATATACCCTGCTGAGCTAAGTTGGAGTATGACGAACGGCTTTCTTACTGGTTACTGTCCTCATGGAGCAACAAAAAGAAAAGTTTTATCTTTAAAAAAAACAATAATGGACATTGACGACCTTGAAGATATTGATGATTTAACTGTGCCTGATTTTTCCGGCGATGACTTTGCCGATGATAAGCAAATACAGAAAAAAAGAATACTTGAAGCTGAGTTTAAGAAAATGACGGAAGACAGTATTAAGGTAATTACAGATGCATTTTGTGCCCAAATATCGTCTCACAAAAACCTTAAGCATTTTTTGCTACATAAAACAATTGCAATACCCACATTAATTGAATCATACCAGGGTAAATGGGGAAACAAGGCGATACATTTTTGTGTTTTTCAATATACCAGTTCGGTATATGCCGGCAAACTATATAATGCAGGAGAAAATAATTATTTTGTGGGACTGATTGATCTTGATAAAACCTATCCGCATACAATAGTTCAGCCTGAAACCATCGCACTTAAGATTGAAGACCTGTTTACAAAAACCGACGTTGACTTTGCTCATGCAAAAAGATTTTCCTGGAAATTTCATGCAATAACCGAAGATAAGACTGCACTGGAAATGCTTTTCTTCAACAAAGACCTGGACAGGATTGCTCAATTTCCCCTGACCGAATTTGAACTGAATAACAGGCAATGTTATTTCAGAGAAAACAGGAAACCTGTAAGCCTGCGTGAAGCGGAAAACTTTGTTGAGTTGGCTAAAATACTTTTAGAAGTGCTGTGATTCTCCTGTTTTATAAAATCAGGCAATGGTAAAGATTGGCTGAAAATATTGAAATTGCTATCGCTGTCGGCCACAGGTATAACAAAGGCGAATGAGCTAATGCGGCAAGATTTATTTTACTTTATTTTCTAAGAAATCAAGATCGTTGGTTCGCAATGCATTTAGACAATCTAAAGCATCTTTTTCTGTCTGACCGGTGATATCTGTCAGATATTCATTATTCATTGCTTTGATAAGGCCAAAGAATTTTTTCACAAGCTTTGGTCGTTTATAAAAGATATAAAACTCAAAATCAGCCAGCGAACCAACTGCGGAAATTGATAAGCCGTTATTATTATCCATATTTTTTATCTCATAGGAAGGAGAATAATGAATATCAGACGGAGGAACCATTTCCATCCTTTTCAAAAAATCAGTCCAGGGAATTTTTTGAAAAGACTCAATAACTTCATTTGATGTAATTTCTCCAAGTTCAGTTATTTCCTTTTGGAAAGGGTCGCAAAATGATAGTTTAAATTTCATGGATAATAATTTGGTTTAAAATGAAGAATGATACAAAACCCAGTAACCAAATGTAATTTATGAAAATTGCCAATGCATCATTTATTTATTCGTTGTTGATTAATAAGGCCTACAGCGGCAGGGAAAATTATTTTATAATAACTTTATGCAAATGAAAAAAATTGCTACCGCTTTCCTGGGGATATGTGTTGTACTTTCTTTACAAAACTGTAACACGCATTTGTGCACAGCATCCTGCGGACAAAAAAATACGGCAACGGCTGTTTTTATAGATCTGCCCTATTCTGATGGGCGCTACCAGTATATCAAAAATTATTTCATATTTTCTGAGCAACGGAAACTGGAAGCATGGTACAGTACTTATTTAAATAAATGTACCCTATTTTATAAAATTGAAAACCCCACGAAAGATTCGATCCTTAACCTTATTAAAAGTTACTGGATAACATCAGATGAACAAAAGCATGATATACGATCCATACAATGGCGCCCATTTAAAAACGGGGCAGAAGTGTTTGTTACCATGAATTACGTTTACCGCATTATTGCCGAAAACCGGTTGAAACAGATTCCCGAATTAAAATTGCAGCTGATCCTTAACCGGCGCAACAAAGTAATAAGTATCAAGGAATTTAGCAGGGGTAAGTAAAAGTACGAGCGGAAGCTTGCACCGTTACTGACGCAGGTATGCGGCTTGGCTTTGTGTGTTTGCGGTAGTTGGGGAGCCGCCGCCGTTTAGTCTCCCGACCAACGGCGATTTAAATTGAACTGCATTTCTATTCAGGGATTCCATGGTGGCTCTTTGTCGTTGGTCGGGAGACCAAACGGCGGCGTAAAGTACAAACGGAATCTTGCACCGTTATTGGCCTATTACGGCGCAGATATGCAGCTTGGCTTTGTGTGTTTGCGTATCTGTGTAAATGCAAAATTTTAGAATTTAAAGGAATGGGTGCTTTATGTTGTAATATAAAATCTACTACCGCTTATAATAAACTGTTTTTTATTGTACACGCAACACGATAACTTGTAATCAAATGATAAGCGATGAAAAGATTTCTTTTTTGCATTGTTGCTTTTCTGTTTTGTTTTGCTGTCCGGGCACAGCAGCCCGTAATAGTGTCGCCACAATGGCTTCAGGAAAATTTAAAAGACCCCCAACTGGTAATTTTATACACAGGCAATGCAATTAAAAGCGATTTTGACATGGAACATATTGAAGGTTCCCGGTTTTTATGGCCAGAATGGCTCGCTCCCAATTCGCCCGAAGCATCTATGAATGCCGTTGATACGAAGCAAGCTACAAAACGTCTGCAGGAAATGGGCATCAATAAAAATTCTAAAATTGTTTTATGCCATAAAGGTGACAATGTTAGCATTACGGCAAGAATGTTCTGCACGCTTGAATATTTTGGCCTGGAGGGTAAAGTTTCTTTTTTATCAGGCGGCATTGAGGCCTGGAAAAAAGCAGGGTATGCTGTTACAAACAAACCATCTGTTTATAAAAAAGGAAGTTATGTTGCCGTTATTAATCCGGTACTGGTAAATAAGGATTATGTAACAGGCGCATTAAAATCTCCATCCCAGGTAGTAGTAGATGCAAGACTGAAACGCTGGTACGATGGCGATTCTACGGGTTACCCAAGAGACGGGCATATAACTGGGGCGCTCAATATTCCTTATCCTGACATGATTGACTCTACCAATAATTTAAAATCTACGGAAATACTACAGAAAAATTTTACTACGGTGGTACCCGATAAAAACAAAGAAATAGTGCTGTACTGTTTTATTGGACAAACTGCCTGCGTGGATTATGTTGTAGGGCGGTCGCTGGGGTATAATATAAAAGTGTACGATGGCAGTATGCAGGAATGGAGCCGCGATGAAAAATTGCCAATGGAAAAAACGAAGAAAGAATAATCAGAAGGAAGTCTAAAATATTATTCGTTACTAGTTAATAACACCAGACAACAGCGAAGAATAACTGCTGTAAGGAAAACCTATGTGTTACCTGTATTAGGTTTTAGAAAGGCAATCAACATCTCCAGTTCCTTTTTATCAGTGAATGAATTTTTCTTAATCACATGTGCTGCAGTTTCCGAAGCATAAAGTAGTATCCATGATCTCGTTTCCACACATCCTCACTTGAGCTGCCGCCATTTGGTCTCCGGCCAACGGCGATTTAAATTGAACTGCATTTATATTTAGGAATTCCACTGTGGCTCTTTGCCGTTTGTCGGAGACCAGACGGTGGCGTATGCTGGTGAAGTAGTTGGCTTGCGTTTTATGATGGATACCTACAGCGGCAAAAAATGAACAGCAGCAAAACCTGCTTACTGGCGCAGATATGCGGCGTGGCTTTGTGTGTTGGTGTATCTGTGCCAATACAAATTTTAAAAATTTAAGGGATTGGCTGCTTTATGTTGTAACAGTATTAGTGGGCACAGATACGCCGACGCTCTTTGCTGGGCTGCATATCTGCGCCAGTTGGAAAATATATCATTGAAAATTTAGTCTAAAAAGCAAATAACTCCTATGAAAAAATTAATACCAGTACTTAGCGTGTTGACAATTTTGATCATTTCCTGCAATAAAAGCGATACTACTACAACAAATCCTACTCCTACAACACAGGAACAGGTAATAGGTAATTGGAACCACGTAAAGGATGTTGTATGGCGAAAAAGCCCCGGAAATCCTATTACAAAAGACACTACAAATCAATATGTGGGAGAATATGATGATTACAGGGCAGATGGAAAAATCTATAAAACCTTTTTAGTATCGTTGGTTCCACCAGTTTATACGCACGACACGGCGACTTATATTATCAATGGGAATGAACAGAAGATAAGTTATGTGGGTAATCCATATTTTACCAGTGATATACAGACACTCTCCTCAACCCAATTCGTGTATCATTATGTACAAATTTACAGGACTGATACAATTGAAAATTGGACTTATTTGAAAAAATAAAATCAATTATACACAGATAGCAATAAAGCAGCTTTTTAGGCTGCTTTATTTTTATATGTTGGTCTGTTTTGTTTAGCACCCACCATCATTGCTGCAAATATCTTCTATACCTCTACGTGGTCTAACAGGTATATAGTTACCTAAGGACACGAACAAGGCAGAATTTTTGCATCGATAAAAGTTCAATAAAGTTCAACCGTAAAAGAGTGCGACGCAAATGAAGCTCCATAAAGAATCAAAAGTTAGGACAATAAAAAAGCCGCTCATTTTGAACGGCTTGTATAGATTTCTCCTATCGTCGAAATGACAAAGAAATTTTACTTCACTTCCTCAAAAGGAACATCTTCCACTTTACTCTCTCCTCCACCCTCTTGCTCAGGTTCTGCACCAGGTTGTTGTGCACCTGCACCATCGCCACCCGCACCTTCCTGTGTAGCCTTATACATTTCTTCACTCTCCGCCTTGGTTCGTGTCCCCACGAACCATCCTGCAATAAATGCTGGCATCATTGCCTTTTACTGCGAGTCTATTTTTAATTTATTAGGGGCTATCAATAATTTATACCGGCTTTTATTAGGCAACATTCGGTTCGTGGGGACACGAACCGAGGCGAAGAGGAGTTTTCAAATTCGATATATAATTTATCAGCTAACTCTGATGAAATTCTAAACACTTCACGTTTCTCATTAATAAATTCAGAGTTTTGATGTATTGATTTTAAAAAAATCGAGAATTGACTAAATCGATTTGCAAAAGTTCGAACTATTGGTATAGATTGATAACTTGCTCCTGCACCAAGTATGTATGTAAGTTCATCCATAAATCTAAAATTAGTTTAAATATTTTATTCTTCGCATCAATAAAAGCTCAATAAAGCTATAGAGTACAAGAGTGCGACGCCAATGAAACTCCACAAAGAATCAAAAGTTGGGACAACAAAAAAAGCCGCTCATTACTGAACGGCTGCGTTATATAAAAGGTGACACTTCTTGAAGAGGTGTCACCTTTATAAATTACTTCACTTCCTCAAAAGGAACATCTTCCACTTTACTCTCTCCTCCACCCTCTTGCTCAGGTTCTGCACCAGGTTGTTGTGCACCTGCACCATCGCCACCCGCACCTTCCTGTGTAGCCTTATACATTTCTTCACTCGCTGCTGTCCATGCTGTATTCATTTCTGCACTGGCTGTTTCTATCTGTGCAAGGTCCTGGCTTTTATGTGCTTCTTTTAATTTGGTTAAAGCAGCTTCAATGGGTTCTTTTTTATCGGCAGGTATCTTGTCGCCATATTCCTTCAGTTGTTTTTCTGTCTGGAATATTAAACTGTCGGCGCCATTTATTTTTTCAACTTTTTCTTTTTCTGCCTTATCACTTTCTTCATTGGCTTTGGCATCGTTCTTCATTTTTTCAATCTCTTCTTTGCTTAAGCCGCTGCCTGCTTCAATGCGTATTTTTTGTTCTTTACCGGTGCCTTTGTCTTTGGCGGTAACGTGTAAAATACCGTTGGCATCAATATCGAAAATAACTTCTACCTGCGGTACGCCACGTGGTGCCGGCGGTATGCCATCCAGGTTAAAAGTACCCAGGCTTTTGTTCTGGCTACTCATGGGGCGCTCGCCCTGTAAAACGTGTATCTGCACGCCGGGCTGATTATCGCTGGCGGTACTGAATGTTTCTGATTTTTTTGTAGGGATGGTGGTGTTGCTGTCGATCAACCTGGTCATTACACCGCCCATGGTTTCAATACCAAGACTTAATGGGGTAACATCCAGCAACAATACATCTTTAATATCGCCGCTTAATACCGCACCCTGTATGGCTGCACCAATGGCAACAACCTCATCGGGGTTAACACCACGGTTTGGTTTTTTACCAAAGAATTTCTCTACTATCTCCAGCACTTTAGGAATACGGCTGCTGCCACCAACCATGATGATCTCATCAATGGCTGATTTGTCAATACCGGAATCTTTTAATGCCTGTTCGCATGGTTTTAAGCAACGCTCAAATAATTTATCGGCCAGTGCCTCAAATTTTGCACGGGTTAATTTTTTCACTAAGTGTTTAGGAACACCATCAACCGCTGTTACATAAGGCAGGTTAATTTCTGTTTCTGTTGAAGAAGACAGCTCAACCTTTGCTTTTTCGGCTGCTTCTTTTAAACGTTGTAAAGCCATTGGGTCTTTACGCAGGTCAATAGCTTCATCAGTTTTAAATTCATCTGCCAGCCAATCCATAATTACTTTATCAAAATCATCGCCACCTAAGTGAGTATCACCGTTTGTAGATTTTACTTCAAACACACCATCGCCCAGTTCCAATACCGAAATATCGAATGTACCGCCACCCAAATCGAACACGGCAATTTTATGGTCTTTGCCACCTTTATCCAGTCCGTAAGCAAGTGCAGCTGCGGTTGGTTCGTTTACCACACGGCGCACATTTAAACCCGCAATTTCACCGGCTTCTTTGGTTGCCTGGCGCTGGGCATCATTAAAGTAAGCGGGTACAGTAATTACCGCATCGGTTACTTCGGCACCCAGGTAATCCTCGGCGGTTTTCTTCATTTTCTGCAATACCATCGCACTAATTTCCTGCGGGGTATATTGCCTGCCATCTATGTCAATACGCACGGTATTATTGTCACCTTTTACTACTTTATAGCTCCAATGGCTTATTTCTTCCGTCACTTCATCAAAGCGGCGGCCCATAAAACGCTTAACACTGCTGATGGTGTTCTGGCTGTTGGTTATAGCCTGTCGTTTGGCAGGATCGCCCACTTTACGCTCACCATTTTTAAGAAAAGCCACTACCGACGGGGTTGTGCGACGCCCTTCTTCATTTGCAATTACCACCGGCTCGTTGCCTTCCATTACAGCAACGCAACTATTGGTGGTTCCCAGATCAATTCCTATTATTTTTCCCATGATATAAATTTTTGTTTTATTACTGATGGAATGGCAATGATTATGCCATTTGAAAGAATAGTGCAATTTTGGCAGATTTTGAAAGGTAAGACCGTAAAAAAGGTAGTTTCTGTCCGAAATGGCCTAATAATTAAGCCAGATAGTACTGTCTTTTAAATAGGGAATTTGTTGCCCATACTCACAGTTAAAAAAATAGCGAAAGAAATTAACCGAGTTTAAAGAATCATTATAAGGCAGAAAATTGTTATCCGGAAATTTAGCCGCACATATATTATCAAACGCAGCTAAGCTGAACTCCCTGTTTTGTTCGAAATCCCGATACCCATGATCGCTCATTATTACTATAATTGCCGACGAATCCTGCTCCACAATATCACTAACCAGGGAACTTATGAATGTATTGGTATATTTTAGATAGGGCAAAAAATATTTCTTTTCGCTTGAATTAATTAGCTGGCCATTTTCATTTCGTATCAATGCACCCGAACTGTCACGGAAATAAGGAGGATGTGGCATAAGAAAATGAGCATAGCAGAACTTTGGCTTACCGCTATTTTGCTTCAGGCTTTCTTTTATTCCCCGTTCCATTTTCAAATTGGTTTCATCTACATCATAAATACCTTCTTTATAAGAAAACATATTTTGAAGCCACGTACCATTAAACCACCAGCCCATATCTTTAATGAGCCGGTGATGCAACATTTTAGCAATCAAAGCCCCGCTATGTTTGGGTAAAAAAGTATTGTCTGCATTGATACAAACCAAATCGCCAATATCAAAAATGGAATAATTCTCTATTTGGTATCCCATTGATTTATACAATGCAAATACTTCGGCATTTTTAATTTCAAGAAACCGTTGCTGATAGTCATGCAGATCGGTCAATTTATGTTGACCGGTAAAATCATCATCAACATACTGCATGTTAAAAACGGACGACATACTAAAAAAAGTCATGTTGTAATTTGAAACTGACGGCAGTATTTTAAATCCTTTACCCTGCAAAAAATGATAGAGACTATCGTTTTTAAACCCAAATGCTGTTTGCAGGGTTTTATTACCCGGATATTCATCAAACAGCAGGTAATAAACATTAGGCCGGGCTTTTACTTTAACGTGATCAAATGAAATATTAGACCAGGCAGCTTTTTTACTGACTGCTGATTTATTCAGCAGAAGTACTGCATCTACAACACAATAAATAATCAGTAAAAAATTAAGGAAAAGAAATATTTTTTTTTGCATAGCGGTATTTTTCTTTACCAGGTACCACAAAAAAAATATACTAAAGGCCAATACCGGTAGCAATACCGAATATTTATGCAGCCATAAAAGAAATGATTTTTCCTGTATCCAATCCTGAACTGCTCCAAAAAACAGGTATAGCAAGCTGATATAAAAGCTGATGAGCGACGCTGATTTTAAATTTTTCGTAATAAAAAATACCAGGAGATACAGAACGGCTATCCCTAAATAAATACCCAGGGCAAGCAGGAGTGTTTCGGAAAAATAAATGCCTCCATATATTTCAAGTACACCATGCAGGCAAAAAAATACTGGCAGTAAGAATAAAAAGAAAGGTATTTTTTTTAGCAGGTTCATTAATTACGTTTCATTAAAAATAATACCCGGCCGGTTTCAGCAATATTTTCTTCCTTAATTATTTTGAAATGCTTTGAAAAAACTGACCTTAAATGCTCCAGGCTATAGCTGTCAAAAATATCTTCCCTGTTCTGCAATAATAATTTTACTTTTTCATCGCTCTTGGGAACAAACTCAATGATCAGGAATTCGCTCATGGGTGCTAACCAGTCTGCAATTAACCCGAGCGGTACATTACTGGCAATGGCCAGGTGATGAACGAGCGCCAAAGCCAGCACCAGGTCGGCCTGTAACCTTGCGGAAATGGAGGGCCTTTCGGCATTGTTCCAGCCAATGGCCGGCGATGGTGTGGTGAGGTTATTGATAAGTGGCAAAATATTGGACCGCCCTGTTTGTTTTATTTGCAGGTATAATTCATTGATGCAATTGGGATCAAGATCTGTTGCGATCACTTTTTTATCGTTGTTGAAAAGCAAACTAAAATGCCCGTCATTGGCACCCAGGTCAATTACAGTTTTAAAATCGATATAATTTATGAATGACCGGACTAACGTAGTTTTTGCTTTTAAATAAGCTTCGCCCAGTATTGTGCCGGTGTAATAATCATCCCAGGTTGTTTTTATTTTTTTGAATGATATCTTCTCCACAAAAACTTCCAGGCCTTTTAATAAATGCTGCAGCTTTTGTTTTGAAAAATTTTGTTTATCACCGGTTTGTTGCTTTTGTTTACCGGAAAATTTTGCCTGCAGGTGTATGTGCAAAAAACTGTGCATGTTCCAGCGTGATCTTCCAGGCAACAGGCTTACCAGCATATCAATGGGTATACCGTTAGGATATACTGCAAAAAACCTGTTGGTATCGGGATGGCAATAATGCATCAGTAGCAGAGGCCCCAAAAAACATTCGGTGAACTGCCTGTAAGCTACCCAGGGTTTACCTGCTTCGTAATTTTCGAAAGAAAGCGTATCAATAAAGACCGGTTTACCGTTGCGAAACTGGATATTAAATGGCGTAGCATCTTTCAGCATCATGTTTTTTTGTAAGGCTGCTGTTGCAATGCGGAGCGTAAGTAACGCTGCATCTTTCCACATATCAAAACTCCATTCGTACGGGTAACTGATAAAAGGGATCTGTTCAGGATGAATTATTCTTCCTTGTCCGGCATTTGCATCCGCATCATCCATTTCGGTATGCGGGATAAGCCAGTTTTTTTTTACCAATTCATCATAGAGGCCGCTTTTAACCAGGCTGTTATAATGTGCTTCATATTGCGGGTGGATCTGCCGGTATACCTGGCCATCCTTTTCAAATACAAAGCCAGCGTTATCACGGTATGAGGATGGAAGCGGCTGCAAATTGACGGGATTAAATTTTTAATGTTGGTTATTTTCTTCTTCCTGTTCGGGCTTAGGCTTTACAAAGAATGATTTTATTTTAACCCAAAAACTTTTTATAAAAAACCCGGCGCCTAAAACTGCAGCAATAATAGCCTGTATAAGGTAACTGCCACTCCCCGGGTCGATGTATAAAAAAATAAATTTCATAATTCGTCAAATCTACAAACAATTTATATAACAGCAATTACAATACCCGGTTACACAGTAGCCAGACGTTTCATTATTTTAATTGCAACCGGTATTGGCTGCTTGTATGTTAGCTGCTTTCATAATTTCCTGCAGTGCCTCAGTAGTTGTTATATAGTAAACCCTGGTTTTGTTTATTTCAAAATGCAGTTCCATCTTCGCCAGCAGTATATTAATGGAATGCATTTGTACTGCATCAATGTTCTCATGATATTGATCACTTACAATAAGCCATCCTTTTTTAAAGTCGGCTGCACCTGTTATATTTTTTGCCTGGTAGGCAATGAATGGTTTAAAGCCGTTCTGGATGGTATCAAGGTTAAAAAATTGCTTATCGGTATTAAATTTATTGATAAGGGCAAAGTGCGACCGGGTATCGTTATTTAAAAAGTAAAAAGTATTTAAAGTGTCAGCATCTTGCTTTAACCTGCTTTGCACAGCTTTTAACGTAGCGTAACCGGTATGCGGTTTTTTATAGGCCGGGTAAACTATACTCAACCATAAAATTAAGGGAACCATAAAATACAGCGCAAATTGTTGTTGTTTTTTATTTAAAAAGATATTAATAATAAACAGCCCTGCCAGCAGGCTGCAACAAAGAAGATACCACTTGTTGAAAGGGCTGTAAAAAAGAACCAGTGCAATTACCATTGCAAAAATGATCCCGGATATTGTACTTACTGACCTGAAGTTTTGTGCAGACTGGTTTACAGACTGAAGAAAGTGCAGGTAAAGAACAGAAGCAAAGGGAAAAAGAAAAAAGAACTGGCGCATATCATGGCACAGCGGTACATAAGGGAAAAGAGAAAAAGGAAAATATAATGCCAGCAGACAAAGTGATACCAGGGCGATCTTCCAAAAAGAGATACCAGCATTCTTATATTGTTTATACACAAACAACAAAGGAAATACCATCAATAAAGGAAACGCACCGTTGATGACCGCATTCAGCGGCACAGTGATGGTAAGCCGCTTAAGCAGTGCCGATTTTGGCAGGCAATTATAGCTGCAGGGATTAAAGTAAACCGAATTGTTTATTTGTACAAAACGATAAAATGCATTGCCAGTATGCATATAACAGCTATACAAATAGCCTGCACTACCAATAAAAAAAATGCTTATCAATGCCATTAAAAAATTGCGGGATATTTTATACCGGTAATAAAACAACATGATAGCGGTACCGGCATAAATTAAAACAATGGTCTCTTTAACAAAGAGCCCCGCTAATAATAGCAGTCCGGCAAATACCCCATTCATTACAGCATGCTTTTTTGCATTATCATCCAGGCATTTCCAGATAAGAAAAAATACCAGGACCCCGATCAATGCAATATATACATCTGGTAAATTACCTGATGTTGCTGTTGTTACAACAGGATTAAAGTATACCAATGAACTGCCAAATACTATCGTTCCAATATTTTTTTGCAGTCCACATTTAAAACAAACAAACCAGGCCAGTATAATTAATAAAGAGAGGGAAGGCATGCTCATGGAAAAGTCGTTAATGCCCGATATCTTGAACCACAAAGCCTGGTAAGCAACCACCAGCACCCTGCCCGAAAAGATATCATTCGCAAAAAACATATCGTAATTGCCATGCAAAAGCCTGCTGCTTAAAAAAGCATAATGCAGATCGTCGGCGCCATTGTAGGTATACAGGCATGCAAACCTTGTAAAAAGCATTACTAAGGTTACAGCCCAGAATATTAACTGTACAAAAAAGATCTTTTTATAAAATTCTTTGTGCATTGAAAGATTAACCATCTCTTATATCAGTTAAAGATGCAAAATACTATTCTCTCCTGTAAGTTTTGAGATTGGATGTTACATTAAGCTGCTGTCTTATGAATTCATTACATTTGAAATACTAAAAAACAGTTTATGTCTTTCATCAACTACAATACTAAAAACAAAGTAACCATTTTCCCAGGCGTACATAGCGCTATGGAACATTCTGCACAAATAACCTATGGTTGTGTAACCCTTGAGGAAGGCGTGATCGTACCCGAACACAGCCACCCGCAGGAACAATGGACCTATATACTGGAAGGTGAAATGGAATTTACATTAAATGGCGAAAAGCAATTATTGCTTCCCGGCATGGGTGCATTTATTGCTTCCAATGTTTTGCATGGTGCTGTTGCTGTTAGTGCCTGTAAGGTAATTGATGTGTTTACACCGGTGAGAGAGGATTATAGGGAGTTGGGAATGGGGAGTTAAGAATTGGGAATTGGTAATTAAGGATTAGTAATTAGGGATTAGTAATTGGGAATTAAGGGACTTCATCATTCAGTATTCCTTGTTCCTTGTTCGTTATTCCTGTCTTTCTTTGTTTTAAAACTAAAATGCTTCTGGCTCAGGTAACTGATAGTTACAATAATAACGGTAGTGATACACTGGCTCAAGAACGGCCGCCAGCCAAATACTTCTACAAATACTTTGAGGATAAAATAATTTAGGGTGAGATTAAGAACGAAAGATAACAAGTACCTGAAAAGTTGTATCCTTCCTTTTAAATTGGAATCTACAAATACAACGTAGCGCATTAATAAAAACCCCACCACAAAATTTACACAAAAGGAAATGAACAGGGCGGCATTGTGTGGCTTTAAGGTATAAAATCCCAGCTCCACATTTTCGCTGTTAAAAACAAAGACCAGTAATATTTTAAAAAGCACCAGTCCCAATACCGTATTGGCGCCACCACAGGCTGCATAACGAAAAGTTTGTTCCGGCATAAACCTGCGGAACGGCGGGTAAAAAAAATCGATGAATGATATGATCTTGTCTTTTGCCATAGAAAATCAATTAGCAAATTAGCTGATGTGCTAATTTGCTAATGTCATATAATTTTAAAAGTTCAGCGTAATGTTAGCAATCTAAAGAATCAGCACATCAGCTAATTAGCACATTAAGCATACAACTCTTCCCTCATCGCCTTCACCCTTTCATCTTCCAGGTATTCATCATAGGTCATCAACCTGTCGATCATACCTTTTGGAGTAAGCTCAATGATACGGTTGGCAACGGTTTGCATAAACTGGTGATCATGCGTGGTTAATAAAATTACACTTGGGTAAGCCACCATATTATCGTTAAAAGAAATGATACTCTCCAGGTCAAGGTGATTGGTCGGTTCATCCAGTATCAACACATTCGGATTTTGCAACATCATTTTACTCACGATGCAACGCACTTTTTCTCCTCCACTCAATACATTGGTCTTCTTTAAAATTTCATCGCCGCTGAATAACATCTTGCCTAAAAATCCACGTAAAAAATCTTCATCCACATCCTTGGTTGTTGGCGGCACATACTGCCGTAACCAATCCATCAGGTTTAAGGTGCTGCCTTCAAAATATTCGCTGTTATCATTGGGTAAATAAGCCGTGGTAACGGTTGTACCCCATTCGTATGTTCCGCTGTCGGCCTTCATCCTGCCGTTTATCACTTCAAAAAAGCTGGTGAGTGCAATCGGGTCGCGACTTATAAAAGCGATCTTATCTCCTTTCTGAATATCAAATTTTATTCTGTCGAAAATTGTTTTGCCTTCAATTTTTAATCTAAGATTATCAACCTTCAGTATCTCATTACCCACTTCCCTATCCTGCTTAAAAATAATACCGGGATATTTTCTGTTGCTGGGTTCAATATCTTCAATAACTAATTTCTCCAGCGCTTTTTTACGGGATGTTGCCTGTTTACTTTTAGAAGCATTGGCGCTGAATCGTGCAATAAATTCTAACAGGTCTTTACGCTTGTCCTCATTCTTTTTATTCTTATCGCTCATCTGCCTGGCAGCTAATTGAGAACTTTCGTACCAGAACGAATAGTTACCGGTGTATACTTTTATTTTGCTTCTGTCCACATCCGCCACATGGGTACAAACCGAATCTAAAAAGTGACGATCATGGCTTACCACCAACACAATATTCTGGTAATCGGCCAGGAAATTTTCCAGCCAGCTAATGGTTTCCACGTCCAGGTTATTGGTAGGCTCATCCAGCAATAAAATATCGGGATTGCCAAAAATGGCCTGCGCCAGCAATACCCTTACTTTAATATTAGCAGCAATATCTTTCATCAGCGTTTGATGCAGTTCATCTTTTACGCCCAGGTCGCTCAGCAAAGTTGCGGCATCGCTTTCAGCAGTGTAGCCCCCCATTTCGCCAAATTGTTCTTCCAGTTCGCCGGCTTTTAAGCCATCTGCTTCGGTAAAATCTTCCTTAGCGTATAATGCATCTTTATCATGCATAACCTTCCACATTTTCTTGTGGCCCATCAACACGGTATTTAAAACAGTTATTTCATCAAAAGCAAACTGGTTTTGATTCAGCACCGCCATGCGTTCGCCGGGGGTTATATCAATAGTACCCTTGTTAGGCTCAATTTCGCCACTGATGATCTTTAAAAAAGTAGATTTACCGGCACCATTGGCACCAATAATACCGTAACAGTTTCCCTTGGTAAAACTGATATTCACTTCGTCGAACAGAACCCGTTTGCCGTAGGCCAGCGTTATATTATTTGCACTTATCATAATTATAAAAAAGAGCGCAAAGATAAGGGTTTTGTGTTTTGGGTATAGAGGTTTTGTGTCCCGGCATTTTATCAATAATTAGCATCGGTGGCGTCGCACTCTTGTACAGCATATCTTTATTGAGCAATCCCAAAACTTTCTAAGCCTTCCCGAAGCTGCCAAACCCAAAACTCCAAACCCAAAACACTCCTTATCTTTGCCACATGTCAATAGTTAATATTTTACAGAATAGTACCATAGAAAGTTTATCGGCTTTATACAACCAATCCTTTACAGATAAGGATTTTCAGATAAACCAGACCAAACCCGAATTTGAGGGAGATTATACCGTGGTGATGTTTTCGCTGGTTAAGTCATTGAAATTATCACCCGATGCAATTGGTGATCAGCTGGGCAAACATTTAATAAAAAATTATCCACAGTTTTTTTCCGCATTTAATATTATCAAGGGATTTTTAAACCTTATCGTATCCGATGCTTACTGGCAGGATCTTTTGAATAAAAATTACAATGATATCTGCTACGGCAAAAAAGCATTGAATGGTAAAAAAGTGATGGTAGAATATGCATCGCCCAATACCAACAAGCCCTTACACCTTGGGCATTTAAGAAATATTTTCCTGGGATGGAGCGTTGCAGAGATTTTAAAAGCCAGCGGTTACGAAGTTGTAAAAAGTTGCATTGTAAACGACCGGGGCATTCATATTTGTAAAAGTATGATCGCCTGGCAACTTTTTGGTAATGGTGCCACACCAGACAGTACCGGAATAAAAGGTGATCATTTGGTTGGAGAATATTATGTAAAATTTAATGATGTTTATAAAGAACAGGTTGCCGAACTGATCGCTGCAGGCAGAACAAAAGACGAAGCAGAAAAAGAAGCACCCATCATGAAAGCCACGCAGCAAATGCTACTGGATTGGGAAAATGGAAAATCCGATGTGATGGAACTCTGGAGAACCATGAACAGTTGGGTATATGCCGGTTTTGATGTTACTTATAAAAGCATTGGTGCTGATTTTGATAAAACATATTACGAAAGCAATACTTACCTGCTGGGGAAAGATATTGTACAGCAGGGCATGGATAAACAAGTTTTTTACCAGAAAGATGACAACAGTATCTGGATAGACCTGACAGCCGATGGCCTGGATGAAAAAATTGTGCAAAGAAGCGATGGAACTTCTGTTTACATAACACAGGATATTGGTTTGGCGTTGCAGAAATACGAGCAATATAAAATTGACCAGAGCATTTATGTAATTGGCAATGAGCAGAACTATCATATGAAAGTGCTGCAACTCATCTGTAAAAAACTGGGCATGCCCAATGCCGAAAATATTTATCACCTGAGTTATGGTATGGTGGAATTAACCAGCGGCAAAATGAAAAGCCGTGAAGGAACCGTTGTTGATGCGGATGATATTGTGGAAGAAATGCTCAGCACTTCGCAACAGCATACCGAAGAATTGGGCAAGGTTAAAGATTTTACCGAAGAAGAATTAAAAACACTGTACAACACCATTGGTTTAGGCGCCATGAAATTTTATTTATTAAGGGTTGATCCTAAAAAAACAATGGTATTCAACCCTGCCGAGAGTATCGACTTTCATGGATTTACCGGGCCGTTTGTGCAATACACGTACGCACGAATAAAAAGTATTTTAAGAAAGCAGGCAGCCAATGAATATGCCCCAATGACTAATGACTCAATGACTAATGACGCAATGACCGACCCACAGGCTACTTCGGATAACTTACTAAAACTGGAAAAAGAAGTTATTATAATTGCAGAACAATATCCATCGATTATTGAACAGGCTGCTATTGAGCATAATCCATCGGTTATTGCCAATTATGTTTTTAACCTGGCTAAAACTTTCAATTCATTTTATGCAGAGCATTCTATTGCCAATGCCGAGACCGGATTGAAAAAGCAATTACGTTTAAATATATCCCTGCTCACGGCAAATATTCTTAAAAGCGGTATGGGGTTGATGGGAATTGCGGTGCCGGAACGAATGTAATTTTTAAAATCATCCCTTTATCACAGTAGGCGCTCCGCCATCCATCCAGGTGGCAAAAACTTCTGCAATTTTCCAGTCATTGCCTGCATACATCACAGGTCGGACGATCATGTAATCTAAAAAATCTGTAACATCCACATTTTTTATTTGCTGCATGGCAGCAAATAATTTTCTATCCTTAAACCTCCCGCTGCTAACCATCCTGTCTTGCCCGTCATTTTGTTGCAGCATTTCCCTGCCGGTGTATTTTATATCTGCCACCAGGGAATCAATTACACTACCCTCCTGGTTTTTATCGCCAAAGACAGGGAATGCAAAACTGTAAAATGGCCCACCGGTTACATGCTGCAGGTAGATATCATGTTGTATCAACTTGTAAACCCTTCCTTTATATGTTGCAGGATAATTGCCATAGGTAAACAGCAGATCACCTTTTTTCGGAAGCCGTTTCTTATCTACCAGGCGTATACCAAAATAATAATAAGTTCCCTTTATCATATTACATTTACCTGCACCAATGCTTGTTGTATCAGCATTACTGTAATTACCCTTCAGTACAGCGATCTGTCCTTCCTGTATGCCCACACCTCCATGCATCAGTTCTATCTGCACCAGCACAATACTTTCACTCAATTTTACGGTATAATCGGTAATACGAAAAGTAAATACTTCTTTTCCATTATCCTGCTGGGCCAATGCAACAGTTGCAGTACATAAAATAAAAATTACAAGAAAATATTTCTTCATCATTTTTTTTATAAAAGTAATATATAATCAAAAAAGACATATACCCTTCAGCAGGTATTTTTGCAGTCCCCATCACCGGTTAGCCGGTAATTTTTTAAGCATCAATTATCATTTATAAAACAATGTGTATTTTTGACGCTTACAGCATATAAACTGTTAAGCATATCTTTGAAACTATGAAAAAGAAGGTTACAAAAATTGGTGTACTTACTTCGGGTGGCGATAGTCCGGGTATGAATGCTGCGATCAGGGCTGTTGTGCGTACAGGGATTTACCATGGACTGGAGGTATTTGGCATAATGAGGGGTTATGCGGGCATGGTGGAGGGTGATATCAACAGGATGGAGAGCCGGAGTGTTGCCAACATCATACAGCGTGGCGGTACCATTTTAAAAACCTCCCGCTGCAATGAATTCCTGACTGCTGAAGGCCGGAAGAAGGCTTATGAAAGTTTAAAAAAACATGAAATTGACGGGCTGGTTATCATTGGCGGCGATGGCAGTTTCAGGGGAGCACAGATATTCAGTAACGAATTTGATATTCCCTGTATTGGTTTACCGGGCACCATTGATAAAGATATTGCCGGCACCGATTTTACCATTGGTTTTGATACCGCCGTAAATACCGCCGTGGAAGCCATTGATAAAATACGGGATACCGCCGATGCACACGACCGTTTATTTATTATTGAAGTGATGGGCAGGGATGCAGGTTATATTGCTTTGCACAGCGGCATTGCAACAGGAGCCGAAAATATTTTAATACCCGAAAGAAAAACCGAAATAGAAAATATTATTGTACAACTTGCCGAAAAAGAAAGACGGAAAAAATTAGTTAATTTAATTGTGGTGGCCGAAGGGGAAGAATTTGGCGGCGGTAATGAACTTGCCAAATTCATAAAATCACGTATGCCACTCCTGGAAGTAAGGGTTTGTATTTTAGGCCATATACAAAGAGGTGGTTCGCCAAGTTGTATGGACAGGCTTATTGCAAGCCGCATGGGTTTTCATGCCGTTGAATCGCTTATTGAAGGAAGGCATAATGTATTTGTGGGTATCGTTAATAATAAAATGAATTATATACCGTTGGATGAAGCCATCAAGAAAAAACAACGCATTAGTGAAGAATGGCTTAGAATTGTAAAGATACTGGCGACATAAAAAACGATACTGGATCCGGTATAAGACATCAATAATTAAACTCCTATAAAAATAAATGAGCAAACACATCAGTAAGTACCTGCACCAGCAGATGGATAAAGAAGCTGGTATTTCACATTCTCAAAAAAGAACAAAGATCGTTGCCACCGTTGGGCCCGCCTGCAGCACTTTTGAAAAATTACTGGAGCTGGCAAAAGCAGGTGTAAATGTTTTCCGATTAAATTTTTCTCACGGCACTTATGAAAATAAAAAAGAGTGTATTGGTTTTATCCGCGAAATAAATAAATCGCAGCCTATTAATGTCGCCATCCTGGGCGATCTGCAGGGCCCCAAGTTAAGAGTGGGCGACCTGGAAGATGGAAAGATCGAATTGGTAGAAGGCCATGATATCATATTCTCAACAGAAAAACAGGTTGGTACAATATCTAAAATTTATGTGTCGTACACACATTTAACCCAGGATGTAAAAGTGGGCGAACGTATTTTCCTGGATGATGGCAAAATGGAAGTGCTGGTTAAAGAAATACTAAATGAAACAGAAGTATTGGTAAACATTACCATTGGTGGTACTTTATTGCCAAAGAAAGGTGTTAACCTGCCGGATTCTGTGCTTACGATGCCATCCATGACCGAAAAAGATTATGCCGACCTGGAATTCATTATCGAAAATAATCTTGACTGGGTAGCACTATCCTTCGTACGCAAGCCACAGGATATTATTGAGTTGAAAAGCAAAATTGCAGAAAAGAAAAGTAAGATAAAAGTAATTGCCAAGATCGAAATGCCTGAGGCGCTGAAAAATATCCGGGATATTATTGTAGAGAGCGATGGCATCATGGTTGCCCGTGGCGACCTGGGTGTTGAACTTCCGGTAGAGCAGGTTCCAATTATCCAGAAAGAACTCATCCGAAAATGTATGCACCGGGCCAAACCGGTTATTGTGGCTACACAGATGATGGAGAGTATGATGGACCGTACCAAACCAAACCGCAGCGAAGTAAGCGATGTGGCCAATGCTGTAATGGAAGGCGCCGATGCGGTGATGCTTAGTGGCGAAACTGCCATGGGTGAGTATCCCAGGCAGGTAGTGGAAACCATGTGTAAGATCATCCTGGAAGTTGAAAAAACTTTATACGATTATAACCGCGATGATATTTTGTCGCCACAACCTCACTCCCCTTCTTTTTTAAGCGATGCTATTTGTTACAGTGCCTGTAAACTGGCAAACGATACCAATGCCCGTGCTTTAATTGGAATGACACAAAGTGGCTACACCGCTTTTATGCTCAGCAGTTACCGGCCAAAAGCACCATTGTATATTTTCAGTAAAGAAAAAACGCTGTTGGCACAATTAAGTTTAAGCTGGGGTGTAAGGGCATTTTATTATGCCGAAGAAGAAAGTTTAGATGATATTATTTTTGACCAGATCAACATTTTAAAAGACCGTGGTTTTTTAAAATCGGGCGATGTGGTGATCAATACCGGAAGCACACCGGTAGAATTACACCTGCCAACAAATATTGTGAAGGTAACAACGGTGGAATAACAGGTTTAAAAGTTTAAAACGTTGAAGGGTTTAAAGGTTTAGTAATTCTATCAAACGAATTAAACCTTTAAACCCTTTACCATTTAAACGTTATGCCCAGCAGCAGATAATAACCGCTGCAATAATATTTCCCACAACGGCATAACCTGCATTGATGAGAAATAAGCTCAGTGGCTTTTTTTCGTAGAGATAATTAACGCCCACCGCAGTTGCACTAAAGCAGCCCCCGGTAAAAGCTCCTAATTTTAAGCCGCTCATCCAGCCAGCGCCAATAAGGTCGAGCCGGTTGGCAATAACAGCAATGGCAAGGCATTGAACAAACATCAAAACAAGTGAACCGCCAAACATAAGCCCCATGCCCTTTTTAGCATCGGGATTATTCACATCAATTTTCAGGTCAGCTATCCAGCGTTTTGCAAATAAAATTTTAGAATACCATAATGCGCCCAGTACAAAATAGGCAAGTGCGGCAACAGCAATAGCCGGCCAGTTTAAATAATCGAAGTTTCCCATGATTGATAGTTTTGGTTTTTAAAAATAATGTTAGAAAAATAATCATTGTTTATTTAAAAAACAACAGTAAAACTTTTTATCTGCCTTCGGCACAAGTATTGCCACAGAAGCATGGAAGCACAGAATTGAAAACCTCATTTGTATTTTTCTGTGCTTCCATGCTTCTGTGGAAACTTCATTTTTGCCGCAGGCAAATATTAATTTTTTCCTTCTCCTTGGTTATTGTCCCACCGATCAGAATAAAAATCCTAAGGTCTACTGCCCCCATTCCAAATTACCAATTCCTAATTACCAATCTCCTTCCCATCCATAAACTTTATCAAATTCCGCTTCGCCCCGTTCTTTATTTTGCGCTGAAAAAATGAATTCCAACCCAATAACCAGCCACTAAAGCCCAATGCCTGGCTGCTCCATTTATGCAAACTAAAGGCATCACTGTGTTCGGCAATCTTACCATCAGCAAATCGCATATTGGCTTTTATTTTGTTCACCACTTTTCTACCCGTTTTTGAAAAAGTATAGGTTGCTACCCAGTCGCAGGTACTGTATTCATCATCCAGGTGCTGGATATTGCCATAGGTAAGCGAAAAATCTTTGGCACTTTTACAAAGCATTTCCCACATGGCCCTTGCCTCACCGGCTTGTAACAAACCAAACACTGGGTCAAAAAAAACAATATCATCGCTATAGCAACCGATCATGCCTTTATAATCCAGTTTTTGAAAAGAACCATAAAATTTATTGATCAGCTCATCCCTGTTAGTCTCCATAACCAATTTAGTTTCGTTAAATTTAGCACTCAAATAATTATCAAATGAAAAAATATTTCACCGGCCTTTGCTTTTTACTGTTTTTTACAACAGGTATAACCGCCCAGAACAGTGATTCGATCTGGGTTACTCAAAATTATTATAAGATAGAAAAGATGTTACCCATGCGTGACGGCATCAGTTTGTTCACCGCATTTTATATCCCTAAAGACAGTTCGGTAAAGCATCCCATCCTATTCAACCGCACACCTTATTCCTGTGCACCTTATGGAGAAGATAAGCTCAATTCACGCTTGTATGAATCTTACTGGCTTAACTATTTAAAAGAAGGTTATATCATCGCCATTGAGGATGTACGGGGTAAATTTATGAGCGAAGGTGACTTTGTGGATGTTCATCCCTTCAACCCAAATAAAAAAAATAAAGAGATTGACGAAGCCAGTGATACTTATGATGCTATTGACTGGATGGTGAATAATTTACCCGGTAATAATAAACGTGTGGGTGTTTTTGGCATTTCTTATCCCGGCTTTTATTCTACCATGGCAGCGCTCTGCGGCCACCCGGCATTGAAAGCCGTTAGTCCGCAGGCACCGGTAACCGATTGGTTCCAGGGCGATGATTTTCACCACAACGGTGCTTTTATGTTGATGGATGGCTTTGGTTTTTACAGTGGCTTTGGCAAACCCCGGTCAAAACCAACAACGGCTGGCAGTGGCGGTTATCTTATTCCCTCTCAGGATAATTATGATTTTTATTTGAAGAAAGGTGCCATAAAAAATTTCAGCAATATTATGGGCGACAGTATTTTATTCTGGAACGACCTTATGAATCATCCCAATTATGATGATTGGTGGAAGGCCCGGAATGCCCGCAATTTTGTAACCAATATCAAACCAGCTATGTTGATTGTTGGTGGGTTGTTTGATGCCGAGGATTGTTTTGGCGCCTGGAATTTATACAAAGCTATTGAAGCAAACAATCCCAACACCGATAACCGGCTGGTGATGGGCCCCTGGTTTCATGGTGGCTGGGGTGGAAGAAGTGATGGTACGTATTTGGGCAATGTGCGTTTTGGAAAAAAGACAAGTGAGTATTATCAAAAAAATATTGAGATACCTTTCTTCAACTTTTATTTGAAATTACAAGGCACAGTACGTGATATTGCCGAAGCAACCATTTTCTTCAGCGGCGAAAATGAATGGCGCAATTTTAAAGAATGGCCATCCAAAGAAGTGGAGTACAAAAGTTTATATTTAAGATGCAACGGGGGTTTATCTTTTGAAAACCAGGCTAACATGTTTAAACCAGAAGACAGGGCAAAAAGACCAGCCTGTTTCAGTGAATACATCAGCGACCCGGCACACCCGGTTCCTTATACCGAAGATATTGGTTTGGGCCGCACAAGAGAATACATGACCGATGACCAGCGCTTTGCAAGCCGCAGGCCTGATGTACTTAGTTTCAGCACCCCGGTATTAACTGAAGACATTACGCTTGCAGGGCCATTGGTTGCCGACCTGATGGCAGCTATCTCCACCACTGATGCTGATTTTGTGGTAAAGCTGATAGACGTTTTTCCGGATGAATATAAATATGACGAAGCTGAATTTGGAAAAGGAAATGGCACAAATTATCCTATGGGAGGATATCAAATGCTGGTACGTGGTGAGATC
This sequence comes from Chitinophagales bacterium, assembly GCA_038226715.1. Lineage (GTDB taxonomy): Bacteria > Bacteroidota > Bacteroidia > Chitinophagales > Chitinophagaceae > Ferruginibacter. Next base: position 58,718 of record JBBRQF010000014.1, read on the forward strand.
ATGAGAGGCCGTTACCGCAATAGCTTTGAAAAGCCTGAAGCTTTTGTACCCGATAAAATAACTGAAGTGAAATACACGTTGCCCGATGTGGCACATACTTTTAAAAAAGGCCATAAGCTGATGGTTCAAATACAAAGTAGTTGGTTTCCTTTAGCCGACAGGAACCCGCAAAAATTTGTTGACATTTACAAATGTGCCGATAGCGACTTTCAAAAAGCAACGATAAAAATTTATCATGATATTGTAAATATGAGTAAAATAATTGTACCGATATTAAAGAATTAAAATTATCCTGATAATGAAAAATATTATTTCAAGAAAAAAACTTTATCAGTCGGTTAAAGAATTAATAACTTATTTTGAAATAGGACGAATGATCATTGAAATTGAGCAACAGGGAAACACAAGGGCGGAATATGCCAAACAAACACTAGAGAACTTAAGCACAGACTTAACCAGTGAATTTGGTAAAGGTTACTCAACATCTAACCTTGAATATATGAGTAACTTCTATAAAACCTATCAGGAAAGAATTCAGCTAATTCCTCAATCAGTGATTGGGGAATTGAAAAAAGGCAACCCTGACAAGAAATCCCAGTCACTGACTTGGATTTTTAAAAACCCGTTAAAACCCAATAACAACAAGGAATTCCCATTTCAGTTAAGTTGGACACATTATGTACAATTATTGAAAATAAAAAATGAAGATGAGCGGAATTTTTATGAAATAGAAGCTGTATCCAATAACTGGAGCGTAAGAGAATTACAACGGCAATACAATTCTTCAGTTGAGGAAGAGAACAGAACTGTGATTGAATTTACCCTCCCCGAAAATAACAAGCAAATATTTGCCAAAGAGTATAAAGCCATCCTGCCATCAAAAGCGGCACTGGCTAAACAACTACAATAATTTTTTATGAGAAAAAATGTTTTAATAATCTGCCTGTTGCTATCTGTAAATTGTTTTGCACAGTTGAATATTGTGCCGGTGCCCGCAGAAGTAAAAATGGGTAAGGGGTTTTTCCCCATCGACAAAACCAGCAATATCGTTCTGGAAGGCTCAGGACTGGAAAAGAATGCAGAATTCCTGAATGATTACCTACAACAGTTTTTTGGATACAAATTAAAGATCACAAAAAATTATACCGGTACCAATGCCATTCATTTAAATTATGAACGCATGGATAATAAAATTGCAGGAGCTTATCATTTAACGGTTGATAAAAATGGGGTTGATATTGCCGGTGACAATGAAACCGGTGTTTTTTATGGCATTCAAACTTTTTTACAACTGCTGCCGGTACAAAAAAATAATTCTAAACTAAAAAATTATCCATTATCCATTCCCCAATTATTCATTACCGATTATCCCCGTTTCCCTTACCGTGGCATGCACTTAGATGTTTGCCGTCACTTCTTCCCTGTTTCTTTCATTAAAAAATATATTGATTATTTAGCCGCTTATAAATTCAACACTTTCCATTGGCACTTAACCGACGACCAGGGCTGGCGTATTCAAATAAAAAAATATCCTGACCTAACAAAGATTGGTGGCTTTAGAAACGGAACAATCATTGGCCGTTACCCCGGCAAAGGCAGCGATAATAAGCCTTACGGCGGTTTTTATACACAGGCCGAAATTAAAGAAGTAGTAGCCTATGCCGCAGCAAGATATATTGATGTGATACCTGAAATTGAAATGCCCGGCCACAGCAGCGCCGCCATTGCTGCTTATCCGTGGTTGAGTTGCTTTCCGCAAAAGCCAACGGAAATACCGGCAAAGATGATCTCGCAAAAAAGTATTGATGAACAAAAGAATGGCAGGATAAAATTAGTACAGGAAACCTGGGGCGTTTTTGATGATGTGTTTTGTGCAGGCAAGGATTCTACTTTTATGTTTTTAGAAAATGTGATCGATGAAGTAAGTGACCTCTTTCCTTCAAAATATTTTCATCTGGGCGGAGATGAATCGCCAAAAACTCACTGGAAAATCTGTCCCTACTGCCAGAAACGGATGAAAGATAATAACCTGAAAGATGAACACGAATTGCAAAGCTGGTTTGTACAGCACATCGAAAAATATTTAAACAGCAAGGGCAAAACAATGATCGGTTGGGATGAGATACTGGAAGGCGGACTTGCACCCAATGCCGTGGTGATGAGCTGGCGTGGCGAAGCCGGTGGTATTGAAGCAGCCAAACAAAAACATCCCGTAATTATGACGCCGGGCAATCCTGTTTATTTTGATCATACACAAAGTAAAAATGAAGACAGTGTAACGATTGGTGGTTATAACCCCATCGAAAATGTATATGCTTACGAACCCATACCCAAAGAACTGAATGCGGAACAGGGAAAATATATTTTAGGTGCACAAGCAAACATGTGGGCCGAATACATGGAATACCCAAGCAAAGTTGAATATATGCTGTTCCCCCGCATAACTGCACTGAGTGAGGTATTGTGGAGCCCGGCAGCAAAAAGAGATTGGAAAGATTTTGAAAGAAGATTGCCGGTAATTTTTGAGAGGCTGGATAAACAAAAAATTAATTATAGTGGGGCTTATTATGATTTGAAAGCAACCATTATACCTACCCCCGATAATAATAGTTTATTTTGGATGCTGGAATCAAAAAACAAAAATGAAAAAATACAATGGACTGACAACCTTAATGCAAATCCTAATCCTTTTGATCCAGAATACAGTAATTATTCAGTTCCTATTCGTATAGAGAGGAATGGTACTTATAAAGCCTTTGTCAAAAAAAATAGCATCATTTCACAAAAATTCATTTTCAACAAAGCCACCGGCAAAAAAATAACCCTTTCAACCGAACCCAGCAAATCTTATCCCGGTGATGGTGCTTTTACTTTGGTTAATGGCGTGCAAAATGAAAAAGGAATGTCAAAATCTTCTGAGTTTTTAGGTTTTAATGGAACAGACCTGGATGCCACGATCGATCTTGGTAAAGAAATGGATGTCTCCAAAGTTACCGTACATGTGCTTAAGCAAACCGGAAGCTGGATCTATTTACCAAGCCAGGTGGAAGTTACTTATATGCCCAATATTGATACCGCAGTTATCACCCGGCATCCGCCATTAGAAACCGTTACCGTTGCTGTTAATGCAAATGACGACCTTAATAAAATTGAAATTAAAAAAGAGAAATTCTGTCGCTACATACAGGTAAGGGTAAAAAATTACGGTATCATTCCTGCGGGTAATCCCGGTGCAGGTAACCCGGCCTGGTTGTTTGTGGATGAGATTGAAGTGCAATAAGGTGTCAGGCCACTACGATAAGAATTTACCTTTTGAGGTTCCTTAAAAACTAAATATCCCGAACCTGAATAATATTCGCAGTGGCCAGACACCTAACCAGGGTTTGGGCTATAAAAACACTGCCTAACCAAAAAAAATATTTATCTTAACTACTATAAGTCAGATAACTAAAAGTCCGTCCATGCATTTCGAGCCCAGCCAAATCTATCATGTTTACAACCGGGGCAATAATAAGCAACCTATATTCTTTACAGATGCCAACTATTTTTACTTTCTTAATAAAATAAAAAATGAATGGAAACAATATGCTGACATACTTTGCTATTGTTTAATGCCAAATCATTTTCATTTTATGTTAATCCCGAATGAGCAAGGCTGCCAACATATAATCTTAGCCGGTAAAGAGACCCACATGCAAAACCTCTCAAAAACGATCGGCAAAACTTTAAGCTCATATACAAAGGCCATCAATCTACATAATAATATCACAGGAAATCTTTTTCAAAAGAAAACCAAATCTAAATTATTAACAGAGCCTGACAGGTCAAATGATAGTTTTTCTAATCACGACTATGTATTAACCTGCTTTCATTATATACATCAAAACTCTTTAAAAGCTAAACTGGTGAAGGATTTAACGGAATGGCTCTATTCCTCTTACCCTGATTACTATAATCAGAGAAACGGAACAATTTGTAATACCCCGTTAGCAATGCAGTTGCTGGATTTATCTGAAATTGATTTTAAAAATTATAGTATTAACGAAATGAACAATGATATAATTGAGAGAATATTTTAACTTAGGTGTTCTAATAGGTGTCTGGCCACTGCCAGCAGCTTTTAAATTCAAAAATTATAACTTGTACAAACTTATTTTTAAGCAGACTCTTTTAGTAGTGGCCTGACACCTGCAAAATAACGATATGACTAAAATTGACCTCACCGATTCTTTAGAAAAAATACCGGTTAAAATTTTCCCGGATTCAAAAGCTGGTTCTGCATTTGTTGCCCAGCAGATCGCTTCGCTTATTAAAGAAAAAGAAGCTGCAGGTAAAAAACCTGTTATTGGTCTGGCAACCGGTTCTTCGCCAAAAACATTATATGCCGAGCTGGTGCGCATGCACAAAGAAGAGGGATTGAGTTTTAAGAACGTCATCACTTTCAATCTTGATCAGTATTACCCCATGGATAAAGATGCGCTGCAGAGCTATCATTATTTTATGCGCAAGAATTTATTTGAACAAACCGAGATTGATCCCAACAATTACCACCTGCCCGATGGTATGATACCAAAGGACAAAGTGAAAGAGCATTGCCTGAATTATGAAAAACAAATTGAAGAAGCAGGTGGGCTTGACTTACAGATTTTAGGCATCGGTGTTAACGGCCATATCGGTTTTAATGAACCAGGCAGCAGCATCCATTCAAAAACAAGACTCATCAGTTTAGACAACAGTACACGTATTGCCAATGCCTACGAGTTTGGCCACATGAGCCAGGTGCCACGCATGGCCATCACCATGGGCATCAACACGATATTAAAATCTAAAAAAATAATTTTAATGGCCTGGGGACAAACAAAGGCCCCGGTAATTAAAAAAGCTGTAGAAGAAGATGATACCGAAGATATACCTGCATCGCTTTTACAAAACCACGATGACTGCATTTTTGTAATTGATGAAACATGTGCAACAGAATTAACAAGGTTTAAAAGTCCGTGGTTAACCGGAGAATGCGACGGGACAAACAGCATGATGAAACGTGCCGTTGTGAACCTGGCCTTAAAATTAAACAAGCCCGTTTTAAGTTTAACCAATATTGATTACAATGATAATGGCCTCAGCGACCTGCTTGTTGAAAAAGGCGATGCGTACGAAATTAACCTGCAGGTATTTTATTTATTAAGAGATACCATCACTGGCTGGCCGGGGGGGAAACCTGCCGAATACCGAACCCATCATCCCGAACGTAATGAACCTTTTCCGAAAAAAGTACTTCTATTCTCCCCGCATCCCGATGATGATATAATCAGCATGGGCGGTACTTTTATGCGGTTGCACGACCAGGGGCATGAAGTGCATGTGGCTTACCAAACCAGTGGCAACATTGCAGTAACAGATGAATTTGTAACCCGTTTTATTGATTTTGCTGTAGGTTTTGAAAGCATGTTTGACATTGATGAAACCCGGAGCAAAAATATTTTAGATGAAGCGACAGCATTTTTAAACATAAAAAAATCGAGCGAAAAAGATACCGATACCATACGTGCCATAAAAGGATTGATAAGAAGGTGCGAAGCAAAAGCCACGAGCAAATATGTTGGGTTGACAGATAAGCAGATACATTTTATGAACCTGCCTTTTTATGAAACCGGTACCATTGAAAAAAATCCGATGGGCGAAGCTGATATACAACAAACGGTTGACCTGTTAAATAAATTAAAGCCGCAGCAGATTTATTGCGCCGGCGATTTTGCCGATCCGCATGGCACACATAAAGTTTGTTTTGATGTGGTGATTGAAGCTTTAAAACGGATCAGCTCCACTCGCAACTCACTACTCACCACGCACGATTCACCACTCACCACTCACTGGATCACCGATTGTTGGCTCTGGTTATACAAAGGTGCCTGGCAGGAATGGGATATTACCGAAATTGAAATGGCTATCCCCATGAGTCCTGACCAGGTGGTTAAAAAACGTCATGGCATTTTTATACACCAGTCGCAAAAAGACAGTGTGCCTTTCCAGGGAAGTGATGACCGTGAATTCTGGCAACGTGCCGAAGAACGTAATGCCAATACCGCCCAGCTTTACGCACGCCTGGGTTTAACGCAATACGCAGCCATGGAGGCTTTTGTGAGGTGGAAATTTTAGCTTGCAGGTGTCAGGCCACTAATAAAAGCTTTTAAAATAAATTGCTGTTACAAACCTGATTCTTTACAAAAAAAAGGCATTGCAGTGGCCAGACACCTTTGCAGCCATGGAGGCTTTTGTAAAATGGGGATTTTAGCAATTGCCGGTATGTTAGTAATCTCTTTCCTGTTCCAGACAGCGTTTGAGAGATTTTAATTATCTTCATCGGTATTAAATCATACCGTAAAAGCAATGAAGAAATTTTTACTCATAAGTTTCCTACTGGTTTCTTTAACTGTATCAAAATTATCAGCACAATCCTGCTTTAGTGTGGCTGCAGGTAATGACACCACGATCTCCTGCCTTCAATCCTGCCTGGATCTAAAAGCAAGGATACCTGATATCAGGTCTACAGAAACATACTCTGTTCTTTCAATTCCATACGCACCTTATGCATATACAACGCCAGGAGGAACAACAGACCCCTTAGTGAATGCTGATGATCATTTTTCGGATTCCTTTTCCCTTCCCTTTCCATTTTGCTTTTATGGAGCTACTTACAATAAATTAGTTGTAGGCTCTAATGGTGTAATTACGTTTGATGTGCAAACAAATTTTAAAACTGAAGAAGGTTATTTTATCAATCCGGGAGACACATTACCCAATACCAGTGGGCAACCCAATAAATTCGATGATTTTTATGCGCCGAGAGCCAGCATCTTTTTAGCATATTACGACATGAATCCCCTTACGTCTCCTGCAAAAAGCAAAATTGAATGGCGAGTAGAGGGTTCTGCTCCCTGTAGAAGGTTTGTAGTTTCTTATTATAATATTGGCAATTACGATACAACAAATTGTCCAAATAGTACAAATCTTTGTACGATGCAGGCTGTTTTATATGAAGGTTCGGGAATTATTGATGTTTTCTACGAAAATAAACCAGCCTGTCTTGGTTATCAAGGTGGACTTGCAACTGCTGGTGTTCAAAACTGGAAGCGGGATGAGGCCGTAACACCTGTTGGAAGAAATTGTACAGTATGGACAGCATCAAAAGAAGGTATAAGATACGTTCCCAGTGGAATCACTTCACTTTTAGATAGCGTAGTACTTTATAAGAACGGTACCCAGATCAAAACCGGCATAACCACCCCATTAGGAAATGGTGAACTGGAAGCTACCTTTTCTTCTGTATGCCAAAGTGAAGACAGCATGAGTTATGTTGTCAGGGCATTTTACAGGCAATGCGACAACGCTGCTATACAAACTGAAGGATCAGATACCATCATCGTTTACAAAACACTCAATCCTTTAAACGTAACTGCAACAGATGCCCTTTGCAATGGCGGTAATGGAACCATCACCATAAACTCGCCAACAGCACCAAATATTGAGTACTCGATAGATGGTGGAACAACCTGGCAAACTTCGCCTGTATTTAATGCACCTGCAAACACTTATACTGTTTTAGCGAGGATAATTGGATCACTGTGTGGCGGATCAACCACAGCTACCATTGCAGAACCAACTGTGCTAACCCTGCTCAGCACTTCAACCGATGCAGATTGTTCAAATAAAACCGGAACCATAACACTTACTCCCGGCGGTGGTACGCCTGCATATCAATACTCAATTGATAATGGTGTTACTTACCAGGCATCAAACCAGTTTTTAAATTTACCCTTTGGCAATTACAATAATTTAAAAGTAAAAGATGCCAATGGTTGTTTGCAACCAATAATGCAGGCTGTTCTTTTGCTCGATACCATGAATCTTGAACTTGGCGCCGACAGTACCATTTGTTTTGGAAGCAGCATTACTTTAATACCGCAAACCAATGCATTAACCGATACTTTTAAATGGATACCTGCAGCTACTTTAAATTTTGATACCATTAAAAATCCCATCGCCACACCAACTGATACAACCAAATATTACCTCACAGCTAAATGGGGTGTTTGTACAAGGAAAGATTCCATCATCCTAAATGTTTTACATAAGCCTGTTGCCAATGCTGGCAAGGACACAACCGTTTGCTACAAAACAAATGCGACCTTGTTTGGCAGTGCCAGTAATTTATCGGGCACGGTAAATTATGCCTGGAGTCCGCCAGATTCTTTAAACTCCCCCAATACCGCGGTTACCGGTGTAAGGGTGGATACTACCCGGCAATTTATATTGACCGTTACCGATAATTACGGTTGTAATTTTTCTGTAACCGATAGTGTGATCGTATTTATGCAGCCCTTACTGGTTGCATTTGCAGGCAATGATACCAATGCCGTTTTGGGCAAGCCGCATCAGTTACTGGCCACCGGCGCAAATGCAACTGATTTTGTATGGAGCCCTGCAGGGCCATTGAACAATCCATTTATAGCAAACCCGGTAGCCATACTTTTCAACGATGCTTATTTTCATGTACATATTACCGATGCCATAGGTTGTACTGATGATGATGACATATTTATTAAAGTATATGAAGGGCCAACCTATTATTTACCCAATGCCTTTACGCCAAATGGCGATGGGCTGAATGATATTTTCCGGCCAACGCCCGTAGGTATGCAAAGCACCGAATACTTCCGCATATTTGACCGCTATGGAAAACTGATGTACGAAACCAGGCAATGGATGGCGGGCTGGGATGGTACCATAAAAGGTAAACCCGCTGCATCGGGCACTTATGTGTGGATGATAAAAGGTATTGATAAAAATGGAAGTGTGGTGGAAATGAAAGGGACGTTTATTTTGATAAGATAAAAGAAATTCAAAAAACATACAATTTGTTCATCCTGCGGTTTCTGCATCCAGCACTGCAATTGTTTTTGTATAAAAAGAAAAAGCTTCTTCACGGGATGAGCCGATACATACCATCCCCATTTTTCCAAACTGCGATAAAGTTCCGATCATGTGAAACATCACGCCCTTTTGCGCTGTACCATCAAAATGCAGCCCATGGAACATGGCAATATCAATCAGGTCTTTTGGAGTAAGGCCTTTGTATGAATTGCTCTGCACATTGTCTGACGCATAATAATAAAGCTGCTGCCCGTTCGCTGTTTCAAAAATTCCTGTGCCTTCATTATAATTGCCATTGGTTAAAAATTGCAGCATTAAAAACGGGTGCGTGGTTCCACCCTTACGCAGATTTATTTCAATGGCATAATGTTTCCATACATCATTTTCTTTTACCGAAATAAAATCGATGCTGAATCTTCCCAGCACCCCTTCTTTCTTCAAAACTTCAGCAATCAATCTTGATTTTGCTGCTACCTCAGAACAGTAAGCAGCGTCAGCTGGAAAATGAGCACCGGCAAAAATCTGGTCTGTATCCCCGTTAAGCACCTGGTCGTGTGTTGAAATGATATCCACTTCTCCCCTGGGGTTTATCCTGCATTGCACCGATGGTGAAGCTTTTATATCGCCTTCCACAAATGCCTCCACAATACCTTCCATCTGTTCAAACTTTTTCATAAACATACCTGTACTCAGATCATTTGCAACCGGTTTAAGAACATGATACAGGTTATTATCTATCCAATTGTGTAATATTATACCTGAAAGATTTTCGGGGTATTTGAAAATAGCATTCCCATCACCCGAGAAACCATCATTTAATTTGATAACTGCTTTTTTTAAATGCGGATACATGTCTTTTAATGCCGCAACTGCATGCACCATGTCATCATAACTTCCTAAATTTTCTGCACCAGGCGGTGTGGCTACACCTGCCTGCATAAATACCCTGCGGCTGCCGCTTTTGGTTCCCAGGTAGGTCAACAAAGGGTCGCACCCATAAATGGGAACACCCAAATGAACAGCTAATGTTCTTTCAAGTGGTGTAGTATTAAAGCAGGCAATATGCGCCACATTACCGGCTGGTATAGCTTCTCTTATCCTTTCTATTAGTCGCGGCCTTTGTAATACTTTTTCTGTAAGCGGCAAAGCCGATGTATCATAACAACTGATGAGTGTTAATCTTTTGCTGGCATGATAACCGGTAATACCCGGTAACAGGTGCAAATAATAATCAATGATGACCGGGTCGATGGGTATGCTGCTTACATAAACCACATTGGCCCTGGGCATGCGCAACAGCATCAGCAAACAAAGTAGTCTTTCCTCGTAATGCAATGCTCCGCAAATCTTTGATAAAACATCCTGGTCGAGCGACAGGCTGGGAATAACAACAATTGTTTTACTTGCCAGGTTATCCGGAAAAAAAAGTTCAAACTGATTGCACAAACCGGCCTGTATTTTTGCAAATGCTTCCAGCTCGGCTGCCGATCCTGCTTCTGGTTTGCAGTCGTGGCAATGGTTAAAAAGCATACGGCCAGGTTTAATATTCAAAACGTCCTTTGACATAAGTATTTTTTTGCAGCCACAAGTTCTTAAAAAACACTGGCTTTATTTATGAGAACCGTCATAAGTCATGCAAAATCTTATCATCTTATTAAATTTAAATTTATTTTGTAATATATTTTAATCCACAATACGTTAATAAATAGTAACGACTGCAGCAAACATCTGCTTTTAAAAAATTGTTATGTTTGTGTATGAATTGGACCGAAAAGAAATCCATCCGTGTTGCCATCCTGGATATGTACGAAGGTTTTGCCAACCAGGGCATGCGTTGTATCCGCGAAATCCTTAACCAGTTTGGCGAAAATAATCAGCTCGATCTTAGCTGGGATGAATTTGATGTGCGTTTGGAAAAACAGGTTCCCGATCTCAGTTACGATATTTATATTTCCAGTGGCGGCCCCGGTAGCCCTTTAGAAAGCAAGGGCAGCGATTGGGAAAAAGTTTATTTTTCCTGGTTAGATAAAGTAGAACATTGGAACGATAATCCCGCCCATGTTCAAAAAAAACAGGTCTTTTTTATCTGTCATTCTTTTCAACTCATCTGCAGGCATTATCATATTGCCAAAGTAAGCCAGCGAAAAAGTATTTCCTTTGGTATCTTCCCCATGCATTTACTGGCAGATGGTAAAGACGAAGTTATTTTTGATGGTTTAAAAGATCCATTTTATTCTGTTGACAGCCGCGATTACCAGGTAACAGAGCCTGATCATAATAAGCTGCATCAAATGGGTGCATCTATCCTGGCCATAGAAAAAGACAGGCCGCACATACCCCTCGAGAGAGCTATAATGGCTATAAGATTTAATGAAAACATGATTGGCACGCAATTTCACCCCGAAGCCGATGCTATTGGTATGAGCCTTCATTTACAAACAGAAGAAAGAAAGAAAACTGTTGTTGAAAATTATGGTATAGAAAAATGGCAGTCCATGATCGATCATTTAAACGATCCCGAAAAGATCATGTGGACCTACGCACATATCCTTCCCAATTTTTTATTGAATGCTGTTGAAAGTCTGCAACTGGTTGAGGTTTAAAAATAATTACACGAATTTCCCTGTTACTGTCATGGTGAGGTACGAAGTATCTCACCCCTGGAAAATTATAAGAACCATGCTTTTCAGCATGCTTTACATCATGTTACCTATAAATTTTGGTCCTATAAAAAATTACTCCTAATAAAATAATTCACAGGGAGATGCTTCGTGCCTCAGCATGACAGTCATTTCAGTCGTTAGTTTGTTCTTCATTCTTTTGATAATTCCGCTAGCGATGCAATATTCAAGCATGACAAATCCCAATGCTAAATGAATTTTTATAGTTATTTTTAAGCTTGAACAAAAGAATAACTAAAAGCTGTATATAACATGATAAAAGAGTTAAGGGAAAAATTCAACACCAATTTCACCAAAGAGAAATATGATGCCTACATGGTAAAGCTGGAGAACCTGCATCGGGGGGCACTTGATTTCAGGAATGCAGAAACACCCATTTTTATTCCGGCAGATTTTACCGCAAAAATGCTGAATGCCTGTGAAGATATCATTGATGTAATTGTGGATCCTAAATTTATTGCACTTACAGATCGTGGTATTCCCGCCAATGTAAAAGTACCTAACGAAGACAGTCATACCCAATTCCTGGTCTTTGATTTTGGCATCTGCGAAAATGAACATGGCGAACTGGAACCGCAGTTGATCGAAATGCAGGGGTTCCCTACCCTATATGCTTTCCAGGCTTTTCATTCGGAATTAACGGCTGAATATGCCGAACTGCCTGCCAATTTTTCGCCTTACTTGAATGGCTACAATAAAGAAACCTATATACAATTGCTGAAGGATATTATTGTGGGCGACCTGAACCCCGAGAATGTTATCCTGCTGGAAATTTATCCTGAGCAACAAAAAACAAGGATCGATTTTTATTGTACTGAACAGTTACTGGGCATTAAAACTGTTTGTTTAACCAAACTGATTGCCGAAGGCGACAAACTATTTTATGATAACAACGGTGTAAAGACGCCTATCAAAAGAATTTATAACCGGGTAATTTTTGATGACCTGCAAAAGCAGGAAGGCCTTGGCGAAATAGTTGATCTTACCAAAGCGTATGACGTGGAATGGGCTCCACATCCTAACTGGTTTTACCGCATCAGCAAATTCACACTGCCATTTATAGAAAACCCGTACGTGCCTAAAACCTATTTTTTAAATGAGTTAAAACAAATGCCCGGCGACCTGGATAATTATGTTTTAAAACCATTGTTCTCTTTTGCCGGCATGGGGGTGGTTATTGATGTTACGCCAGCAGATATTGAAGCGGTGAAAGACCCGGAGAACTGGATCTTACAAAAGAAAGTAAAATATGCCGATGTGATCGTAACGCCCGACGGGCCTGCCAAAGCAGAGATACGTTTATTTTATTTTTGGAAACAGGGTTGGGACAGGCCGGTTGGCGTACATAATCTGGCTCGGTTAAGCAAAGGTAAAATGATTGGTACACGATATAATAAAGACAAGGAATGGGTTGGTGGCAATGTGGCGTTTTTTGAAGCCCCCTAACCCTGAAGGGGGAATTTACCAGAGCGTAATTTTAAAAACTACAGAACATGAAAAAAGGCGAACTAAGATTTGAATACTTCCTGAACCAGTTACAGGAATTACTGCTGAAATCTTCCAAACAAAAAAATCCGGCGCTGTGGCTGTACCAAAATAATGCCCGCACTCCCCTGTTTATGCTGGAGGGATTGGCAAAGATGTATAGTGGCATTCATAATAAAAAAAAGTTTGAAAAAATTAAAGCCCATTTTAAATTACTGGAAGATACCATTGGGCAGATAGATTACTACGATGCCTTTGCAAAGGAATTTTTGGCCAATAAAAAAATACCAGCCGGTATTACCAATTACCTGCTGGCCCAAAGCAGGGAAAAAATACAAAGCCTGAATGAACTATTAACAGAAAAAGGTTGGCTGGGCGAAAACAATACCCGCATAAAAAAAATAAGTAAGAAGCTTGCCAGCGCCGATTGGCAGGATGAAAAAGAAGATATAAAAAGTATTCAGCAGTTTTATATAAATGCCATCAATATAATACTGGAATTCGTTAACGAAAAGGATTTTCATTTCACCAATGTAGAAAATGATGTGCACGAATTCAGGAGAATGTTACGCTGGCTAAGCATTTACCCCCAAGCCCTGCGGGGTTGTATACAATTGGGCAAATCAGAAAAAGCACCAGCATATCTTTCTAAATATCTGACCAAAGCAATAACTACTTCGCCCTTTAATATATTACCTGATGCCGGAGATTACCACTATTTTTTATTATTTAATAAAAATAATTTCTATGCCTTAAGCTGGATGATAGCCGAATTGGGTATTTTAAAAGACAACGGCCTTAAAGTAGAGATCATAAAAGAAGCCATTCTGCAAACTATCCCACAGCGCCCTGCGGGTAAAACCAATGAAAAAGATGCTTTAGCCAAAGCCTATAAACTGGCAGGGCCAAAACAAAAGACCATTAAACAGATTTTAACAGCCGCTGAAAATATAACCAAAACCTTTTGCAAAGAAAAAAACCTGGAGGCGCTGATGACAGGCATAGCAACGGTTAAAAAATAATTCGGCCGAATACCGGTAATAACTATTGAACTATACTTTTTACTTTATCAAAAAGCTGTTTCCCTTCCAGGTTAATGGCAATTATCTTACCTTCCCTATCTAATAAAAAATTGGTCGGTATCATATCAACGAAATAACTTTCAGCCACTTTTGAATTCCACCCGGTATTATCATTTACCAAAGTGTAAGTAAGCTTATCGGATTTTATAGCTTTAAGCCAGGCTTCCTTTTTTACATCCAATGCTACCGCAAAAACCTCAAAGCCGCTTGCCTTGTATTTTTTGTATAACTTCTGTACATAAGGATTGGCAGCCCTGCAAGGAGCACACCAGCTTGCCCAAAAATCTATCAGCACTACTTTGCCTGCAAGTGACGACAGTTTTACCAGGCTATCTTCTTTGTTCGGTAATTCTATTTCGGGCACCGTACCACCAATCATAAGCTGGGCTTTGCCAGTCAATGTAATTAATGAGATCAGTACTGCCAGGCACAATTTTTTCATTTACAACAATTCTTTTTTTGAAATAATGACAATATAAATAACAATATCCTTTTCATTAAATTAATTTTATTTGATCTTATAACGCATTCCAAAATAAAACATCCTGCCATTTACCGGGCCCCACACCATCGAAGCATCAAAATAATTACCAAATGGCTGATTGGATGCAACAATTACATGCTGTTGAAAATAATTTGTCAGGTTTTCAGCACCCACATAAAAATCAAACTGACTGTTTTTACCAACTGTTTTTAAAATCTGTGCATTCATCAATACATAATCAGGTGAATATGCCGGCAATTGGTAAGCCGGTAAATTAGCTTGTGTATCAGGCAATCTTTTTTTACCATTGTAAGTTACCGTATAATCAAACTTAAACCCTTTTACCGCATAAGCCAGGTTTACAAAAGCCCGGCTCTTTGCTATCAGCGGACGTTCCAGTAGTTTTCCATCATAAGTAGATTTAACATCAAAATAGCGGTATGCCAACCGAACTTCAAACCGGTCTGCCGGCTCCGTACTCAGTTCTGCCTGAAAACTATTTGAATAAGATCTTCCCTGCAGGTTATAAAAACTAACTGCCCTTGGATTTTCTACATCCACAACTACCTGGTCTTTAAAATCATTTCTGAAATAATCTACACTAACAAGGGCGTCATGTTTAAACAGTTTGAATTTCTGATCAAGGCTGATACCTTTGTTCCAGGCGACTTCAGGATTTAAGCCATAAGCTTTACCCACACCGGAAGCAATAATATTTACCTGCCTGGAGCTTATGAAACTACCGGTATTTTCTGCAAAAATATTGGCTGTGCGTTGTCCCCTTCCAATACTTGCACGAATGGTTGTACCCTTTACAGGTTCATAACGAAGATTAAGTCTTGGTGTTACAAAAAAGCCAAACAGACTATTATGATCAGCCCTTAACCCTGCAATAGCACTGAATTTTTCATTGGGAGTAAATGTATACTCCCCAAAAACACCCGGCACAATTTCATTGCGCTTATAGCGGGCTGCTTTAAAGTCTTCATCATATTTATCATACAAAAAACTGATGCCTGTTCTGAATTTATGTACAGTTGTTCTAATAATAGACTGATAAATTAAGTTGCTGTAAAAAGTCTGTTGCCTGGCATTATAAACAGTTAAACCAAAATAAGAATCCTGCCTATGGCTTATAGCTACTGTTTGAAATCCAATGCTTTTATACTTTTTTGCAGGAAAAATATAACCAATTTTTGCAAAAGCCTCATACCGTTCAGTATTAATCCCCAGTCCGTATTTGTTAGTAGTATTTTTATCTGCTGCAGGATCAAAACCTGTTTCGCCACCGGTTCTCTTATCATTTAATATTTTAATGCCCAGTTGTATCAATGTTCCCTTGCTGTTGTCAAATTTATACCGGTTTACCAGGCTGAATGTATTGCCCGTTGGCAAGTCTCTAAATCCATCTTTATTAAAATCAAGTTTCTTATTCGCTAAAAAATCATCGTGCAGTAATAAACCGGTCCACCATTTTTTACTGATCTTTTGAGACAGATTCAGGTTTAGATCTGTTTTGCCATAATCATTCACATACAGATTGGCAAGTAGTTTTTCACTGTTTTCAGGTTTCTTTAATTCTACATTAATTTGCCCGGCAATACTTTCGTAGCCATTGGCAACCGAACCAACACCTTTGGTTAACTGAATAGATTCTATCCAGGGTCCTGCAATGGAATTCAGTCCCAACGGCGTTGCAATACCCCTTGGACCAGGCAGGTTTTCAACAGTAAGCTGTGTGTAGTTTCCACTTAAGCCAAGCAACTGAATTTGTTTAGAACCGGTTACCGCATCAGTATAAGAAACATCTATAGATGGATTGGTTTCAAAACTTTCACTCAAATTACAGCAGGCTGCTTTTAATAATTCTTTACCCGTCATCATTTGGGTTCGGATGGGGCTGTAATTATTAATGTAAGTAGAACGTTGTTTTGATGTTATTGTAACTTCTTTTAATTTTTTATCAGATGCCAGTACAATTTTTAATTCATTTGCTATGTTTGTAAATATTGTGTCGGACTTATAACCGGTATAGCTAACAACCAATATTTTACTTATACTATCCTGGGGTATGCTGAAAAAACCTGCACTGTCGGTAATTACACCCTTTCCGGTATTTAACCAAAAGATGCTTGCACTTGCAAGTGGCTTAAATTTTCCCTTATTGTCTTCCTCCAGTACAATGCCTTTTATAATTTGGGTTGATAGTATCGCATCATTCTTTACAGACAAGGTATTTAAGACTGTATCGGCTGCTTTATTGTCCTGAGCATTTGTCAGAGCCTGATCATGATTTAATCCGTTCAATGCGGTTCCCATACCACGATAAAGGCAGCATTTGGGCAATGCATTGTAAACTGAATTTACACTCTTCCTGTCTTCCAGGTCGTGTCCAACTGCAACGATCCTATTTTTTATTTTTTCTAAAGAAACTTTAGAGCTGTTATAAACCAATGAGAGCAGGCCGGTTTCCATATCCCATACGCCTGATTGTACACCTTTTATTTTAACCGCATTTTCAATACGCTCTTTACATTGAATACATACGCCAAAAACCTTAAACGATACTTTAATGTCCGGCGTCGGCATTTTTTTATCCTGGTTGTATGCTGCTACTCCTGTTAAGACCAGGAAAAGCAGTAACAAATATTTTACCTTTTTCATAAAAGTTGATTTAAAGTAGCACTGGTAAAACTTTTGCTGCGAAATTTATTGAGGATGTTTTATACAGCAGCAAGTACTGCTACAGATTTTTTATGACCTGTAACAGTTTACCTCGTGTTTAATTAATGAAAAAGTCTATTGTTTCTTTTGCAAATCCATACCACATTTAGAACATTTCCCCGGTTTGTCACTCTTTTCTTCGGGATGCATTGGACAGCTATACATCGCCATTGGCTCTTTAGTTGATTTGGTAAGATCCATACCACATTTAGAACATTTGCCGGCCTTATCACTAGTTACTTCCGGGTGCATGGGGCAAGAATATAATGCAGCAGTTGCACTTGCAGTTTTCCTGTCGTATTTGCAGCAGCCATGTAAATTGTCGTAAGCTTTATTATCGGCTGTAAAATCCTGTGTATCGTAACCAGACATGGCTATTGCTTCCTGGATCTTTGCAGAAGAAGTTTTATTTACGGCATAAGAGACTTTTAACTCCTTACTGTCTTCGTTCCAGTCTGCAGTTTTTGCGCCGGCTTTTTTTGCAGATTTTTCGATGGTTGTTTTGCACATACCGCAGTTACCCCATACTTTAATGGTTTCGGTTTTAGCAGCTTGTGCAGTTGATGTATTGATGCTGAATATGCTGAGCATAATGGCAGCCAATAATGATAATGTTTTCATTGTATAAAAATTTTGATGTTGAATAAATTATTGGTCTTACGTCTCGTCTGACCAATAGTCATACGGCACAGATAAAACCATTTACCGGTGTAAAAATTCAAGATCAATTCTATATTCTGAAAACACAATTCATAATACAGGCCGAAGGTTCTGTATTACCAGGCGGGGAATGGCTATTAACTGCAGCCAAAGTTGTATTATCCGGCATTTGCCAGTCGTACAGGAAATGCTCATTTACAATTGCAAATGATGATGCAGTAAGGTCAATATCGTTTAATACTGTTTTATGAAAGTCGCTTAATTTGTAAAACTTAAATTCATCATGGCAGCAACCGGTCTTCTTTTCCGTCATGCCGCATTTGCCACATTTATCAGATGCTGAACCATATAGGTCTATCCCGGCTTTATCCCCCATGCAATAATGCAGTTCCATAGCTACTCCCGAAGAAACAGCCATGTAAAAGAATGTCAATATGGCTAAATATATCTTTTTCATCTGCAACACAAATCTACAACAGAATTAAGCAAATACAAACAGAAAGCAAGTAAAAGGAGATTTTTAACAATAGCCGGTATTGGTTAATTCACAAAACCCCATTGTATTCCAAACCGTAATATAAATCCCTGTGTAGGATAATGGGGAGCTGCGAAATTATTATTGGTAAATCCAAATCCATTGGAAAAGCTAATAGTGTTCAGGTTTTCGGTACGGATATATAAGGTGAATGATTTGATCTTAAAATGAAAGAAGGCTGTTATATCCGGTAGATTTTTTAATTTAAACGTATCCTGTGGCGTAAACTGTCCCATTACCGGCGAATAATTATAGCATTCAAATGGCGTGAAATACCGAATCTCCAAACCGGTGCTTACACTCAGGTTTTTATAGAAAGTACCTTCATAAGCTAACCTGTTCCTGGTAAACAACATGGGTACTTTGATCGGTGCTCCGCCATCAGTTTGCTGAAAAGTGATATCGGAATACAGGTTCCACCTTTTGCTGATCTTAATTTTTTTAGATGCATAGATCTGCAGCAGGTTAATGGCCTTGCTGCTTTGTGCTGTGTGATAGTAATCTGTAAAGTAAGCCAGGTTGGTTATGAGGTGATTTTTAAATCCCAGTTTAATAAACGGGTTGCTGACATCAGCTCCAAAGGAAATAATATTTTCCTTTTTTGACTGGCTCGGATTATTAAAATTAAATCCAGAGGCATTGTCGAATATGAATGAAGGCGACCTGTTTACATTTTTAAAGAATAACCTGATATCTCCCAGCTTATTATTGATATGCCTGGCAATGGTTGCATAAGCACTGTAATCACCGGCATTTAACCCGTTTACATAAAACTCTCCCTTAGCTAAAACATCCCAAAGTTTATTACGGGTTTTGTTTCGGTATTCACCATGAAGAATGAAATTGTAGAAATTTCTTGTGTTCCCTTTCATCTCCCCTTTTATGTTCTCAAATTTTACACCGGCAGAAATAAACTGGCCGGAATTTTTTGTGTCAGGAAAAGATAATAAGGTAAAATCATTGCTCATCACCGACCATTTTTCCTTGACAAGGAAACTGTCTTTCCCAAATTTCACAATGGTATCGTACCATTTTTTATAAATGGCTGAATCTGCCTGGTCATCCTTATACAGGTAATTATAGGTACTGTATGTAAAACTATGTTGCGCCCTTAGTTTAGGATAAAATAAGTATTCAGTTGTTGAATCATTTATTGCCAAAGAATCGCGTTTGCCGATGTCGTAGGTCTGCCGTAAAAAAACAGTAAAGTCCTTATAAATATTACCGGTACTTACGCTTGATTGAAAAGGATTGGGCGCATAATTGGCAGCACTGCCTAAATTAACCGGCACAGAAAAACGCGATTTATAATTTGGATTTTTAAGCAGCGAATCAGTTTCTATACCACCATTCTCCGAATTTTTTATGGTGTTTCCCAACATGATAAAAAATGCTGCATACCTTTTTCTTTTGCCCTGGTAATTGGTAAAGAGCCGGTAGCTTTTATGATTCGCATTTTGGGTTACAAAAAATCCGGGGGAACTTATCAGGCGATAATCAAATCCAAAACTCCAGTTGGGTTTGGGGCTTTGTGTATGAAAGGCCTTTATCATTTGCTCCTTACCAGAAGCCAGTTGATAACTCAGTTGAGAAAAAGGTCTATTGGTCTTATAAAATTTAGATTCTTCCAATGTATAGCGGTACACATCAAATGCATGAAATCCTGCATCCCAACCTGGCTTTGCATTGGGCTTATAAATTAATGAATAAGCGGCTGCGCCGTTATTGCCCAGGTACAGGTAAGAAGACGGTACCGAAAAATATTTATCAAAATCATTAATCGAAGAATCAAAAGGAATGCTCCGGATAGAATCGAGGTATTTATAGCTGATGGTTATTGAATCTTTTTTATCATATTGTTTACGTGATTCAAAACCGATGGTGTCTTTACCTCCCGAAACAGCACCGCCGATATTCTTCAATCTGCCACCAACCTGGTTGATCAGATCTGGCTGCTGTGCGTAAGAAAGCTGGAAACAAAAGATAAAAAATAACAGGGTAAGAAATTGCTTCATCGATCGGTACTTATAGTTGTGCAATTAATCCGCAAATTAAAGCTTTGAAATTGGGCTCAGCTTCTTTGGCTGCCTGCAATACTTCTTCATGGGTTATCGTATTCTCTTCTTCCCTGATGCCAACATCTGTAATTACACTCATCGCAAAAACCGGTAAGCCCATGTGTACAGCCGTAATCACTTCCTGCACTGTACTCATACCCACTGCATCGCCTCCAAGGGTAAGGATCATTTTATATTCTGCACGGGTTTCAAATGTTGGTCCCGTTACGGCAACATACACCCCTTCTCTTATTTTAATATTCTTTTCGGCTGCTATTGCTTTTACTTTATTGATGAGGTGTTTTTTATAAGGCTCGCTCATGTCTGGAAACCTTGGCCCAAGTTCCTTATAATTTTTTCCAATTAAAGGATTGGGAGCCAACTGGCTGATATGGTCTGTAATGATCATGAGGTCTCCAACCTGGAATGCAGGATTTACACCGCCTGCGGCATTACTCAATAATAAGGTATCAATGCCCAAAAATTTTAAGACCCTTATCGGGAAAACTGTTTGATCAGAAGTGTAACCTTCATATAAATGAAACCGGCCAGCCATAGCAACCACTTTTTTACCGCCCAGTTCACCAAAGATCAGCTTGCCGCTATGCCCTTCAACCGTACTTACCGGAAAGTGTGGAATATCGCCATAAGCTATCTCTTTTTCTATTTTTATTTCGTTGGTAAAACTGCCAAGGCCGCTGCCCAAAACAATACCTACAGCAGGTTTATCGCTATAAATATTTTTTATAAATTCTACTGCTTCGTTTATTTTAAGCATCATAATCCTTACTGGTTTAGGAGTCAAAGGTAAGGTAAGAAACGTTAAAGGAATTGTAGGGTTTTAAAAGGCATTTTTTGGAGACCAACATATTGCAGCTATTAAACATCGTTGTGAACTTGTTCTGTTGTTCTTTTCTTTTAGTAAAAGAAAAGAACAACCTCACTTGTACCGCATACCCTTATTCAGCTTTATTGAATCGTAGGTTATAGAGAAGTGGTTTGTGGGTTACGATCCAAGATGAATTCTATCAATATTCTTCAGCTAAATTTATGAATAGGGTGGATGATTTTGGAATGCTTACTCAATATAAAGATTAAAATGGTTAACGTTTCGACTGTTGGCGAAACGCACAACAGCGGCCTTAGAGATAGTTGGTCGTTGTTATATTTTTATAGTAATGCCAACAAGGGTAAAAAAAAGCAAATTCCCGTGCCCTCTCAGAAAATATATTTATTCAACGAAAGGGCAATAAGGACTACAGGTAATATCAAAAAGGTAAATGAAATAGTGTTCCATAGAACTTTATTAAAAGTTGTTTTTGTATTAAACACTTTTACTCTATCATTTATCTTAATTTTTTCTTTTGTATAAAATTTGTATAAAAAAAATATAAGTAATAGCACAAATGCTACGTAAAAAAATTTAATAGAAGGTATTGAAAACAGATCGAACCAGTTAAATTTCTTTATTAAATACATAATGAACAAACCCCAGGATGATAAGGCAATTGCAAATAAATTTACTGTAGCATATATAGGACCTACTGATTTTTTCTGTAAAAAAAAACTATAATAAGAAGAAAATATATTTTTTAAAAAAATCATACAAATCAATTTTTAGCCGCCGTAGGCATTTCAACCACAATTTCAAATTTAATCCTTTTTTCTATCCAAACATCCCCGCATTGTCTCCGATAAGCGGGAACCATTGGCCCGCTCTTACATAACGAGAAAAATGTGTCAGGATTACCAAACTATCTGCTCAGCTAAAATAACATCTGTTATGCCGTTTGTCGGAAACAAGGCGGCGGCAAAAAAAGATCTGTCGCTGGTTAGGCTTAGCCGGTCGCTGACATACTGTATGATTCCTATCTGTCGTTCCTACGGAACTTTAAATACAATTGCTTTTATATGCTACCAACCTTTCGCTTTTAAAAGAGCTTAAAACAGCCCATTTAATGCCGTAGGCATGTAAGGTTGGTAGAATAAAATGTAAAGAGTTTTAAAAAAGCCCCATCGGGGCGATAGATCTTTCTTCATAACAAAGATTAAACCATCTTATAGCTCAAAACCCCAAACAGCAAACCCAAAACTCAAAACACTTTCCTATCTTCGCCAAAATTTATCCATTATGAATCTTCACGAATACCAGGCTAAAGAAATATTGAAAAAGTACAATGTTCCCGTTCAGGAAGGCATTCCTTGCAACACCCCCGGCGAGGCAGAACAGGCTTACAAACAAATTCATACCCAATACGGAAGCAAGTTTGCTGTTGTAAAAGCGCAAATACATGCCGGCGGCAGGGGCAAAGGAAAGATCGTGGGCAGCGAGCAACGTGGTGTGGCTGTTGGTAAATCGGCTGAAGAAGTTTTACAGATAGCAAAGAATATTTTAGGCGGCACATTGGTAACCATTCAAACCGGTGAAGCTGGTAAACTGGTTAGCAAAATTCTGGTTGCACAGGATGTTTATTATGATGGGCCAAACCCGGTAAAGGAATTTTACCTCTCTATTTTATTAGACCGTTCTACCGGCCAGAATGTAATTATGTACAGTACCGAAGGCGGCGTGAATATTGAAGACGTGGCACACAATACACCCGAAAAAATATTTAAAGAGTGGGTTTACCCCGGTGGAAACCTGGAACCTTTCCAGGCCAGGAAGATCGCATTCAATTTAGGCTTGAGTGGCGTGGCTTTTAAAAACTGCGTAAAATTTGTTACCAACCTGTACAATGCCTATGTTGGTTCTGATTGTGGCATGCTGGAAATAAATCCTTTATTTAAAACCAGTGATGAAAAAATAATTGCCGTTGATTGTAAGATGAATATTGATGATAATGCTTTAATGCGTCACCCGGATATTGCGGCTTTAAGAGATATCAGTGAAGAAGATCCTACCGAAGTGGAAGCAGGACAGTATAATTTAAATTTTGTAAAACTAGATGGCAATGTGGGTTGCATGGTAAACGGTGCCGGTTTGGCCATGGCCACGATGGATATGATCAAATTAAGTGGTGGCGAACCTGCTAACTTTTTAGACGTGGGCGGTACAGCCAATGCACAAACCGTGGAAGCAGGTTTCAGGATCATTTTAAAAGACCCTAAAGTAAAAGCGATACTGATCAATATTTTTGGCGGTATTGTTCGTTGCGACAGGGTTGCACAGGGTGTTATTGATGCTTATACTTCTATTGGCAATATCAATATTCCGATCATTGTAAGATTACAGGGTACCAATGCCGATGTTGCAAAAAAACTTATAGATGAAAGTGGGTTAAAAGTACAAAGTGCTATCCTGTTAAGCGAAGCTGCAAGCCTGGTAAATAAGGCTGTTGCCTGATATTAAAAAATAACCAGGCTGTTTTGTAAATTATAAGACAGCGTTAAAATAAAACCTATACTTTAAAATTAAGTATAGGTTTTTTCATGTAAATCTCTTTATAAAGTTGATGCTGGTTATTTCACATTTTTCTCCGGCATATTTACCGTCAAAAAATAACAGGCTTCATAAACCGGTAAAAAATTGTTTAAATTACCTGATCAAAATAACTGTACAAATGCTCGAACTAAACTTCTTACCATTTACCGAAATAAATACCGAAAGGCTATTACTGCGTTGTGTTAAAAGATCAGATGCACCCGAAATATTATTTCTCCGTTCTGATGAAACAGTAATGAAATATATTAAACGGGAAAAAACAAAAACGATAGAAGAGGCTGAAGGTTTTATTGATATGGTATCTGACTGGCTTACAAACAATGAAGCTGTTCAATGGGCTATTTGTTTAAAAAATGAACCCGGCAAATTAATAGGCATGATTGGTTTCTGGCGTTTTTTAAAAGAGCATTACCGTGCAGAAGTGGGTTACACGCTTCATCCCCAACATTGGGGCAAAGGCATCATGAAGGAAGCTTTGATTGCGGTGATTGATTTTGGATTTAAAAATATTAGGCTGCATAGCATTGAAGCCCGTATCAATATTGAAAATACCGCATCAGGTATAGTTCTGGAGAAAGCCGGTTTTACCAGGGAGGGATATTTTAAAGAAGATTTTTATTTCAGCGACAAATTTGTTGATACGGGTGTTTACTCTTTAGTTAACAAATAAAAGAGCCCCATTCCTGATACAGGAGCGGGGCTTAATTAAACAAAACCTAAAACTAACTTATTACATTTTCGGTAACAGTACATGATCAATTACATGTATTACTCCATTGCTCTGGTTAACGTCTTTTATTGTTACATAAGCAACGCCACCGTTTTCATCCTTGATAGCAATTTTCTTGCCTTCCATCATGATCCATAAGTTTTTACCTGCAACAGTTTTAAGCTGTGCTGTACCATTGCCATCTTTAATTAATTTGGCAAGATCCGATGAATTGTATTTTCCGGCAACTACATGATAAGTTAATACAGTGGTTAAAGCTGGTTTGCTTTCTGCCATCAATAAATTATTAACGGTTCCTGCAGGTAGCATATCAAATGCAGCATTGGTTGGTGCAAATACAGTAAAGGGGCCTTTGCTTTGTAAAGTTTCTACCAGTCCGGCAGCTTTTACAGCAGCTACCAATGTGGTGTGGTCTTTACTGTTAACAGCATTCTCTACAATATTTTTTGAAGGATACATGGCGGCTCCACCTACCATAACTGTTTTTTCGCTTTGTGCAAAAGAAGCATTTACGAACATAACTGCTGTTGCAACGAAAAGGAATTTTTTGATCTGTTTCATAAACCTGGTTTTTATTTTTTTAATTAATGACTTTTCAATTTTATGTACGGCAGATGAAAAGCATTGGATTTATTTTTTTTGCAGATTCTTTTTTTGAAGCATATACCGATGTGGCAAATATTTTTTTTCTGGTTCTTTTCTATTGGTATAATACAGATGGTAAATCAAGATGGCATTATAAAAAAATAAAAACAGGCTGTCTTTCAACAGCCTGTTTCAAAAAAATATTTTAAAAAAATAAAGAAGTAATTAAATTTTACCCATCACCATTACTTTGGTTGGTACAGGTTTTTCGGGACCAGCGTCTTCAAGAGATACTGCAAATGCCTGGGCATTACCAAAACTTTTCATTTTTTGTACATGCACTTTTTTACCATTTATTTCAGTGGTTACAATACCTCCGTTTACAGGCTTCCCATCAACTATGGCCCAAAACTGGTATTGCTTACCCGCAGGTGCCTGTGGCAGGTTTGAAGGATCAATATATACTTCCTTGGTATTCTGCATCCAGTATATCCTGGCGGCTGCATCCGGCACATCAGGCATTCCCTTCATGCTAACCGGCATGGCATCTTTATTGGTAATTACACCCATATCGTTTTTCATGCCGCTTGCAATTTCTTTCTGCTGCTGTAATTCCGATTGTGTTGATGCCAGTTCTGTATTTGCCGATTGATATTTATTATAGAATGTATAATTTAAAATGAGGCTACCCACCAATAAGATAACACTTGCTGCTGCTGCATATTTCCAGGCCGGGGATATGGAATAGATTTTTGCTGTTGTTCTTTCTTCCTTTTTAATATCAACAACCGGCACTGTTTTATTTGTATTAATAGCAGCAAATAATTTTTCTTTCGCAGATGCATCAGGTTCAATCGCATTCATTTGTGCGTAGCTCTCCAAACCTGATTGAATCGCTTCAATTTCGGCTGCCAATTCAGGATATTGTTTTGCCCACTGGCTTATTTCGGCCGTTTCAGTTGCCGAAGTAAGCCCCATACAGTACAGTTCCAATATGCCCGATGATATGATTTCCTGTGCGTTCAATTTAATTATATTGTAACATTTTTCTTAATTCTATAATGGCGGCCCGCATCCGTGTTTTAACCGTACCCAAAGGTATTCCCATTTCTTTCGAAATTTCGTCCTGGGTATACCCGTTAAAATAAGCCAGGTCTATAATACTTCTTTGTTCCGGTTTTAGGTTTACCAACTGCTTTCTTATACCCATCGCATCAAATCTCTCCACTTCACTGTTGTTGCTGCTCAGATTATCTACGGAATTTTCATCACTAGAGATTTTTGCCTGTTTTTTATAGCCTTTACTCCTCAGTGTATCAATGGTCAGGTTGCGGGTGATGTTCAGCATCCAGGTAAATAAACGGCCCTTGCCGGTATCGTAACTTGAGAAATTATTCCAGATCTTCACAAAAGCTTCCTGTAAGATATCTTCTGCCAGTTCCCGGTTTTCAACCATACGGTAAATGATACCATTCAAGGCTGCCGAATAGTTGTCGTACAGGTACGAAAATGCCTGTTGATCCTGGCTTTGCAGTAGCATCACCAACTCCTCTTCGCTATATTTTAATGTATCTGGCAATTTTGTATTAATTATAAGATTCCCGAAAATAATTGATTTTTTCTAAAACAGATTAACTAAATGATTTATTTTAGATTATCATAGCAAATGACATAACACATAAATATCATGCTTGTTCAATGTTTTAATAATTTTCTCAGGTTTCAATTAAAAACCCGATCTTAATTATGCCTGACCTTTTAGTAAGAACCATACGGCCGGCCGACAATAAGGCTTTGGCTACAATAATCAGGGATACCCTTACCGAATTTAAAGCCAATAAACCCGGTACTGTTTATTTTGATGATACAACAGACCATTTATACGATGTTTTTAAGATTACCGGCAGTATTTATTTTGTGGTAGAATCTGGTGAAGAGATACTCGGTGGTGGCGGCATTTACCCTACCGGTAACCTGCCTGAAGGAACCTGCGAACTGGTGAAATTATATTTATCAGCAAAAACACGCGGCATGGGTATTGGTAAATTGCTGATGGAAAAATGCATGGCTGCAGCCAAAGAACTGGGCTACAAAAGAATTTATTTAGAGACCATGCCCGAATTAACCATTGCCATACCCATGTATGAAAAATTTGGATTTACCTATTTAACCGGGCCACAAGGTAACAGCGGACACGGCGGCTGCGATGTATGGATGATCAAAGATTTATAAAGAGCGCTTGAAATGAATTTTAAAATCTTACACTTTCGTGTTACAAGACCTGATCAACATAGTTGAAAAAATAAAAGAAAAGTTTACTGATGAATCAGACATACTGTGGATAAACTATGAAACTGCCATAGCGGTAAGAGTTGAGTTGGAAAAATATATCACCGAATTAAGAGAAGATAAAAAAGATTGTCTGCATAATTTAAAAATCCACTTCCTGCCAACTTCTACTTTCCAGGAACATGCATTAATGAATTACTGGACAGAAGAGTATATACAATTAGCAGAGGCATTTGATCGCATCTGTTCAGGCATTAAAGATTAACCGCTCTCTTACTGTATCACCAACTTTTTCGTTTCAGTAAAATCCTTATCGGTTAATCTTATACTATACACACCGGCAGGTAAATGATGATCAATACTAACGGTATTGTTATTAATGATCTGCTGTTTTAATTGTAAACGGCCACCCTGGTCAAAAACCAGTACATCAATTTTGTCTGACACATTTTTCAGCAAATTTATTTTAAACGTGCTGCCCACTGCAGGATTGGGATACACATCAAATGAATTTTCTGTTTCCGAATTTTTTACCCTTTCAATAGGCGAATAAGAGTATCTCGTATCCACATCAACCTGTTTAAGGCGGTAAAACGAAATTCCTTTCATGGAGTGTGCATCGTAATAATAATAATCGGTTAAAATGCCGTTGTTGTTTATGCCGGCAACTCTTCCAACCAGCGTAAAATTCACGCCATCTGCAGAGCGTTCAATATCAAAGTATGCGTTATCTTTTTCATACTCCGTTGTCCAGAAGACTTTTACTTTATTATTGCTTTCGGCATGGGCTTTAAAAACTTTAAGATTAACAGGCAATTGCCCGGGTATTTGTGACTGTACTGAAAAAGCAAATAAAACAGCCAGTAAAGAAATACAGACAGGTTTCAGGTTGGTTAAAACCCATTTTGGGATGCTGAGGTTAAGCGTACTCATAATAGTTTGGTTTACTAAGGTTCAAAAGCAATAAAAGTCCTGTTAACGAGGGGGCTGTTTCAATAGAATTGAATCCGGTAATACATTACTAAGTTGAGATCGTTGGGGTTGGTATATTCTGAAGGATAGAAAATTCCTGATGGGGAACAAATATACTCCAATAATTGAAAAAAAGAAATAAATATTGATTTAACTCCGCTTCTGTACTGCTTTACAGGATAAATACTACGGTAAAGACCTAATACAGGTTTAAAAAATGTTACTTATTTTTATAAAAACTCCTTTAGCAAAAGCTACTGATCTAAAACAGCATGATCTTTTTGAATAAAACGCCCCATTCAACATACAAAGTACGTTTTACGGATTGCGACCTGTTTGGTCATTTAAACAATGGCAGGTATATCGATTATTTATTAAACGCCCGGGAAGACCACCTGAAAAGCGAATACCAGCTTGATCTTACCGGTTTTTACCAACAGGGAATAAGTTGGTTGGTTGCCGGTCACCAGATCAGTTATATACGCCCTGCTGCTTATAATGAGCAGGTATCTGTCAGATCTGCTTTGATACAGGCCAGCCCCGGATCTTTACTGGTAGAAATGATCATGATGGATGAACATCAGAAACTGGTAAAGGCATTATTATGGACCCGGTTCATGCATGTTAATATAAAAACAGGCAAAAAGGAAAATCACACAGACGGGTTCATGGAATTCGCCCGATCCATAGAAATTGACACGGTTGATGTTTCAAAAGGATTTCAGTACAGGTTGAAGGAACTTATTGAGGATATGAAACAAGGACAGGAAATCTCCAGGTAAATCCTGTTCATATACTTCATTTTGATTAGTTTAGTTATGCGGAGATATGGTTACATTTACAGCAGCATAAACAACGGGATAATGAATGCTGTATCAGCTTGTTTTTGTAATTTTAATATCTTTACATTTCTACATTATAAACTTAAACTAAAACTGATATGAAAAAGATGATCTTTCTTCTGCTAACCTTATTTACCCTGCAGGGATTTGCCCAGGAAGTAAGCAAAGAATATGACAGAATTGGTAGATTTGATAAAGGCGTTGCCCTGGTGTGGAAAAACAAACAGGTTGGCCTGATAAGAGCAAACGGAAAAGAACTTGTTAAACCTGAATACGAAAAAATTGGTTCTTTTGGTAGTGACAATCTTGCATTTACAACTAAAGAAGGGAAAATTGGTATGCTCAATTTAGAAGGGAAAGTGATTATTGGAAATGATTACGAATCCATCGCCCCTTTTAAAGGATCGTATGCCATCACAAAAAAAGGCGGGCTTTATGGTATGGTGAACAAACAAGGCAAAGTGATGATCAAAAATGAATACGAAAGAATAAAGGTTGGTAAATATGGAGATATAAGAGCTGTTAAGCAGGGCCAGGAAATAATGCTGGATATAAAAGATTGATATTGTAAAAACAACAAACTGTTATAAAGCAGTAACGGATCCTGTTCGTTACTGCTTTTTTATTTCGCCTTTCTCCTATTGCTTATTTAGCTATTTGTTGAATGGGGATTTATATAAATTATAGAAAAAGCGCCCCCAGGCTATTTTTTCTGAAGCAATACATTTAAAATAAATGGCAAAGGATTATCCGAAAATATATCTTTACAAACGTATTGTGCAGGCTAAAGTTTTCATTGATACACAGTTCAGCGATGATATTGACCTTGACAATATTGCTGACGAAGCCTGCTTCTCCAAATTTCATTTCATCAGGTTGTTCAAAATGATCTATGGTGAAACCCCGCATCAATATTTAATAAAAGTAAGGGTAGAAAATGCAAAATTGTTTTTGCAAAAAGATATTTCGGTTACCGAAACCTGCTTTGCGGTAGGGTTTGACAGTGTAAGTTCTTTTACGGGACTTTTTAAAAGACTGACAAAGTTTTCGCCTGCTCTATACCAACAGCAATTCAAAGAACGCCAGGCGCTAATCAAAATATCTCCGTTACAATTCGTTCCAAATTGTTTTGCCGAACAAAAGGGCTGGGCAAAAAAAAGCAATTTTGAAGAAGAGCTTTAATAAATCATTCCTCACTTTTGCTACTCAACTAAAATATATCAAGTAATGATCACAAAATTAAATCACGTCAGCATCTTTGTTCTTAACCAGGATAGTGCCTATGAATTTTACGTTAACAAACTCGGTTTTAAAGTACATACTGATGCACCCATGGGGCCGGCAATGCGTTGGCTTACTGTTTGTCCACCGGAACAACCCGACCTGGAAATATCACTGATGGCCATTGAAGATGGCATGATGTTTAAGGACGGCGCAGCAGCACAAATGAGAGAACTTGTGAAGAACGGCACATTTGGCTTTGGCGTATTTGAATGCAACGACCTGATGGCTACTTATGAAGAGTTGAAGACAAAGGGTATTGTTTTTAAAAAACCACCCACAAAAGAGTTTTACGGATTCGAAGCATTATTCGTGGATGATTCCGGCAACTGGTTCTCGTTAGGGCAAAA
Organism: Chitinophagales bacterium; assembly: GCA_038226715.1. GTDB lineage: Bacteria > Bacteroidota > Bacteroidia > Chitinophagales > Chitinophagaceae > Ferruginibacter. The sequence continues at coordinate 89,848 of JBBRQF010000014.1, forward strand.
AAAATGACAACTGATATAGTGATCAATAAATACTACTCATCCATCCCTTCCCCATCAGCCGTCTTGCTCGAATTTTTAAGCATCTGGTTAATCGTATCGATCTCGGCAGGCGTAAAATAACGCCATTTACCGGGTGGCAATCCTGTCAGTGTCATATTCATAATGCGGGTGCGCTTCAGGCTTTCTACATTATAACCGAGTGCCTCACACATGCGGCGTATCTGCCGGTTAAGGCCCTGTACTAAAATAATTTTAAAGCGGTTTGGGCCTTCCTGCTTTACAAAACATTTTTGGGTTACTGTTCCCAAAATGCGAACGCCATTCCGCATTTTCTGAATAAACTCCAGGGTTATGGGTTGATCTACCGTAACCATATATTCCTTTTCATGCTGGTTACCGGCACGTAAAATTTTATTTACAATATCGCCGTCGTTGGTTAAAAATATCAGGCCTTCGCTCCTTTTATCTAAGCGGCCAATAGGAAATATCCTTGTCTTATAGTTTACAAAATCAATGACATTCGTCTTGTCTTTCAGGTCGGTGGTACAGGTTACGCCCTTGGGTTTGTTGAGTGCCAGGTAAACAGCCGTTTTCTTTTTTTTAGCGATAGGCTCGCCATCCACCAGCACAACATCACCATCTGCCACCCGGTTGCCTTTCATCGCTTCTATGCCATTAATGGTAACGCGAAGTTGCTCAATATATTTATCGGCTTCCCTGCGGCTGCAAAAACCTGTTTCACTGATGTATTTGTTTAAACTGGTATCCAATTGTTTAATTAAGATATTTAACTGTAGTAATACGTATTCTAAAATTCTATTTTACTTTTTTGCTTCTCCAAAAAAGTAACAAAAAAAGAGCCCCGAAATCGAATACAGCCCGATTTCGGGAAGGAGCAATGATTAAGCTTTTGTGCTACTGTAGCATCGTCATTGTATCTCTAATCATAATTTGAATACATCTCACTACATCAAAACTGGCAAAAAATATTAATCAGACAAAAATAAAAAAAAGGGAAGCAAGAACTCCCCTTAATTTTTTATTGTACTTACTGTTATAACCTGCTTGCTTCCTGTTGTTTCCTCTTTGACAATTTTGCTTTTGGTGCAAACATTACCAGCATCCGCTTTCCTTCCATTTTTGGTAAGCCTTCCAAAGCACCTACATCTTTTAACCGGTCAGCAAATTTTAATAATAATATTTCGCCTCTTTCTTTAAACATGATGGCACGGCCTTTAAACTGCACGTGGGCCTTTACTTTATCGCCATCTGCCAAAAATTTTTCGGCGTGTTTTACTTTAAATTCAAAGTCATGATCATCTGTATTGGGCGTAAAGCGAATTTCTTTAACCTCGCTGGTTTTAGACTTCGCCTTCATCTCTTTCTTCTTCTTCTTCTCTTCGTACAAAAATTTATTGTAGTCAATGATCTTGCAAACCGGTGGTTTTGCTCCGGGAGAGATCTCTACCAGGTCAAGTTCCTGTTCTTTGGCAATTTTAATTGCATCGGCCAGTGAATACACACCTGGTTCTAAATTTTCACCTACCAATCGCACTTCAAGTGCTCTTATCATGTGGTTGGTACGGTGTTCCTGTTGTTGTTCTTTTTTAAAGCGGGGATTAAATGTTCCCCGGGGTCTTGGTGGAAATGCCATTTATTGTGTTTAGTTTATAATGTTGTTTGTGCCATCCTGAATTATCTTTTATTTCAGATAAGCTATTAGCAATATATTTATTAATTGTTACTAATCCAAATTTTACCGGTAACCAGTTTTAATTACCGCATTTTATGCTGATACCCTGTCTTTTATTTCTACTAAGATATCCTGTACAAATTCTTCAATTAATTTAACGCCTAAATCTCCTTTGCCCTGCCTGCGAATAGCCACTTTCCCTTCATTCATTTCCTTCTCTCCTATCACCAGCATATAGGGCACTTTTGCAATTTCTGTATCCCGTATTTTGCGCCCGATCTTTTCACTCCTGTCGTCAATTTCAGCACGAATATCAGCTTTTTTAAGCGTTTGCAAAATTGTATTTGCATAGTCCATGAACTTATCGCTTATCGGCAATATCTTAACCTGTAGCGGTGCTAACCAGGTTGGGAATTTCCCCGCATAATGCTCCAGCAAAAAGCCAATGAAACGCTCGTGGGTTCCCAAAGGAGCCCGGTGAATGATCAAGGGTACTTCAGGACTGTTATCTTTATTGGTAAAGCTTAATTTAAAACTACGTCCTTGGGCAAAATCTACCTGGTTTGTAGCTAAAGTAAACTCACGGCCAATAGCACTCCAGATCTGTACATCAATTTTTGGGCCGTAAAAAGCGCCTTCGCCTTTAACCTCTACATAAGGAATATTGCTGTCGATCAAAACATTTCTTACCAATTCCTCTGTTTCTAACCAAAGCTCAGGTTCATTTACATATTTCTGTCCCAGTTTTGCGGGATCATGCAAACTCAGGCGCATCACATATTTGTCAATACCAAATATTTTAAAATATTTCTGGTACATATCATTTACGGCCCTGAACTCCTGCGCAAAATCTTCCTTACTGCAATAAATATGGGCATCGTTCATGTGCAGGCAACGCACACGCATTAAACCAAATAATTCGCCGCTTTGCTCGTAACGGTAACAAGTTCCATACTCTGCAATGCGGAATGGCAGGTCTTTATAGCTCTTTGGCTCGGCATCAAAAATTTTGTGATGATGCGGACAGTTCATTGGTTTTAAATAATATTTTTCTCCATCCATTTCCATAGGCGGAAACATACTATCTGCATAATACGGTAAATGGCCGCTGGTTAAATACATACTTTCTTTAGCCAGGTGTGGTGTAACAACTCTTTTGTAACCGGCATCTTTTTCAGTTTGCTTTGCCAGCGCTTCCAACTCTTCAATAATAATGGTACCATTGGGCAACCACAAAGCTAAACCCGGCCCTACTTCATCATCAAAAGTAAAAATGCCGAGTTCTTTACCCAATTTACGGTGGTCTCTTTTTTTAGCTTCTTCCAGCATCAGCAAATATTCTTCCAGTTCTTTTTGCTCCGGAAAAGTGATGCCATAAATACGGGTCAACTGCTTATTTTTTTCATCACCTTTCCAATACGCACCCGCAATGCTGGTAAGTTTGATGGCTTTTATAAAACCGGTATTCGGAATATGTGGCCCACGACACAGATCGGTAAAACCGCCCTGGTTATAAAAAGTTATTTCCCCATCAGTTAAATTGCTCAAGAGATCCAGTTTATACTCATCCCCCTTTTCAGTAAAATATTGTACTGCTTCGGCCTTGGGCATTGGTTTACGGATAAAGAGATTTTTTTGCTTTGCAAGTTCATTCATCTTTTTTTCAAGCGAAAGCAGATCCTCTTCGGTAATTTTTTTATCGCCCAGGTCCATATCATAATAAAATCCCTTTTCAATGGCCGGGCCAACCCAGAATTTTACGCCCGGGAAAGCCGCTTCAACAGCTTCGGCCATTAAATGAGCAGATGAATGCCAAAAAGTTGCTTTACCATCCATATCATCCCAGGTGAGGAGTTTTAGTGTTGCATTATTTTCAATAGGCCGGTGAGCATCCCAAACGGCTCCGTTGATACTGGCAGCCAATACTTTCCTGGCAAGGCCTTCACTGATGGATTTGGCCACTTCGAATGCAGAAGTCCCTTGCTCATATTCTCTTACTGCACCATCGGGTAATGTTATCTTTATCATATCTTTATTTTGCAAACTTTTTCAGCCCGCAGTTTGCAAATTTAACGAAGTATTAGCTATCGAAAAATTAATCTAAAATATCTTTGCAGGGATGAAAAAAATTGTACAGTTATTAATACTTATTTTGTTCGCCTGCCAGTTAAGTGCTCAAGACTTTACCGGGCAATGGAAGGGAGAATTTATTGATAAAAGCTCGGCTTTTACCGGCTGGGGTGGCGATCGTTGCGAATATGTACTTGAGATTGAATGCAGCGGAAGCAAAGCGAGTGGGTATTCCTATACCTATTTCAGCGATGCAGGCAAACGTTATTATACCATCTGCAAATTAAGCGGCACTTTAAACAAAGAAGGCAAATACATAGAGCTGAAAGAAATTGAAAGAACGAAAACCAATGTACCCGTTAATATCCGCAATTGTTTTCAGATACACCGCTTAACTTATTCGCAGGATGCTGATGTACAAAAGCTTGAAGGTACCTGGGTGCCGGTTCCCAACCAGAATGGGGATTGTGGTTTTGGCACCACCACTTTATCAAAAAGAGTGCTTCAGAAAAATCCGGCTTATTATAATAACAATCTTGTAAAAACAACGCCTGAAAAACCTGCACCGGTAGTAACAAATAAACCCATTAAAACCGCACCGCCGGTTGTAAAAAATATACCCAAACAAAATACCCCACCGGTAACAGTTAAACTGCAGCCGAAGAAAAATATTCCCCCACCGGTTGTTAAGGCTGAAAGTAAAACACCTGCAACAAACCCTGTTGTAAAAACTATACCCGAAAAAAAGAAACCTGTTGAAACACAGGTTGAGGAAAAAAAGCAACCGGAAATAGTTATCAGTAACCTGCCTGTGCCCGAACCTCCAAAAGCAGAAATAGATAAGATAATACCTGGGAACAGGTACGAAAAAAGAACGACCGACCTTTTAAAGACCATTGAAATAGATAACAGCAGTTTTACTGTAGATCTATATGACAATGGGGATATTGACGGAGACAGTGTTTCTCTTTTCTTTAATGGCAAATTATTATTATCCCACAAGCGGCTTAGCGATAAAGCCATAAGATTAACGCTTGATGTAGATGAAAGCAGGGATATTAACGAACTCATCATGTATGCAGAAAACCTGGGAACCATCCCGCCAAATACAGCCTTAATGGTTGTAAATGACGGTGATAATCGCTACGAGGTAAGAATTTCATCCGATCTTGAAAAAAGCGGGGTGATCAGGTTTGTACATAAGGTAAAAAATAAACAATAAATTAACTGCTGCTACGTTATTATCTCAACCAATATTATATTTTGAGATGAAAACCAATTTTACTTCCTTTATTTTAATTGCAGGCCTGTTTGCGCTTACTGTTTTCACTAATTCCTGTGCCAAAGCAGATCATAGTGCAGATAAGCCCAAAGAACAGCAGGTTGTTGGTAAATGGACCATAAACAGGATCCAGTTGAAAATATATTCTTCAGGCGTATTTATTAAAGATACTATCCTGAAACAGTCGCCCAAACCACAAAATTTTGTAACCTTTGATGCAAACGGTGGTTTTGAGTATAGGTTTAACACCGCTACTTCTGATTTGGGAACTTATACCTTTTCAGGAACCAGTTCATTAACGTCCAGTTCCATACCAACTTCTTATAACTGGAGTATGCTTACTTTAACCAATGTTTTATTTACTGTAGTTTCCAAAGGTTCAGATCCTGCCTTTCCCGGTATGTTTGTTGAGCGCTATCAGACATTTACCCGCTAACTCATTTCTTATATAAAAATTTCACAGCGCATTCGTTTTTTAACGGATGCTTTTCTTTGCTTAGAACTTTACATTCCAGGTAATGGCCGGTATTACGGGAAATAAAGAAACCTGTTTGGCCTGGATGGATAGTGTGCCATTGAAAGGACTTCCGGCCTGGTCAAAATAAATAAAGTAAGGATTCTTGCGGTTATAGGCATTGTAAACACTAAATACCCATTCACTTTTCCATTTACGTTTTATATTTTTCTTTGGGGTAAGTATAGCTGCAAAATCAAGCCGGTGGTATGAAGGCAAACGGTATGCATTAATACGGCTATACTCCTGTGTAAGGATGCCGCCAACAATATAAAAGCGCTCGGGTAAACTTGCAGCGTTGCCGGTACCAAATACAAAAGATCCGGATAATTTCCATTTTTTATTAAGCTCGTAGATAGCCACAACACTCATATCATTTCTGCGGTCGTATTTAGCAGGATATTTTTCACCGAAGTTCAGTGCATCGAACTTTCTCCAGGTCCAGCTTAATGTATAACCTATCCAGCCCGTTAAGCGCCCCTTTGTTTTATTAACGAAAAACTCGGCTCCATAACTCCAGCCTTTGCCAAATACAAATGAATTTTCTGTGTCATCCAGTCCTGTTGGTGCATAGCCTTCTTTGTATTCGATCTGGTTCTGCATTTGCTTGTAATACAGTTCCACAGATGTTTCGTACATATTGTCTTTAAAATTTTTAAACAGCCCGGCAGCATATAACCAACTGATCTGCGGCTTTACTTTATAGGTACTGGGCACCCATATATCGGTAGGTAATGTGGTACCAGCATTGCTAACCAGGTGAATATATTGCAGGTTCCTGGTTACAGAAGCTTTTAATGATGTTTCATCATCCAGCGCATAGCGGATAGTGAACCTGGGCTCAAGTCCGCCATAAGTTTTTACAGCATTCCCTTTTCCAAATACAGTACTGTCCAGTCGGTTTCCATTGTCATCAGTCTGGTAAATCTTGTACGGACCGGTTTGCTGAAACCAGCTATAACGTAAACCGGCATTAATTTTTATTTTTTCATTGATCTCCCAGTCATCCTGCAAATAAATGGCAGCCTCATGTCCATATTTTACCTGGGCATTATTGGGTTTAAATACGGTTGAATCCTGTTTACCACTTATAATAGAAGGTGTGAATTTGTGGTAGGTATAAATAGCGCCGAATTTCAGTTTATGCCCGGTATAGGGGTACAGGTCAAAATCCTGTTTTAAACTCAGGTCTCTTATTCCGGATGCAAGTTTTAATTGAAAGTCATTTTGTATGGCATTGAATGTAAAATTGTAATCGTTATAAACAGCCGTAGTGTTTCCAAAAAGTTTATTGTTGAAAACATGGTTCCAGCGTAATGTACCTGTTGTATTACCCCAGGGAATATTTATTTTCAAACTCTGTTTACCATTTGCAAAATCAAAAACATCTTTACCAAAATAACCACTCAGGTATACCCTGTCCTTATCCGAAAAAATATAATTGACTTTTGCATTCAGGTCATAAAAATAATAACCACTGCCTTTAAACTGGCTGCCGGATTTTATAAATGGTTTTGTAAGTGCATCAATATAAGTACGCCTGCCCGAGATTATAAAAGATGATTTATTTTTTTTGATCGGTCCCTGGATAGAAAGCCGCGACGCAATTACACCGATCCCGCCATCAACCTGTAATTTTTGATTGTTCCCTTCCTTCATGGAAATATCCAAAACACTCGAAAGCCGCCCGCCATATTGCGCGGGCATACCACCTTTTATCAGGGTAACATTTTTTATGGCATCCGAATTAAAAATAGAGAAGAACCCAAACAGGTGGCCGGTATTATACACCGGTGCATCATCCAGCAAGATCAGGTTCTGGTCGGGTCCGCCACCTCTTACATATATTCCTGCGCTGCCCTCACCGGCATTACGTACACCCGGTAAAAACTGTATGGTCTTCAGCAAATCTACTTCTCCCAAAAAAGCCGGGATTGATTTTATCTGTTCAATAGGCAAAGTGAATTTACCCATTTGTGCATTCTTAACATTGGCATCACGCTTTTTTGTAGATACCACAACTTCCTGTGCCAGGTAGGCTTTTGGTAAAACATCAAAATTAATTTTGGTGTCTGCAGTAAGATCGATCTCAACTGCTTTATAGCGATACCCGATAAAAGAACATACAAGTACATATTTGCCCTGGTCGAGTGTGATCGAATAAAAACCATAACCGTTACTGCTGATGCCCTTTGCCTGTCCCTGTACAATTATAGCCGCACCAATTAGTGTTTCGCCGTTCGACGAATCTTTAATGTAGCCACTAATGGTATACTTATTTTGCGAAAAAGCAGAAGCAGAGCCCAGTAAAAAAAGAAAAATTAAAAAAAATATTTTCATAGTTACGTAATCTTAACTCCTGACATAAAGCCTGAATAATAAACCGGTATTTTACTGAGCCTTGATAGTGTCTTTCACAGATCCACAATGCAGCATGGTAGCCTTAAACTCAGGATGCATTTTGCCCATGTACGGATTGAATATCTCAGTGGTTTTACTTATCCAGTTTGCACCCTTATCTTCTCCAAAAGCCATGGGGCAATTCTGCCAGTACAGTTTTTCACCTTCGTAATTTATTATTTTAAAGAAGGGGTAAAGATTTTCTGAAACCATGCTGAAATCTTTACGCATTTCCTGGATATCTGTTTGAATTGATATGTCAACCGCATTACTTTTTATGCCATCGAAACTTCCAATCGCAATATCATAGATATTGGTTGTGTCTTTTTTTAATTCAACCATTGGAATACTGTCCAGTAACTGAATAAATTTTTTGCTATTCTCTTTTACCTTTAGGGTATCTGCTTCAACAAAAGCACCCGCCAGGTCAAAATAAGCATTCATAGCAGTAGAAACCGATTGATTAAATGCAGCAGAATGCTTCTTTAAAGCGATGGGTTCCTGTTTTGGCCCGCTATCTCCTCTTCCTGCCTTACTGAACATATACCAATAATAACCGGCAATTGCCAGTATTAATATAAGTAACCCTAGTAGTATTTTTTTCATCGTGTGCGATTTTTTACAAATCTAACTACTCATTAAATAGATTAACGCTATAAATCAAAAAATTTATGCTTTTATAACAGTAATTACTCTTTAAGGTTCGATATTCGTTATTTTTGCCGCTTTATCAAACGTTTCGATATTTTATTATGCTTTTAGGATTACAAAATGTAACATTTGAATTTGGGGCCAGAACCATTGTTGAAGATGCTACCTGGCATATTCAACCCAATGAACGTATTGGGCTGATAGGCTATAATGGTACCGGAAAATCTACATTGCTTAAAGTTTTGACCGGCCAGTACAGTCCTGCGAAAGGCACCGTTGAAAAAGGACGTGAAACCACAATCGGTTTTTTACACCAGGACCTGCTTGGCTTTGATACTGAAGATTCTATTTTGGAGGTGGCGATGGGTGCTTTTGAAAGGGTAAAGCAATTGGAAAAAGAACTGGAATTGTTAGGGCTGGAACTGGAAAGAACGGGTGACGAAAGCCTGGCTGATAAATATGCTGACCTGCTGCATGAAATGGAAGTACTGGATGGCTACAGCATACACCACCGCACAGAAGAAATTTTACAAGGCCTTGGTTTTGCCAATGCCGACCTTGGAAAACAATATAAAAATTTTAGCGGAGGCTGGCGCATGCGGGTGCTTTTAGCAAAAATGATCCTGATGAACCCGGATGTGTTGCTGATGGATGAACCTACCAATCACCTGGATCTGCCGAGTATTGAATGGCTTGAAAAATATCTGATCCATTATCCGGGCGCAGTGGTGATCGTATCGCATGATCGTTTCTTTTTAGACCGGATGGTAAATAAAATTGTAGAACTCTACCAAAAAGAATTGCACTTTTATACCGGTAACTATTCTTACTACGAACAGGAAAAAGCCCTTCGTATTGATATGCAGCAAAA
>JBBRQF010000015.1:0-97076 GCA_038226715.1 Chitinophagales bacterium
AACATACGCCGAGAAATAATTATCAAAAATTTGCTAACTATAAAACGGAGCGTAATTACGGAACGACTATTTTTTCTATTTTTATAGAGAAGCATTGAGCCGTTAGCTATGAGCTGGGAGCCAGCAGCTCATAGCTCAAGGCTCACAGCTTTTTCTTAAACCATCAAATTAAAAACCATCTTACTAAAAAGTTTTAGATATCTTCTTTTACCAATAACCTGGATATACGGTGCCATCATATGGCTGCGCAACAAACTCTACGATAAAAATATTTTAAAGTCAGCCTCTTTTAATTTCCCGATTATTTGCGTAGGTAATTTAGCAACCGGCGGCACCGGTAAAACGCCCATGACGGAATACCTGGTACGGCTTTTAAAGAACGATTATAAAACGGCCACGCTAAGCCGTGGGTACAAAAGAAAAACAGAAGGCTTTGCCATTGCTGATGAAAATACAACTGCTTTGGAAATAGGAGATGAACCCATGCAATTTCACCAAAAATTTCCGGAGGTTACCATTGCAGTTGGCGAAGAGAGGATCGTGGCAATACCGCAATTGTTGCATCAAAGGCCCGAAACGGAAGTGATCATTCTGGATGATGCTTTTCAGCACAGGCAGGTAAAAGCCGGGCTCAATATCATTCTTACTGAGTATGCAAATTTATATACCCGTGATTTTATTTTACCAGCCGGCGATCTACGTGATGTAAGAAGCAGCAGTAAAAGAGCTGATATTATAATTGTAACAAAATGTAAAGCTGATCTTTCTGAAACTGAAAAGCAGGCCATTGTTACAGAAATTGATCCTGCACCAAATCAAAAGGTTTACTTCACTACCATCGTTTACGGCAAACCTTATCATCTTTTTACAAAAGAAGGAATGGAGATAAAACCTGATTGCGGTATTTTGCTGGTTTGCGGTATTGCAAATCCAAGGCCACTTAAAGAACACCTGGCAAAACTTGCAGATAGTTATGATATGTTGCGTTATGCCGATCACCATATTTTTCACAGCAACGACCTGAAAGATATAAGGCAGCATTTTGAGAAGATGAGTTCGGATAAAAAAATAGTGTTAACTACCGAAAAGGATGCAGTAAGACTGGAAAAATTTGAAAAAGAACTAAGCGATTTTCCCATTTATGTAATTCCTATTGAACACCAATTCCTTTTTAATGAAGCAGTGCCATTTAATGCTGCCGTAACTGGGTTTATAAAAACTTTCAATAAAAGCTGATACTGACCGAAGGATTGCATATTTTTCAACGTCTAATCAAAAAGCGAGTCACCTTTGACAGAACAGGAATTACTTTTTGGCCTCCGCCATGGAGAGGAATCTGCATTTAAGGAATTGGTCACTCAGTTTCAGGATAAGGTATTTAATACAGCGCTTGGTCTACTGCAACATCATACCGAAGCAGAAGATATTGCCCAGGAAGTTTTTATACAGGTCTTTCGTTCCATACAACAATTTAAAGGTGATTCTCTTTTATCTACCTGGGTTTACCGTATTACTGTAACCAAATCGCTCGATCACCTGCGCAGTAAAAAAAGAAAAAAGCGCTTTGGGTTTTTGAGCAGCCTTTTTGGTGATAATAATATGCCTGTATATGAACCGGAGGATTTTAACCACCCAGGTGTGTTGCAGGAAAATAAAGAAGATGCAGCTATACTTTTTAAAGTTATCGGGCAATTACCCGAAAACCAGCGCACAGCCTTTATTTTGAACAAGGTTGAAGAATTGACTTATAGGGAGATCGCTGCCATTTTAAATACAACAGAATCGGCTGTTGACTCTTTATTACAACGTGCAAAACAGAATCTTCGTAAAAAATTAAATGATTTGCCGCCTTAGCGAAGGTTTTTATTAAAAGCGACATCTAAATAAATAACAGGTAAATTTTAATAATGAAAAATAAGTTTTCTAAGGACCAGGTTGAAAGTATAATGGGAAGTCTTGGGGGCATACAGCATGCTGCTGCTCCCAACTTTTTTTATACCCACCTGAAAGCTAAAATGCAACCTGCGGAAGAAAAAAGAACATTCTTTATACTTCGTCCCGCATTTATTACAGCAGTACTTGCTGTATTGCTGGTTGTAAACGTAGTATCGCTTTTACAAACAAAGAAAGCGACAAAGCAGGAACAACCAACAGCCATTAACAACAAACCGGCAACCATTGAATCTTTTGCATCAGCTTATGATATGAATAACGGATCTGTTTACGAATAAAATGAACAGTATGAACAGTATGAATAGTATTACAAATAACCGATGGATCTCTGTTTTGATATTGCTGCTGTTAACAGCCAATATTGTAACACTAACCATGCTGTGGATGAATAAAAAATCAGGCAAGGAAGAGTTTAATCAACTGCCACCACCACAGCAACAGTCCGGCGGACAGGTATTTGAATTTCTTACCCGTGAATTGAAATTAGATTCAGTGCAACAGGAAGCGTATAAAAAATTAAGAGATGAGCACCAGTCACAGGTTAGGCCATTCCAGGATAGTATTGGTAAAGCCAAAGACAGTTTCTTTGCACTGCTGCAAAAAGAAAATGTCAGCGATTCTTTGGTAGAAACTTACAGTAAAAAGATCGGCAACCTGGAACAGCAGCGTGATGTATTTACTTTCAGGCATTTTCAAAAGTTAAGGGCTATTTGTAATAAAGAACAGCAAGTAAAGTTTGATAGTATCATTCAGCAAACGCTTAAACAAATGGCACCGGCAAGGCAACAAGGGGCGGGTATGGACAGGCCGGGGCCTGAAAAAAAAGGGGATGGCGATATGCGAAGGCAAGGTATGAAACCCGATGGAATGCGTCCTCCACCACCAGGTGGAATGCAACCGCCGCCCGGAGAAGGGCCAGCGCAGGGTATGAGACAAGGTGATGATCCGCCGCCGCCAGGTATGCGACCTCCGCCTCCGGGTATGAGACCTCCACCTCCAGGTAGAAGACCTGGTGGCCCACCCGGAAAAGACAGCCTGTAATACGTATAATATAAACCTGATAAAACCTTAAACTTTTACCAACCAATTTATGCAGCAAAAGAAAATAATTATCATCAGCATACTCTTACTTGCTGTGTTTGCATTTCAGTATTGTTCAAAAAATGAAACTACAGCTATCAACCCTATTATTACCGATCCTTATGCAGCTATTAAAGTGGAATTCGGAACAAATATTGATCCTACCAATCTTACTAATTATGCCAACCAAACCCGGCCTGCTTATATTGGAGGTAAAGACAATACCGGTGGCAATACCATCACCAATGCCAAAGCAACTTTGGGAAGGGTTATGTTCTACGATAAAAATTTAAGTTTTGATAATACGATCGCATGTGGCAGTTGTCATAAACAAAAATTTGCCTTTGGCGATACCGCCATTGCCAGCCCTGGTGTAGCGGGAGGCATAACTGCACGCCATACCATGCGTTTAATAAATGCACGCTACGCAGTTGAAACAAAATTCTTTTGGGATGAACGTGCTGCAACGCTTGAAATACAAACAACCCAACCCATACAAAATCATGCAGAAATGGGGTTCAGCGGTTTAAGTGGCAGGCCAGGACTTGCAAACTTACTTACCAAATTACAATCCATTAATTACTACAACGAACTTTTTAAATTTGTTTACGGAGATATTAATGTTACCGAAACCAGGATGCAGGAATGCCTGGTACAGTTTGTAAGAAGTATCCAGTCTTTCGATTCAAAATATGATGCAGGCAGGAGCGTGGTTCCAAATGACGGAGCGCCTTTCCCAAATTTTACGGCACAGGAAAATCAGGGTAAACAAATTTTTCTAACGCCACCTGTTTTTGATGCAGGCGGAAACAGGATCAGCGGCGGTGCAGGTTGTAATGCCTGTCATAGTGCGCCTGAATTTGATATTGATCCCAATACCGGTAATAATGGAATTATCGCAAAGATACCACCTGGCGCAGGTATTGGTATAACGGTTACCCGGGCCCCAAGTTTAAGGGATGTTACAAATGGATCGGGTATTGAAAACAGTCCTTTAATGCATACAGCGAATTTAACAACTTTGCAAAATGTAATAGGACATTATGGTACCATCAATATTGCTCCGGGTAATACCAATCTTGATCCCAGGCTAAGGCCAAACGGGCAGGGGCAAAAATTAAATTTTACCGGCACGGAAGTAAACAGCCTGATCTCGTTTTTGAAAACCTTATCTGGTACCAATGTGTACAATGATGTAAAATGGGGTAATCCTTTTAAATAATTTAAACAGCTTATAAAATAAAGTCGAAATGAAATTAAGAAACCTGGTTTTTGTTTTTACACTGATCATCGTTACGTATTCCTGTAAAAAAAGCAGTGACAGTTCTTCGGGTCGAGGTGGAACTCCGGCAACAGCATCTGTTACAGCATTGGGTTGTGCTTCAGTGTCTTTTAATGCAGCAGCCACCGTTAATGTTGCTTACACGGCAACAGCTACCATTCCTTATGCAGGAGGTAATACTGCAACTTTTAGTGCAGGTACGGCCATTACTTCTACAGGAGTAACGGGTTTAACGGCCACATTGGTTGCAGGCACACTTGCCAATGGTACAGGAAATATTACCTATACTGTTTCCGGAACGCCGGCTACCGCAGGTACAGCAAATTTTGCCATAAGTTTTGGTGGACAAAATTGCAGTATTGCCTTAACCGTAAATGCTGCAGGTGCAACCACGCCAACCATCACGGCACTGGCTTGCGGCAGCGGATCTTTTTCTGCACCGGCAACAGTAGGCGTGGCTTATACTGCAACAGCTACAATTCCTTACAATGGCGGCAATGGCCTGTCTTATACTGCAGGAGCAGCTATATCTTCAACGGGCGTAACCGGTTTAACAGCAACGCTGATTGCCGGAACCCTTGCCAATGGTACCGGTAATCTTTCTTATGCAATAAGTGGTACGCCCGCTACAGTTGGTACAGCTAATTTTGCGATAAGCTTTGGCGGGCAAAGTTGCAGCATAGCTTTAACTGTTAATAGTACCGGCGGCGGACCAACTTTACCTTCAGTTTATAATAAACTTTACGGAGCAACCAGCATCACTTTTGATGGTACCTGGGTTACCATAAAATGCAATGCATTGCCCGATCATAAATCTATTTATTATCCAACATCTAACCCGTTGTATGAGAATTTCAGCGGAACAACTTTTGGAGGTTTTACATTTGCAAAGAATCCTAATACAATTTCAACACAAAGTATTACACTTAAAATCCCTGTAAATCCTGTTGTGGCAGCAACACATGCTGCAACACCAATGGGTGTAATGGGTGTTGCATTGAATGGTGTGCCGTTATTTAATCAATATGCAGCGGGAGGCTCGCCTTTAAGCGGTGAGATCACAAGTTTTGATCAGTGGTGGGGACATCCGCAGATGACAGGTATGTATCACTACCATGTAGAGCCGAAGTATTTAACAACGGTTAAAGCAACGCCTGCATCCTTAATGGGGTTTTTACTGGATGGTTTCCCGGTTTACGGGCCAAAGGAAGAGAATGGCAGCGATCCAACAGGGCTTGATGTTTACCATGGCCATACTCATGCAACTGTTGATTACCCGGCCGGCATTTATCATTATCATTTTACAACGGCTGCTCCATATCTTAACGGAAATGGTTTTTATGGAACTCCGGGAACAGTAACACAGTAGTTTTTATGGGGGTTATTTCAATCATAAAAGCCTGTCTGTTTTTAATAATACCGGCTTTTTTTTATTCCTGCGGCGAAAAAAAACAAGATGTAAAGATCAGTGTGCGGGAACCAAAAATTGCCAAAACTGTTCCGGCTGTTTATAGAAATGAAACGGATAAATATTTTTCAAAACACCAGGATACTGTTTATTACAAAGATGAATTCTTTACCGGATATCGGTTTACCCTTTATCCAAACGGTGATACCGCTATCCTGCAATCTTATTTTAACGGGGTAGAAGAAGGGAATCAAAAAAAATGGTATCCCGATCACCGGTTGCAGGAAGAACGGTTTTATATCAATGGTAAAAAAGAAGGCTTGCACCGGGGCTGGTGGCCTGATGGGAAAGAAAGAATGATGTTTACGGTTTACGATGATAAGTACGAGGGAGAATTTAAAGAATGGTATTCGTCGGGCTTGCTGGGAAAATATTTTCATTATACAAACGGCCAGGAAGAAGGTAGCCAGCGGCTTTGGTGGGATAACGGTTCCGTAAGGGCCAATTATGTGATCCGGGAGGGTAAAAAATATGGTTTAAGTGGTTTAAAAACATGCGTCAATCCTTATGATTCGATCAGTAAAAAATAGCTGCCTGTTCTTATTGCTGGCTTTGGCTGCCTGTAAAAACAAAACTGCCGATAATGGCCTGGCATTGCCTTTTATAAACAAACCCGACTTTACCCCTGAGTGGATTGCAGCGGATGATCCTGCTTATAAAAATATACATACTATCCCTGCATTTTCTTTTACCGACCAGGATGGTAAAACGGTCACAGAAAAAGACGTAGCTGGTAAAATTTATGTAACTGATTTTATTTTTACCCGTTGTGGCAGCATCTGCCCGATAATGACCACCAATATGGGTTTGCTACAGGAGAAATATAAAAAAGATGATGATATTTTATTACTGTCCCATTCGGTAACGCCGAAAATGGATAGTGTGGCCGTATTAAAAAAATATGCCGAAGCAAAAGGAGTCATCAGTGGCAAATGGCATTTACTTACCGGTAACGAAGACCAGATATATGCACTTGCCAAAAAACAATATTTTGCCGGTGATACCATCGGTTATTATCAAACCGGTAACGAATTTTTGCACACCGAAAATTTTATTTTGGTAGATAAACACCGCAGGATACGGGGAGTTTATAATGGTACGCTTGCTTTGGAAATGGACCGGTTGATGGATGATATTGCAACGTTAAAGAAGGAGGAATAGTGCTGCTTTGTCATGCTGAGGTACGAAGCATCTCATTGATTCAGGTTCTACAAGAGATGCTTCGTACCTCAGCATTGACAGCAATATGGTTTAATAGAATTTAAATTCGAAAACAAAAATCTGAATTACTCAGTTCAAATCAGCGTACTGAGCTTGTAGAAGTATCAGCGCCTGCCTGCCGGTAGGCAGGTTTCTATCTCGCTATCTCAATCTTCACTTTCTTGTTCTTAATCTTCTCATTTTTTATTAACTCCAGCACATGCCCGACTTTTACTTTTCGTACGGCAACAAAACTAAAAAAATCTTTCACCTCAATTATGCCAATATCTTCTTTTTTTAATTCACCTTTTTTAGAAAGAAAACCAACGATATCGATTTTGTTCACTTTGTCTTTTTTTCCTGCGGCAATAAACAGTGTACTCCATTTTGGCTTTTCCGGTATGGGGTGTTCTTCGGTGATCTCCACTTCTGCAACTTCACCAATGTATGCAGGCAGTTTTTCTTCCTCAGATAAAATTAAAATGGCTGTGCCGCTGGCATCCATACGTGCTGTGCGGCCATTGCGGTGTGTAAATGCATCTTCTGTATCTGGTAAATGATAATGAACAATGTACCTGATGTTGGGAATATCGAGGCCACGTGAAGCAAGATCTGTTGTAACTAAAATATTGCTGCTCCCATTTCGGAATTTGCAAAGAGCACTGTCTCTTTCCTGCTGTTCCATACCGCCATGATAAAAAACATTCAGTATTCCCTTTTCGGTTAACAGGTTGCTGGTTCGTTCTACAGCAACACGGTGATTACAAAATACAACAGTTGAACGGTTGCCCAAATAACAGATCAATTTAAAGAGTGTGTCGATCTTGTCTTTATCCGGACTAAACATGGTTTTTACTTCCAGCATATTATCTTCCTTTGCAACTTCGGGTAAGAAGTCGAGCCGTACCGGATCTTTTAAACCAATAAAATCAGGAACAGGAACCGCATAGGTAGCTGATGTAAGTATGCGCTTTTTGATATTTTTAAGCGAACCGATGATGTAGGACATCTCTTCTGTAAAACCAAGTTCGAGTGATTTATCAAATTCATCCAATACCAGTGTTTTAATATTATCCAAAGCAAAATTATTGCGGCGGATATGATCGGCCAGCCGGCCTGCAGTACCGATGATTAATGTTGGCGCTTCAATTAAATTATTTTCTTCGGTTTCACGTTTATGTCCGCCATAGCAAAGCGTAACCTTAAAACCGGTTGCCATTTTACGAAACACATCATCTATCTGTATAGCAAGTTCGCGGCTGGGCACAATAATCAATGCCTGTACATTACTGATCTCCGGATCTAATGTTTCAAGCAATGGCAATAAAAAGGCAAGGGTTTTGCCCGAACCGGTGGCAGATAAGAGTACTACGTTATCATTTTTGGCATTGGCTTCCAGCGAAGCCTGCTGTATCTCGTTAAGTTTATCAAAACCCAGACTGCCTAAAATGGCAGGTATATTAATTTGTTGCATAACTGCAAAAATACACATAGTTAGGGGGATGGGCTAATTATAGCTAAAAACAATAGTGTATCAGTTTGAAAAGTTGTCAGGTTGAGGCGCTCAAAAAAATGTTTTAAGGTATTTGCAAATGACAATAAAAAAATTCTCAGCTTTGCTGCGAAAACGGTTTGCCACCAAGGCACAAAGGCACGAAATAGAAAAATGCTACGCATTTTCCTTAGTGC
The DNA here is from genome assembly GCA_038226715.1 of Chitinophagales bacterium. Taxonomy (GTDB): domain Bacteria; phylum Bacteroidota; class Bacteroidia; order Chitinophagales; family Chitinophagaceae; genus Ferruginibacter. The sequence continues at coordinate 8,673 of JBBRQF010000015.1, forward strand.
CTTTGAGTCTTTGTGGCTAAATGCAATTTTGTAAAAAATTGTTTAGCAACCTTTTAAAATACTTGTCATTAGCAGCTCAGACTGACAGTAAAATTATTATCTAAGATTTTAAACTGATACACTACCCAAACAACGGATTTTCTACAGCTTAAAAACTTTAGTTTGATCATAACGCAAAACCAAGGCTCACACCACCCCAGCGGTGATATTTACCGGTTCGGAATTCTTTGGTAAGTATGGATTGTGTGTAGGAGAGATATAGTTTTCTGAAATTAACAATGATACCTGCATCTGCCTGCCAGGTAACTCTTGTAATATCGCTGCTGGCAATAACATAGGGGCTTTTACGATTAAATAAACCACCCTGCATACTAGCATCATAGCCAATAATATTTGCCTTGCCCTGACCATAGAAATAGTATTCAACTTTTCTTTTTTTATCGTTACCTGGTTCATATCTTTTATTAAACCGGCCGGTCATAAAATTAAATCCGCCGCTGAGTTTATCATTCAATGTTCCCAATCTTCCCTCGGCAGTTGTATTCAATAAAAAATTATTACCGGCACTCAACAATTGTTTTTCATAGTTAAGCTGATAGTTAATGATGATATCATTTTTAGTTTGATGTTGCCAGCCATGCGGTACCGGGTTCTTTAACCAGCGGTGAATATTGTATTGTATATCGTAACCCAATGCAGCCGGTCCCATTACACCAATACTGAATGCTGATGATATTTGCTGCCGGTGTTTATCATCCACCTGTATCAAAAATGTTTTTAAAGAAATGTTGGCATTAAAAGGCCTGTCGCCATACAAAATACTGTCGCTTAAAATTGTAGTGGGTGTGTAGCCAAATAAATTAAAGCTGATGCCGTATTGTGGTATGGATGTAAAAGGTTCCCACAGTAATCTGGAAAGCGGAAATCTTTTTATGGCTGGATGTACATACTCAAACGTGATTCCCTGCGTATAATATTCGTCTGTTTTTGTAAAATAATCGTTGTCGTAATGAAAACGAAAATAGCTTTTGCGGCCGATGTTTCTAAAGGTTGAACTGTTATCAATCAATTGTGCATGGGCTGTGCCGGTAACACAAAACATAAATACAATCAGTATGATCCTTGTAAATAATTTTATCACAAACAGATATACGGATAAAACGATTGGCAGGTTTAGGGAATATAACTTGCTATACATAGCAATACCTGCCTGTTTGATAAATCTTGCCTATATATGGCTAACTATGCGGACTAAAAAAAATATGCTGTTTTTTAAATAAAAATTAAATCTATACGTTATAGGGCATAATTATCCTCAAACCCAAACCTATGAAACCGTTTATTTTCATTTTGGTAGTGTTATGCTGCCCCATATTTGCCTTTTGCCAGGATATTACCGGGCTTTGGAAAGGATCTATGCTCAACGATTCCACAAAGCAATCTTTAGAATACGAAATTGTGATCACTAAAGAAAAAGGTAAATACAGTGCTTTTTCATATACCTGGTTCCTGATTAATGACAGTAAATATTACGGTATAAAGAAACTTACCGTGCGTGTGGCAAAGGATGGCAAGATTGTTTTACAGGATGCAAAATTGGTAGAGAATAATTACCCCGTTACCCCGCTTAAGAATGTATTGCAGTTAAATGTGCTCGACCTGGTGAACAATGGTGCCGAAACCATGCTGAATGGCATCTTTGTTACAAACAGTTCAAAAGATTATAAAGGGCTTACAGGAAGTATCAGTGTAAGAAAAGTAAATCTTTTAAGTCAGAGTTACCTGATGCAGTATTTGAACAGGAACGGTGAGAACAACCTTACGATGCTAAAATAAAAGCATCAATCCGGGGCATTGATCTTCAGTTTTTTAAAAAAATCCTTTTCTTCCAGTTCTCTTACAGCACCGGCTTTAAGGCCATCCAGTTGCAGGTCTTCAATACTGATACGTATAAGCCGTTTGCACTTGTGCCTGATGGCAGCGATCATTTTGCGTACCTGGTGAAATTTGCCTTCGGTAATCGTGATCAAAAGCCAGGTAAAGGGTTCGTAAGCTGTAAGCCTTTCACCAAGATCATACAATTCATCCGGGTTGGTTACAATGCTTACATCGCAGGCGGTGGTGGTATAAATTACCCCGGTCTTAATTCTGATTTCAACACCTGTTTGCAATCTTTTTAAATTTTCGGCAGATAAATTATTATTCAACTGTACCAGATAAGTTCTTTTATGCGGTACCTCACTCAAAAACAAAAGCCGTGTTACTTTTTTGTTGGTAGTTAAAATGAGCAAACCTTCCGAATCATTATCCAGCCGGCCAACGGCATGTGTTCCTGCCGGGAATTCAAAATCAAGATGGCCTAGCAATTGTACATCATGTGTACTTACAAACTGCGATACCATATTGAAGGGCTTGTTTATGATGAAGTAGCGATTCATGAATTGTTAATCCGGTAATTTGTTAATTGGTGAACTGCTGGCAAAAACTAAAGGCTTTTACAAATGTATACTTCCTACGGATCAACGGATCAACCAATTAACGGATTAACGGATTAACGGATTAACACCGTAGTCCCCTTGGCTTTATAAGTTTTATTATCCACGCCAATACCTTCCAGCATCCACACCAGGGTATGTGTTTGAATGGGTTCGCCTTTATAATGGCCATCCCAGCCCTTTTTAGGGTCCTGCGTTTCAAAAACAAGTTCGCCCCAGCGGTTAAATATTTTAAAATACCTGAGTTCTGTAATGCCGATCATAAAGGGCATTAAAATATCATTCAGGCCATCTTTGTTTGGTGTAAATGCATTGGGCACATAAATAACAATGTTCTTATTAACCTTTACAACCTGTGTATCTACCGTAATACAACCCGCAATTGTTTTTAATCTTATGGCATAAGTTTTTTCAGAATTGCCGGTAAAGACAGGATTATAAACAGTAGGATTATCCAGGCTTGCCGCAGGTGTCCACAATATATCTACAGCAAGTTGCCTGGCTTCTAAAGTAAGTGGGAGGCCAGCTACGGCATAAGCTACCGGGTTATTGATAGCCGCGGCAGGTTTTTCAACCACCACAAAACGTTTTTGAATACTTAACGGAAAAGGGCATTGCGATGAACTGACCGTTAAACTCATCACATAATTACCCGCAACCGGGTAAACCTGTACGGGCGGGTTACGTAACGTTGATGTTTGGCCGTTTCCAAAATCCCATAAATAAAATAAGGTGGTGGTACCGGGGTCGATGGTATTGTTAACTGCCAGTACCGGGTTATTTATACAAACAGGGTCAACGCTAAAGGCAGAAAAAACATTAGGGTATACTATAATAGTCCTGCTTATACTATCGGCGCAGGCGCTGCTGCTGCTCACAACCAGCACAACTTTATAGGTACCGGGCTTTTTAAAACTATAGGTAAGGTTACGGCTTGTTGCATTAAATCCATCACCCGTTATCCATTTGTAAAACATAGGTCCAACATCATTGGTACTGCTGTTGGTGAAGATAAATTTATTATTTACCATGCACTGTTCCGGTTTATCTACCGTAAAGCCGGGTATGGGTATAGAAGAAATGTTTATGTCCACCGGCCTCGTTGCCAAACTGCAACCATATGAACTAAATACAACTGCAAAATAATTACCGGTTTCTGTAACCCGCAATAGTGTTTGGTTGGCACCGGCAATGGGAATATTGTTTTTAAACCATTGAATACTGTCAGCAGGTTTAACTTTTAAAATGGTACTGTCTCCGCTGCCAATGCACCAGATAGTTTTGCCAATCACTTCCAGGCTGCTATCGAGCAGGGCCGCAATTACGGTTACGGTATCGGTGCTCAGGCAACCACCGCCATCATGCACTGCCGTGAGTACGTAGGTTGTTGTAATATCCGGGTTTGCAAGCGGGTTCGAAATATCAGCAGCATTTAAGCCTGCAGCGGGTTCCCATTTATATTTGAAGCCCATCTTGGGCGGCACACCCAGTTGTACAAGGGCTTTGTTGCAACTAGCCAGGTTGGGACCTGCATTTGCCAGGTAGGCCAATGTATCAGAAAGTGTGGTAAACAAGGTATCAACACAGCCATAGCCTGCAAAGGGTTCAAGTACAACCGCAATGGTACTTCCCACCGCAGGCGGTGGTGTAAAAGTGAGTACCTGGCCAGTACCTAATACTTGTGTAAAAATACTATTGTACCAGGTATAGTTTTGATAACCGTAAGGTGCAGTAACAGAAACCGATGTATCATCGGGACAAAAGTTGGCACCCACAAACTTATCACTGCATTCTGTATTCACATCAAGATAAGCATAACCAAAATGCCGGCGAAAAGTACAATCGGCAGTCTTAAAAAAAAGCCTGATCGTTTTTCCTGCAAGCCCATCCAGGTTCACAGAAACAGCGGTCCATCTTTTAAACCAAACAGGCGTACTGCCACCGGGATTAGGAGATAGTTCAAATCCCGGAAGAGGAGATTCAACTGCAAAAAAAGAAAAAGAGGAACAGGTAATAAGCTGGTTATCGCTGAGGTTGGTGATCTCCAGGTCAAGCCTGGGTTGTTCAAACGGACGATGCCCGGGATCCTGGAATACGACCGCATAATTATAAATGAGGTTGTAAATATTAACACCGGCAGGGATGGTAAAATCGTAGGAAACCCCTTCAGCTTCTGTACCGGGTAAATTATTACCTAATTTGATGGAATAACCGCTGCCATTAGGACAATTTTTTGGAAAGCCACCGTATTCATCCAATTCGCCACCCGGGTTTGCCGAATACATGGTTTGGCGGTTTTGAACAGGTCCGCCGGAATAATCAAATGTTATTACATTCGTTCCACCAATAGCAGCAACTCTACCGGTATGGCATACCCATCCCGAAAAATTGCCATTTTCAAAATCTATATTAGGCGGACAGTTTTGCGCAGTGGCATAAAAATTAAAAAAGCAAATTAATGAGGCTGTAAAAAATAAAGGTGGTATGTAACGATATAGCAGCATATTAATTTGAACACGATCTGCGTTGGTTAAACAGGCATTTTAAAGTTAGAACTATTTTTTGGCTTTACTTTATTAAACAGGCTTGCAGGTTAACGCCGCCGATATTAACAGTTTTAATGCGCTTGCAATTTGTATCTTGTTTATAAACGTAATATTTGTTCAAATGGTTGCATTGCTATAATTCAAAAAAACACCCGCAGAAATCAGTGTCTTGAACCCCCAACTTAATAAACAGTATTAAATTTTAACGCACCCACGGATTAACTAATTAACAGATTAACCGATTAACGAATCAACCGGTTAACGCCATGTTTGTTTACTGTTTGTTATTCAATTATCTTTGCGCCATGACAACAGAACATCTTAAATCTATAAGGGACCGTGTCTTGGTCTTGGGGAGGTTTCTTTGACGTCGCTAACCGACAAGCCAAAGCAGCTAATGATAAACAACTTTCACTTTCGCCGGGTTTTTGGGATGATAACACCCGTGCAACCGCCATACTGAAAGAAATTAAAGTACATGAATACTGGATAAACCTGTACACTGCAGTGGAAACTGCCGTGGAGGATTTTGCCGTGTTATTTGAATTTTGGAAAGCAGGCGAAACCAGCGAAGAAGAAGTAAAGGAAGCCTTCAATCTTGCCATTGAAAAAATTGAAGAAGCCGAATTTAAAAGCACCTTGAACGAGCCGGAAGACGAACTGCCTGCCATGATGCAGATAAATAGTGGTGCTGGTGGTACCGAAAGCCAGGACTGGGCCGAAATGCTTGCCCGTATGTTTCGTATGTATGGCGAAAAGCAGGGCTGGGCCGTTACAGAAATGGATTGGCAGTGGGGTGATGGGGCCGGCATTAAAACCTGTACCTATAAATTTGAAGGCGCATTTGCTTACGGCTTCTTAAAATCCGAAAGTGGTGTACACCGCCTGGTGCGTATTTCTCCCTTTGATAGTAATGCACGCAGGCATACTTCTTTTGTATCGGTAAATGTTTACCCGCTGGTAGATGATACCATCAATATTGAGATAAACCCGGCTGATGTTAAAATGGAAACAAGCCGCAGTGGTGGTGCAGGCGGACAGAACGTAAACAAGGTAGAAACCAAAGTACAGTTAACGCATTTACCAACCGGTATTGTGGTGGTTTGCCAACAGGACAGGAGCCAGCTTGGAAACCGGGAACTGGCCATGCAGATGCTGAAAAGTCGTTTGTACGAAATGGAATTGCAGAAACGCAATGAGATTAAAGATGCTGCCAACAGTAAAAAGAAAAAGATAGAGTGGGGCAGCCAGATACGCAGTTATGTTTTTCATCCCTACAAAATGATCAAAGACCACCGTACCGATTTTGAAGTAGGTAATATAGGCCCGGTGATGGATGGAGAACTGGATGGTTTTATTAAGGCATATTTAATGAGTGAGAAGGAAACGGAAGCTTAATTCTTAACCACAAAGACACTAAGTCACAAAGCGACACTAAGTTTTTCTTTGTGAATCTTCGGGCCTTTGTGTCTTTGTGGTTTTAATTTTTTGTTTACCAACTAAGAAAATTCTATTCAACATCGTTGTGTCCTTTAGATTTGTATTGAATTAACCTTAGAAGATCAGCTACTATTACTACCTTTTCTTTTTTTGTTACTTTTTTTCTTTTACAATCACTCACTTGTGCTACATACCTTTGCTGAACTTTTATCAACAATAAAATTAACGATCATGCAATACGGAGATTTTTATTACCCCATACCGGTTAACGAACCTGTACTTTCTTACGCACCCGGTTCAAAAGAAAAACTGGCGCTTAAAGCTGCTTTAAAAGAATTAAAAAGCACCAAAATTGATGTACCCATGTACATTGGTAGTGAAGAAGTAAGAACCGGCAATACAGTTGATATTCGTCCGCCGCATGAGCGTAAACATTTGCTTGGGCAGTTTCATGTGGGCGAAGCGAAGCATGTTACCAAAGCCATTAATGCAGCACTAAAAGTAAAAGATAAGTGGGCTAATATGAGCTGGGAGAACCGTGCAAATATATTTTTAAAAGCTGCTGATCTGTTAGCGGGTAAATACCGCCCATATATTAACGGTACTACCATGCTGGGACAAAGTAAAAACTGTTTCCAGGCCGAGATAGATGCAGCCTGTGAGTTGATAGATTTCCTGCGTTTCAATGTCCATTTCTTAAGTGATATTTATCGCCAGCAACCCATCAGCGGTCCCAATATGAACAACCGGATGGAGTATCGTCCGCTGGAAGGATTTGTTTTTGCATTAACGCCTTTCAACTTTACAGCCATTGGGGGCAACCTGCCAACTTCTGCTGCTATGTGCGGCAATGTAGTTATCTGGAAATGCGCCAACACACAGGTATACAGTGCACAAATGTTCATGCGTATTTTAAAAGAAGCAGGTTTGCCGGATGGTGTTATCAACCTGGTTTTTATTGATGGTCCAACTATTGGCGAAGTAATTTTTAATCACCGCGATTTTGCAGGCATACATTTTACCGGCAGCACCGGCGTCTTTAATAAGATGTGGGAAACCATTGGAAAGAATATGAGCATGTACAGATCATACCCACGCATTGTTGGTGAGACCGGTGGTAAGGATTTTGTTATTGCACATAAGAGTGCAGATCCGGATGTGGTGGTTACAGCTTTGGCTAGAGGTGCATTCGAATACCAGGGACAAAAATGTTCGGCTGCATCAAGAGCATATATTCCATCTAACATAGCTGCAGAAGTTAAGAAGAAATTAGTAGAACAGGTGAAAACGATGAAGATGGGAACAGTAGAAGATTTCACCAATTTTGTGAATGCAGTAATTGATGAAAAAAGTTTTAATAAACTGGAAGGGTATATTAAAAATTCAAGAAAGCGTGACAGCGGTGCAAAAATATGGGTAGGTGGTAAGTGTGATAAAACAGATGGTTTCTTTATTGAACCGACTATTATCGAAGCATCCGATCCAAATTATGTTACCATGTGCGAAGAGTTGTTTGGGCCTGTGTTAACTGTTTATATCTACGACGAAAATAAATATGAAGCCACATTAAAACTGGTTGATGAAACATCGCCTTATGCATTAACCGGTGCGATAATTGCACAGGATCGTTTTGCAGTGGAGCTGGCAACAGATAAATTACGGAATAGTGCCGGCAATTTTTACATCAACGATAAACCAACAGGTGCAGTGGTGGGACAACAACCATTTGGTGGCGCCAGGGGAAGTGGCACCAATGATAAAGCGGGTTCAATTTTAAATCTGTATCGCTGGTTAAGTGCCAGGACAATTAAAGAAACATTTAATTCTGCAGTGGATTACCGTTACCCGTTTTTGCAGGAGAAATAGAAACTGTGATTACATAAGTTAGAGAAGTTGTCAGTCTGAGCTTGTCGAAGACGGTTTGGTTTTGTATAGCCCCGGTTTCGACAAGCTCAACCTGACAGTAAAAATTATCAATAAGGATAAAATAATATTAGAAAAATGACAACAAAAATTATATTCACATTACCTGCAGGAAATATTATCGGTGCGGGGGAATGTGTGTTACTGGGAGAATTTAATAACTGGGATATGGCAGCAGGAATTTACCTGCAGAAACAGCCTGATGGCTCTATGAGAGCCGAAGTGGAACTGGAAGCAGGCAAAGCATATCAATACCGTTACCTGCTCAGCAATGGCAGGTGGGTGAATGATGACGGAGAGAAAGTGATTTTCGAAATATCGGGCTACCCGGTAGAGAATTGCATTGTACGTGTACCGGCAATAGAAAAAAAACCAAAGGAAGTAAAGCCTAAACTTACAAAGCCAAAAACGGCGAAGGTCAAAGCAGCAGTTAATACAAAGCCGGTTGTTGTAAAAGATGATCTCACAAAAGTAGAAGGAATTGGTAAAAAGATTGAAGGGCTACTGAATAAAAGTGACATCCAGACTTATAAGCAGCTTTCAAAAGCATCTGTTAAATCCATTAAAGAAATACTGGATGCAGCAGGTACTAAATTTACTATGCACAATCCGGGTACCTGGCCCAAACAGTCTAAGCTGGCTGCGGCGGCCAAATGGGAAGAACTTGATTTGTTACAGCAGGAACTTAAAGGAGGAAAGTGATCCATTTAAAATTGTAAATAAAGAAGTCCCTCAACAGGGACTTTTTTTATCGGCCAATAATAGATAATTCCATCTTTATTTAAAAAATAGTCCAAAGGAATATGTTTAAATATTAGATGGGATTATACCGATAGTATAAATTTTTGAATCTAATATTGGTATAATCGGTATAAATTCGCTTTACAAATATTTACATTGAAAACGATTTTAGATAAACAGCAATTACAGCTTACCATCTTAAGACTGGCACACCAGCTTTTAGAAAATAACCTGAATTTGAAAGATGTAGTTTTTATTGGTATTCAGCCCCGTGGTGTGCAGGTAGGTGCAAAACTGATGGAAAGTATTCAGCAACTTTGCCCTGGTGAAAAAATACAATACGGCATTTTGGATATTACCTTTTACCGCGATGATGTACGTGATGAACTGCATGTTGCCAATACAACTGATATTTCATTCTCCATTGAAGGGAAAAAAGTTATCTTAATTGATGATGTACTGTATACCGGGCGCACCATCCGTGCCGCATTGGATGCATTACAGGATTTTGGCAGGCCACAAAAAGTGGAATTATGTGTGCTTGTTGATCGGAGATTTAACCGTGAACTACCCATCCAGCCAGATTATTGCGGTAAAGCTATTGATACCGTGATCTCTCAAAAAGTAAAAGTGGAGTGGGATAAGGAGGCGGTGCTTTTGTATTAATGGATAATTGATAATGCCTGCCTGCCGGTAGGCAGGTTTAAAATATCTGAGTTTCTACTGAAACAAAAGCAGTAATAATCTGAAAAAATTATCCACTATCCATTCTTAAATTATCCATTTTGATCTTATACTGTACAAAATTTGTATAATCTCTATCAAAGCTTTAACTTCGCTTCTTAATGCAACTATCTACCAAACATCTATTGGGCATTAAAGACCTCACCCCGTCAGATATTTCACTTATTTTATCAACCGCCACACAGTTTAAAGAAGTATTGCAGCGTTCTGTAAAGAAAGTACCCTCGTTACGTGATGTTACGATCGTGAATTTATTTTACGAAAACTCTACGCGTACCCGGATATCTTTTGAACTGGCAGAAAAAAGACTGGGCGCCGATACCATAAATTTTTCTGCATCGGCATCTTCTGTATCCAAAGGTGAAACATTGCTGGATACAGTGAATAATATCTTAAGTATGAAAGTGGATATGGTGGTGATGCGGCATAGCGCCAGTGGGGCACCGCATTTTTTAGCCAAACATATTCCGGCTGCTATTATTAATGCCGGCGATGGTATCAACGAGCATCCTACACAGGCATTGCTGGATGCTTTATCCATACAGGAAAAACTGGGAAGCCTGGAAGGTAAGAAGGTTGTTTTAATAGGAGATATCATGCACAGCAGGGTTGCGCTAAGTAATATTTACCTGTTAAATAAAATGGGTGCCGAGGTAATGGTTGCCGGACCGCCAACACTAATTCCAAAATATATTGCCGAGGCATTGAATGTAAAAGTTGAATACAATATTAAGAAAGCGCTGGAATGGTGCGATGTGGCAAATGTATTGCGTATTCAGTTAGAGAGACAAAACCAGGTACTTTTTTCATCCTTAAGAGAGTATAATCTGGCTTATGGTGTAAGTCGCAAATTACTGGATGGCTTAAAAAAAGAAATTGTAATTATGCACCCGGGACCCATTAACCGGGGTGTGGAAATTGACAGCGATGTGGCAGACAGCAATCAGTCTATTATTTTGCAACAGGTAGAGAACGGGGTAGCGGTAAGGATGGCGGCGCTTTATTTGCTGGCAGGAAACAAGAACAATGGATAATTGTTTCATGGATAATTGATAATGTATCCGAAAATAATTACCTGATTTTTATGCTGACATTTTGTACATTGTAGACGATAGCAGTTAAGTCTATAAGTCTAAAAAATTATCCATTATTTAATTATCAATTATCCATTCAACAATGAACCGCATCTGTTTATTTCCCGGCACATTTGATCCTGTTACTTTAGGGCATACTGATATTATTGACAGAGCACTTCCTTTATTTGATAAACTCGTTATTGGTATTGGCCGTAACAGCAATAAAAAACCCATGTTCAGCGAAAAGCAGCGTTTACAATGGATAAGGGAAATTTACAAGGATAATCCAAAGGTAGAGGTATTGGCTTATGATGGATTAACAGTTGACTGCTGTAAAAAAGTAAAGGCAAATTTTATCCTGCGTGGTATCAGGTACGTCAATGATTTTGAATACGAGAAAGCCATTGCCGATATGAACAGGAGTATTGATAATAAAATTGAAACCATTTTCCTTACATGCCTGCCCCAGTTTACTTCTGTTGCATCCACATTGGTGAGAGATGTGCTTCGCAATGGCGGAAATGTATCACAGTTTTTACCCGATGTTGTAAATCAATCCATCAAAAAGAAAAAATAAATTTTAATGTTTCATATCTAACTTCTTAAGGTTTCAGAGAGCTGGCGATATTTCAAACGCTTATGAATTTAATATCAGGGAACAAATCAACAGTTTACAGTAGTACAAAAGTTTAATCAGGGAACTATCCGACAAACGGGATGTAATCGTTTGTCTGGCTCTTTTTTTTGTTTCTTTTTTGGAGAAAAAAGAAAATTTAAAAGAGATCATTAAACAAATTATGCCATATCAATAATTTTACAAATCAATAATCAATCATGTCAATCTGGTTCAATAAATTCCTCTCTTTACCTGATATAAATCCCTTAGGCCCAAAAACAATGGGTGAGTTTTTAGGAATGGAATGGGTTGAACTGGGTGATGATTACCTGGTAATGCGCATGCCTGTAAATGACCACACCAAACAGCCTTATGGGTTGCTTCATGGTGGGGCGAGTTGTGCACTGGCAGAAAGTATCGGCAGCGTTGCTTCTCATTTTGTAATTGATTCCGATAAGTTTATTTGTGTAGGATTGGAAATTAATGCCAATCATATTCGCGGCGTTAGTACTGGTTATGTAACTGCCACCTGCACACCATTGCATATTGGTGCATCCACACATGTATGGGATATAAAAATTCATGATGAAAGGCAGAAGCTGGTTTGTATCAGCAGGTTAACGGTTGCTATTTTGAAGAAACCGGTAAATTAATCAATCGTCAATCGTCAATCGTCAATCGTCAATCGTCAATCGTCAATCGTCAATCGTCAATCGTCAATCGTCAATCGTCAATCGTCAATCGTCAATCGTCAATCGTCAGTATTTGAGTTGCCAAAGTTAACAGGAACCTTTCAACCATCAAGGCGTATCAAAAAAAGTAGCCAGTATATTCTTTATTGAAGGATAGGTATCTTGTAAAGGCTCCCTAATATCCTTTGTTCTTACCCATTTTATTTCAGTTATGTGCTCCTCTGTTTGGGGTTGCAATGCCTGTTTTGATGAACAGGCCATATGATACCAGTGAGATATTTTTAAAAAGTGTTTGCCAAATGCATCATATACATGGTAGGTTTCGCCGATCTTCTTTTTTAGTTGAAGCCCGGTTACACCAGTTTCTTCTGTAACCTCACGTACAGCAGCTTCTTCTTCTTTTTCTCCTTGCTCTATCTTGCCCTTGGGCAGGTCCCATTTGCCCAGGCGATGTATGAACAGCAGGTCTTTCTTTTCATTTTGTACAATGCCGCCGGCTGCTTCAATGATCTTAAAATTTTTAAAGAAAGTCTCTTTTAACTGATCGAGGTCGCTATGCCAGATAACACCGGCATGAAATTCTTCTTTTTTTATTTCGTGCAACATTGATTTTATTGCCCTGGACGATACCTCATCCACAAAAACCGCATCCGGGTGATGCAATATTTCATTCAAATCTTTGTCGATCTCATTACAAAGAATTACGGGTTTATCGCCAAAATAAATATTGATGTGCATAAAAGGTAAGCTTTGAGCGGTTAGCTGTGAGCAACAAGCTGCATCCGCCAAATTTAATATTTTATTGTTTTGCTTACAGCTGTTTTCCTCGCAGCTCAAAGCTCTCAGCTCATAGCTATTTATTACCTTTGCAGCATGACTAACGAAAAAGCCGTAGCTGAAAAGCTTTTACAAATTAATGCAATTAAACTGAGCCCGCAAGAACCCTTTACCTGGGCAAGTGGCTGGAAGAGCCCGATTTACTGTGATAATCGCAAAGTTTTATCTTACCCGTATATCCGCGATTTTATTAAAAGCGAAATGTGCAGCGTTATTTTTGAAAGATTTCCGGAAGCAGATGTACTTGCCGGTGTTGCAACTGCCGGTATAGCCTGGGGTGCTATGTCGGCCGATCAGCTTAAGTTACCTTATATTTATGTAAGACCTAAACCTAAGGAACATGGATTGAGTAATCAAATAGAGGGAGCACTTGAAAAGGGGCAAAAGGTTTTAGTTATAGAGGATCTGATCTCAACCGGTAAAAGCAGTCTTCAGGTTTGTGATGTATTAAAAGCAGCGGGTGCAGAAGTTATCGGTATGGTTTCTATTTTTACTTATGGGTTTGAAATTGCAGATACGGCTTTTAAAACGGCCAATATCCCTTATCAGTCACTCACAAATTATCAAACATTAATAAGCCTGGCAGTTGAAAAAGGCATTATTGTCGAATCAGAACAAAATACCTTGTTAAATTGGCGGTCCGATCCGGCCAATTGGAAGGGGATTTAATAACTTTAATAAAATTTATAGTTGTATGAAGGTATTTACACTCGGTTTTATAGCGCTATTTTGTTTTACAGCCAGCAGTTTTGCCCAATACCAGCAAACACAAAAAGTAGCCGGTAAAGCAATCATTAAAACGCCTACGGTGCTTTGCGATAAGTGTAAGGATAAGGTAGAGTTCTTCATAAGCCATACTGAAGGGGTTACTTCGGTAAGGGTGAATATCAGGCAAAAAACAACTACCGTAACCTGGTTAAATGACCGTACCACACTCGAAAATATTAAAGTAGCTATTGCAAACCTTGGTTTTGATGCAGATGATGTGGAAGCCGAAGAATCGGCCTATAAAAGGCTTCCCAAAGAATGTAAATTACAGATAGAAGCAGCAAAACCGAAACCTGTAATCCTTCAATAATCTAAAATTTCAGATTTTTACAGTTATCCAACCTTCCATAGTGCTTGCTCAGTGCCTGCTCATGGCTTTAGAGACCAGCTTATTCTTCTTAAAAAGCAGAGAATCTTTGTAAACTGGTATAATTTACCGGGAATGTTTTATACACATTAGCCTTCCCAAGTTTTACGGTACCGGTAATTTTCACCATCACTTCCTTGCCTAATAATGTTGGTAAAGCATTTTTCAGCAAATTTTTCATGTCTACTTCAATAGCCAGCGGCATGGTAAATTCTGCCAGCCGTGGAATCGATATCTGGTAATCCTGACTGCTATGCCCGAGGTAATTGTCATCAACAAAAATATCCAGGTCGGTGTATTTGAGCTGTAAACCAAAATTATTAGGATTGTAATAAATAAGGTCCAGCTTCAGGGTTGTAGCCGCAAATCCCACTTTATCAACTTTCAAATTTTTAAATTCCCTGTACACAAGATCTTTGGGTGCCTGACATGATGTCGCTAAAAACAGCATCGTTAAAAATAGTGTAGGGTAGGTGAGGTTCTTAATTTTCATGCTTACTTTTTTCAGACTGTAATTTAAGGGAACTATCTTACTTGACAAATAATGGGCGACTATATATCTACCACCACAAGACGACATAAGTAGTTGATAGATAGTCTATTTTGTTTTTGTCAATTTGTCTTACAGTCCTTTTTAACACCATGTTATAATAAATATGAGCAATACATTTTTTGACATTTATTTGGTTTATAAATTGCCGCTTTTATTATTGCGTTTATTGATTTTGTGGATTGGCTACTTAAAGTGAAATTTTAAATAGAGCTATTTTTTTTGATTAGGATTTCGCCTGCCTCTTGTAATAAAGGCTATTGCAAGGGTTACAGTTACAGTACCAATTATCCATGCTCCTTCATTTCCATATCCATTTTTCATGAACAGATAACCTACAAAAAGAATACCTGCAACAGATGCCGGGGCTAATATCATTCCTAAAGTATCTAATATTAATGAACCACGTATTAATATACGATCAGCCCATTTTCTATGCGCCCCTTGTTCTTCTGCCATTTTTAATAAACGATTAGGGAAGTCAGGGTCAACTTCCTTGTATTTTTCCATCATTTCAGGCGGTGGATAATCACTATGGAATATCTGTCCCTTTATTTGGGTATGAGTGAGACTCGTTGTTGTTGTGGCTGGCTTATGTTGTATGGGCTTATTTGACATTATAGGTTTAGAAGGATTATTCTTTTTAACCCTTTTGCTGCTTTTAGGCATCTTGAAGTTCCTCGAATTTTTCTTCCTGCTTTATTTTATCAAAAGCACTTTTAAGGTCACCACCTACTTTTATCCAATCATCCTTAATTGGTGAGCATTCTTGATTTTTGTCCAGTTTTGTCCTTATCCTGTCAATTCTTCTTTCGGGCATCCAAAAGAATGAAAAAAGACCATTCCAGAAAGAAAATGGGTAGTCAGGTTTTTGAAAAATGTTTTCCATTGCGAAGTTTGTTTTATAATTAAACCCTAAAAACTGGAAAATAGTTGAAATAATTCACAAGTAATTTAGGTAATTAATACTGTAAAATTGCAATATTTTCCAAGTATTTCCAAAAATTACACAGTTATTTAACTATTCATTATTGCAATGAGATTGCAATAAAACAACTTTCCACAAAATTTCAAAGAACTTTTTTGCCTTAGTAAGGCGTATTATTTGGTTTTCTTCTTAACTGCCTTTTTAGGTGGCAAAGGAGTATTCAGAGCCTTTTTCATAGCCTCCTCAAAGCCCATGTTTAGCTTTATGCTTTCTTCTTTTTTAGCTGCTTTATTTTTTGCCATTTTATTTGTCTTGTAGTCTTTCTAATTTATCCTTAACTGATACATAGGTTCTACTACCCCCTAATTTGTTTAATTCGGGTATAAGTATTTTACTTTCAATTTCTTTTTTTATCATATCGTTATACTCAACTCCAGTTTTATCCTTATACTCAATTTTATAATTACCTGTAAGATCACATAAAAAAGCATACTGGTTAAGTATATCATCTTGCTTTTGGTCAAAAAATTTATCCAAAAAAGACGATATATTATTTGGCTCTTTTTCAGTTAAAAATTGTCCTAAAAATCCTATAACATAATATGGGATAGGTACTTTTTCTTTTTTTGACCTATCTTTTTCAGCTTTTTTAAAAAGTAACCAAAGATTAATAAGATTAGTAGATGTTAAGTTTTCCTGAATTTTAAGAGAATATTTTTCATAATAATTTATCTCTGTTTTACCAACATTTGATTTTAGCAGTTTTGGTTTTTTAGTATAAGCATAATAACCATCCAACATAAAAGCTAAGTAAACCTGTAAGAGGCTCTCTAAAGGTATAAATAGCTCTGAAAGTTTTGTTATTTTAAGTTCTAACTTGTTACTATATTTATTTGCCTTTGTTAATAAATCTTGTAGTGCCTTATTCTGATATTTTTGCTCAAAAGAGTGCTTATCACTGCCCTGAATCAAAACTAAAAACCCCCTATCTTCTAAATTCCTTTGCAGTACGGAAAATTCTTCTTTATTTGATGCAAATGCTTTTTCTCCTAAAGCATTTTGTTTGTTAGTATATTTCACAATATCCATATAAACATCTGCATTCAAATCTTTCTTTTTAACCAACACTTTAACCATGACGAAAACATTACCGAATTGCTCTTTTGTTAATTCAAATGTTGGGTCTTTTTTGGCATAATTATTTAATACCTCGTAAATCGTGTTAACCGTTTGGCATCCATTTACTACTTGTGGCCTGACTAATTTAAGAGGATTTTTACCCCTTATCCTGCCTTCATTTTTAGCTGAATCACATATAATTGTAATCCCATTATTATAATAAAAGAAATTTAACCGTTCTTCCAAATTTTCATTTTCTAATGTTTTTTTAATCCCTTCATTGATAGGGCTTTTCCCTAAATATTCTCTTATGTTTTCTTGAAATATAGGATACTCTTTTTTTAATGCGCTATCATACATTTTATATACATCGGTAATTGGTGTCATAATATAATACGCCTCAATCATTGAAGCAGGGAGTTCATAATCTCTTTGGTCTGGTAAAACTTGCATTAACATTTTACCTGTATTTGTACTGATAGTAAAATCAAAATGCTTATCCTTTTTATAAGGATCGTAGTAGTACTTATTGTAAATGTCGGAGAAATAAAATATTTTAGACTGTATTACAGGTTTGCCTTCTTTCCCCTTATGTTGAAGATTAAAATCAGTAAATAATCTTTCTATGTTTTCATCAGTTTTTTCATTAAATAAGTAAAAGTGGAAATTTATTATATACTCTGAATCGTCTTTTATTAATTGGAATAAATTATTTAATTCCTCATTTTTGGTATAGGTATTACTATTTAGTTTTGATAAAGGGGTTATTAAAAAATCAGCGGCCATATTTCTAACTAACTTAGTATCCTCGCTATAATACTTATTTTGAATAATAAATAGCTCTTTTGTATCCTCATAATGGATAAAACAATCAATAGCAAAGTCTTTGTATTCTGTAATTTGATCTAATATTAATTCTGGGTCTTCATTATAAAGTTTATCCATTACCCAAAAATTAAAGGCAAAATCAGGCTTATCAAAATTATTGTTAGCTAAATAATAATTTTCCTCAATTAGTTTTAGATCGTCTTTTACTTGTTCTCTGAAATTATGGTGCATTATCTTTCTTTTGCTCATAAAAATAGGGTTTAAGGATTAATATTTTCATCTTTTTTAAATGATTGTTTCTGGATAAGGGTTTTATAATCAAGCCTTTTACCGTTTGCTTGCATCATACTATTTACAAAGCGGTCACGGTCTGTTATTTTACGAGTGTTATACCTGTAGCTTGTTTCTTCGCAGTACTTCTGTAAATGCTTTGGGCTTACACTATGATAAATACCGAATATGGAGCGTTTTAACTGGCTAAAAAATCCCTCAACCGTATTAGTATAGGCAATACCGTCCCTAAACTG
Organism: Chitinophagales bacterium; assembly: GCA_038226715.1. GTDB lineage: Bacteria > Bacteroidota > Bacteroidia > Chitinophagales > Chitinophagaceae > Ferruginibacter. Next base: position 26,870 of record JBBRQF010000015.1, read on the forward strand.
CATTTCGCTGTGGTTTACAACTCCATGCCCTGCATATTCTAAAGCTAAACCCTGATAAGCTAAATGACTATCGGTCATTATGGTTGCTTCCTCCTTTACATTGTCTTTTATTACTTCTTTGAAGGTATTAGCCCCGATAAGTGTTAACCTGGCTTTGCCGTCCCTTTCCAATAAGCCCATTACAGCCGTTTTATTATCCAGTTGGTTTTCCTGCATAAATCTGCGCTTCCCTCTATTCATATTGGCAAATTTGCCTCCTACGTATGTTTCGTCTATTTCTACAATATTGGTTAACGGTTCTGGGTCAGGGTCACCCATTATATGCCTTATACGGTGCAATAAAAACCATCCTGTTTTCTGTGTTACTCCTAAATCCCTTGCAATTTGACAAGATGAAATGCCCTTTTTATGCCCTGATAAAATGAATATTGCCCCCATCCATGTAGCCAGTGAGATTTTTGATTTCTCAAATATTGTCCCTTTAGTTACCGAAAAATCCTTTTTACAGGTCTTATCGCTGCACCGGTACAATTTGCCGTTCTTAATCAAATAGGGTGAATGAGCCATACAATGTGGACAGATCGGATTACCTCCCCAGCGTAAATGTGCGTAGTATTCCCTGCATCTTGTTTCATCCTTTAAATAGGTCATTAGTTCTTTAAGATTTTTAAATTCCATTGCTTTAATGTTTTATTTGGTTACTAAAATTTTAACCAAAGTTCTTTCGATAGTTACTGACATTCAGTCATATTAAATCACATTTTATACATCTGTTAAACAGCCTTACTAACAAGGTTAGGAGGGTGGCAAACCGTCATGAAAAAAGCTGTGGTGGGAAGTATATAGTCGCCAAATAATGACATTTTTGTCATTATTTGTCCTGCTAATAAAATTAGATTTTTGTATGTAATATTGTCAGAGCCCTTCAAAATTAATACACTAATATGATTAGTTTATTAATTTATATACTTATTAATTTATAATCAATATTTTAACATTATTTATTTAATAAATTAGTTATGATATAATTTATTAAATTTTACATAATTTAGGGCAAATAGACAAATTTTATTGTCTTAATTGTATTTTTTAAATAAAATAATTTAAAACCAAGATAATTAATTTATTATAATTATTTACTATTAAATAACTATAGGCAATTTTATATATTGTAAATATTTGTTTTTTATGAAGACAAAATTTGATGATCTCGGGCTACCCTACAAAATGTATTCATTAAAGTAAAAATGATTTTTCTAAAGGCGCTAATTCCTCCCTTTTTTAATTGACGCTGTATTTTAATAAATCGGTCAAAATGTCTGTAGTCTAGACTGAAGACATATTGAATTGAGCTATCTGAAATGGCATAATTATATGAATAGTAAAGCCAGTGTTTTATAAATGACTAACTTAAGGAAGCGGTAGGTTTTTGCTGCTATTTATATTTAATAAAAGCAATGTAGAAAATATGCCTGGGTGTTATTTAAATTGTACTGATCTTGAACCTGATCGAAAATTATTGTAATGAGTTAAAAAAAGATTTCTAATTTTTTTACAATAATGTTAGATGATTTGTAGAATAAATACTACTTAAGGTAGAAAAAAATCAAAAAAAAGCACTTTTTACGTATTAACACCTCTTTCACAGTAAAATTACGGTCAGATAAATTTGCGTTTTCCGAAAAACGTATTATGTTTGTGATGAAATTGAAAATGACCATTACCTCGGCTATTCTCTCTTTTAAAACCTTAACCTCCAATTGCCCTCTAAAAAACCAACCAATTTTGGCCCGGTAGCTTTTTAAGTACTAAAACCATTGTTGAATTATTTTTAGAAACCACAAACCACAAGAAAATGAAGTTTTTTACATCTGTATTATCAGTCAACCGACTTTTAACTCTTCTATCTACATTATTAATTTCCTTATTTGCCGGTAAAGCAATTGCTTTAACAGGTAATCAATCTATACCAGGTATAATTAAACCGGTTTACACAGGTATTGAATATGCTTCTTTATCTGCCACGGCTACTGAAAATTCAGTTTTTATTAACTGGGTTACTGCATCTGAACAAAATAATAGTCATTTTGAGGTAGAAAGATCTTTGGATAAGAAGGTCTTTACAACTGTTGCAATGGTATTGGATGGTTTTGAAGCAACAGGAACCTCTGGTAAAATGTATAAGTTTAAAGAAGCTGCGGGGGAAGTTAAAAAAGGTAAAACTGTTTACTATCGCTTAAAGCAGATTGATACTGATAACCAGGTTCATTACAGCGAAATAATGGCTGTGCAAATGAACAATACGGTAACTGTGTTTCCTAAAACAGAAGTTTCAAGTATTAATATAAATAACAGGGCATCTGAAACAGCAACTGTGCAAACTGCTAATCCAAACGGTCAAATTTTGTTATCCAAACAAACTGTAATAAAAATGGGGCTTAAATAGTATATCGGCAGAAGGTATAAACCAGCTGCCGGTATATTTCTTGCCCCGGAATCATCCGGCTCAGACAGTCGTTCTAACTTTTTAAAATCCAGCTTTATGAAAAAGATCATTACCAGTTTATTGAATTTTAAGTTGAATGTGTTGCAGGAATTTGGTTTTAAAGGTCTGCAACCGGTAAAACAACCAGTTATACAGGCTATGCCATCACAATGGATAGTAAGAAATGGTAAACAACAACAGTTTTAAAACGGCAGCATTTTTTAAGTGAGGGGTGAACTGGACAAGGATGTAAAGACACTAACAAAATAATATTTAATTACCAGCAAATAATAAAACCCATAACCACGTTTATAACCTGCCCCCCAGGTTACTAAACGTAAGTGCTAGGTTTACGATGTTTTCTTTGGGGGTTACAGAATCGAGAGATTCTTAACAAAAGCTGCATTTCTATGCGGCTTTTTTGTTTGGCCTCACCCCAACCTCCCTCCGAAGTAGAAGGAACTGGGATGGGTAGAATGATTATTCAGAAGTTTATTGCAAATGCTTACTGTGAAAACTGAATTCTTAGATAATAACTGCAGTTATATACGGCTTTTTTGTTTTTAACTAACAGTCATGCCGGGTACAGGTATCATTATTTTGCAGAAAAATTACGGGTATTACTTGAGCTTTTTTTACAATAAGGAACTATGCAGATCAGCCTCTGAAAATAGCCAAATTCAAATGCGCTATTTTCGTTTTAAATCTTTATATTTGGCTTGTCCCTTCCCTGTGTAAAACTTCGGTATTTCTTTTATCCTGGTCAAGCAACATTATCCCCTAACGTAGCATCCGGTTATCGGTTTTACTAAATTAATTAATTGCTAAACTCAATTTATACCAAGCATTATGAGAAAAAATTTACTTCTCGCCATAATTATTTTAACATCATTAACCGGTTTTGCGCAGGATTTCAGTAATAAAGGGAAAGATTTTTGGGTAGGGTATGGATATCACCAGCAAATGACTAATGGCGGGGGGGGAGGTAGTCAGGATATGGTCCTTTATTTTGCTACAGAACAGGTGACAAACATCACCATAACCATTCCCAGTACAGGCTATACACAAAATATTACAACAGGGGCCGGAAATAGTGTGGTCACATCTGCTACCATACCAAAAACCGGTGCTAATGATGCCCGATTGTTAACTGAAGGATTATCAGATAAAGGGATTCACATCACAAGTGACAAGCCGATGGTAGCATATGCGCATGTTTACAATCAGAGTGTTTCAGGCGCAACTATTTTATTTCCAACAAATACTTTGGGGAGAGAATACTATTCTGTTAACTATAAAAACTGGTCTAATTCAGTCGCTTCTAACTGTTGGTTTTACGTGATAGCAACAGATACCGGTACCACAACATTAAAAATTACACCTACTGGTAACACAGTTGGGGGCTGGGTGGCAGGAAATACGTATGTTGTAAATCTGACACAGGGCCAGATTTACAACGTGATGGGTTCGTTAATCAGTAGTCCCAATAACTGTAATCCGGTTTGTACAGGTTATGATCTTACCGGTTCAAAAGTTCAAAGTGTAAACAATGGCAGCGGCTGTAAAAAAATATCCCTTTTTTCCGGCAGTGGCAGAATAAGTATAACCTGCAATAATAACAGCTCCTCATCAGATAATTATATGGTTCAGGCTATGCCCAAGAATGCCTGGGGCAAAAAATATTTAACGCTACCGGCTTTTGGCAACCAGGCAAATAATATTTACAGAGTTTGTGTTTCCGATCCTGCTAGTAAAGTTAAAATTAATGGTTCAGTAACCGCTTTGCCATTACAGAATAATTTTTATTATGAAATTCCTTCAACCAATCAGCCGCAGTTAATTGAATCTGACAGTGCTATAATGGTTGCCCAGTATTTTACATCACAGAATGCCTGCGGAAATGGTAATCCGGGAGATCCGGAAGTTATTTACCTGAGTGCTGTAGAGCAGAACATTAATAAAGTATTATGGAATGCAACACCGAATTTTGCGATTACAACGCATAATTTTAATGTAGTTATTCCTAATACGGGTACTGCCATCAGTTCATTTAAATTAGATGGTGTTACTGTTCCGGCAGCATCTTTTACAGTACACCCGCAGGATCCTAATTTTTCATACTTACGATATCACCTGACACTTCCTGCTCCAATTGGAGCTGGCTTCCATGTCATTCAATCAGATTCAGGATTTAATGCGGTTGCTTATGGTTTTGGCAATGCAGAATCCTATGGCTATAATGCGGGTACAAATATCAAAGATCTTTACCAGCAAATAGGCGTACAAACTCAATATGGTATAGAAACAACACCTTCTGTATGTACCAATTCTCCTTTCAGGTTTAAAGTGTCTTTACCTTATATTCCGGATTCTATGCACTGGGATTTTCATGGAGCGCCAGGGATGTTGCCAAACAACAATACAGTTTATGTGGATAATACTGGCAATATAGCTGAAGATTCTGTTACTACAGTTAATGGCAGAAATATTCACTGGTATTCCATACCTATTCAGTATACGTTTTCAACTGTTGGCGTATATCCCATAACCATAACTACCTTTGTGCCAAATGGGGAATGTGGATCTGTACAGGATATAGATTTTGACCTAACAGTATCAGACCCGCCTATAGCAAGCTTTACCTGGACTCCCGGAGGTTGTGTAGCTGAGCCTTATCAATTTACAGAAACTACACCGCAAATCCCAAAATCAACCTATTATTTCTACTGGAATTTTGATGATCCAGGAAGTGGTGCAAGCAATACCTCTGGACTTAGAAACCCAATACACACATTTTCTACAGCCGGCATACATAATGTTAAGTATTTTTCCATAACAACGCCGGGCTGTTTTAGCGATACTATTATAAACCAGGTGAATGTTCCGTTAATCCCATCTGCAACTGTCAATGGAAATACAACTGTATGTATCAACTCAGTTCCTTCGGTACCTGTAACTTTTACAGGTACAGATGGTACAGCTGAATATATTTTCAGCTATAATATTAATGGCGGTGCAACCTTAACAACTCCACCCAGTACAGGAGGTATTTATACAATTAATGCACCTACCAATGTTGCAGGTCCGTTTACCTATAATTTAACTGGAGTAAGCAATGCAACACCAGTTGGTACGCCTTGCAGCCGCAATATTGCAGGTCAGTCCATAACAATCAATATTACACCCGATGCCACGGTTACTTTAAGGGCTGGTGATAATGATAACCAAACTGTTTGTATTAACAACCCTATTGTTAATATCAGGTATGATATTGCAGGAAGCGGAACCGGTGGCAGCGTCAGTGGCTTGCCAACAGGCGTTACCGGATCATTTGCAGCAGGCGTAGTAACTATTACCGGAACACCAACAGTACCTGGCATTTTTAATTATACAGTAAGTACCACGGGCCCATGTGTAACACCATCAAAAACGGGTACCATTACTGTTACTGATAATGCAACCCTGGCCTTAACCTCGGGACCAGGAACCGATAATCAGACTTTATGTATTAATACTCCCACACTTACAAATATTACTTATGCAGTTGGTGGTACGGGTACGGGCGGTAGCGTAAGCGGCTTGCCGGCAGGGGTTACAAGTGTTTTTGCAGGCGGTGTTATTACCATTTCAGGTACACCAACTGTAGCAGGCGTATTCAATTACACAGTTACAACAACCGGCCCATGTGTAAAACCATCTGCAACGGGTACTATTACCGTTACAGCAGATGGCACTTTAATGTTAACATCGGCTGCAGGTACAGATAACCAGGCACGTTGCATAAATGTGCCAATAACCAATATTACTTACGCCGTTGGCGGAACAGCTACGGGCGGCAGTGTTAGTGGTTTACCACCAGGAGTAACCGGCGTTTATGCCGGTGGGGTTATTACCATTTCAGGTACGCCAACAAGCACTGCAGGCAGCCCGTATAATTATACGGTAACAACAACCGGCCCTTGTGTGATACCAACTGCAACCGGTACCATTACTGTAAATCCGGATGCATCTATCGTTTTAACTTCGGCGGTACCAACAACATCGCAGGAACTTTGCAGAAATTCTACTATAATAAATATTACCTATGCTGTTTCCGGTGGAGGAACCGGTGCAGGTGTGACCGGTTTACCTGCAGGTGTAACAGGTGTTTATGCAGGAGGCGTCTTTACCATCAGCGGAACACCTACCGTTGCAGGATTATTTAATTATACCGTTACAACAAGCGGTACCTGTGTTCAAAACAGTTTATCCGGTACTATATTGGTTGATCAGCTACCTACAGCCAGCTTCACGTATACTGCACCAAGTTGTGAGACAAGGGTTATTAGTTTTACTGATGGATCAACACCGAATAGTGGTGCATTAAACGGCTGGACCTGGGATTTTGGAGATGGCCCTCCTACGAGCAACCAGCAAAATCCAACGCATGTTTATGCTGCGGCAGGAACCTATAATGTAACCTTAACCGTAACCACAGATAAAGGCTGTACCAGCAATCCAATCGCAAATATTGCAGTTACTATAAATAACCGTCCACAAGCGGGCTTTATTGTACCTGATGTTTGTATAAACGATGTGGCCACACCATTTACAGATACCAGTAAAATTGCAGTTGGAACCATCAACAGGCCATTGAATGAATGGCTTTATGGTGACCCGGGTAGTGGTCCGCTTAATAGTTCGACAGGTGTTAATGGTTTACATTTATATACTTCAACCGGTAATTACCTGGTAAGGCAAATTGTAACGAGTAGCCTTGGTTGCAGGGATACTATAACATTACCTATCGTCATCAACTCTGCCGATCCACTTGCAGTTTTTACACCTGTCAATTCATGCAGCAGCGATTCAGCATCCATTACCAACCAGTCAACTGTTGGTTTTGGCAGTGTTACCCGGATTGATATATATTGGGATGTAGCAGGTGCGCCAGGTGTTTTTCAAACAATACTTAATCCAATACCCAATGGTATTTACAGGCATAAATACCCAACCCTGCAGACAACCGTAAATTACTCAGTACGTATTATCGCATACTCGGGCGTTATCTGTTTTAATAATTCAGCACCAAAAAATCTTACTGTATATGCTACACCAATAGTGCAGTTCAATGCTATGCCTGCCAGTTGTTTGTTGGTTCCTCCTTTCCAGATAACACAGGCAAGTGAGATAGGAGGTGTACCCGGCACAGCTACTTACAGCGGCGGCCCTTATATTACCAGCAGTGGTATATTCGATCCGCAAATAGCCGGTGTAGGTACGCATGCTATTAAATACACCTGGACAGCCAGTAACCCGGGTGGCTGTATTGATACTTTAACCAGGTTCATCAATGTACTGGATACAGCACATGCAACATTTAATGTTGTAACGCCTATCTGCGAACAGGTTCCGGTTTTATTTACCGACCTGTCAACTGTTCCGGCCGGCGTAATATTAGATCATATAGTTTGGGATTTTGGAGACCTTACAGGATTACAAAACCGTCCACCATCAATCCCGTTCACGCATACATATACAGCACCGGGTACCTTTATTGTGCGGATGCATAATGTATCTACTTATGGTTGTTTAAGTACAGATACAACCATGTCGCTATCGGTAGGGCCTAATCATACTATTTCGTTAGATGTTCCGGGTAATAATATACAAACCCGATGTATCAATAACCTCATTAACCCCATTACCTACACGTTAGGCGGGGGAGCAACAAATGCCACTGTTACCGGTTTACCCGCAGGTGTTGGTTTTGTTGTTGTGGCAAATAAATTAACCATTTCCGGTGCGCCTGCAACCACATTACCCGGCCCTGTTTTCAATTATACCGTAAATACAACCGGAAATACCTGTGTACCTGCTTTTGCAACAGGTAAGATCACGGTTGATCCTGATCATACCATTGCCTTTAGTTCAGGTGATACCATGCAGTCTGTTTGTATTAATACAGCTATTGATGATATCTTTTATAATTTGGGTGGTGGTGCTAATAACGTAACCATTGCTAATTTGCCTCCGGGTGTAACAGGTGTAGTTACAGGAAATATTTTAAAAATAAGCGGAACACCAACTTCAACTGCTGGAAGTCCGTTTAATTACCTGATAACAACAACCGGTAATAGTTGCGTTAAAGCAAGTGCCGATGGACAGATCGTTGTACATCCTTACCCGGTGCCTTCATTTACAGTTGATAAACCTGCATATTGTATTCCAAATGCAATTGTTAAGTTTACCAATACAACAGCAAATTTACTTAACAACACTTATAAATGGGATTTTGGAGATGGCTCACTGACGGATCCTAGTCTTCATCCAACGCACTGGTATACTTCCGGTACCGGTCCGTTTACGGTAATATTGACTGCAACCAGTATAGCTGTTCCGATATTAAACGGAGGATTACCCGGTTGTGTAACGGCACTTTCTGTTCCCATGACTAGCATTCATCCGCAACCAAAAGCTGATTTTGTTTTCAGCAAACCAAGTGTTTGTATTGGTGATAATGTTACCATTACCGATAATACAGACGGCAGGGATGGCATTGTAAACCAATGGCATTGGGATTTGGGAGATGGTACAACCGAACTGATAAACCCGGTTACCCATACTTATGCTGATACCATCACTTATATTATTACCATGTATACGGTAAACAGCTTTGGCTGTAACAGTGATACCATCAATGTGTTGCCGGTGACTAATCCATATAAACCATTTACCGTTTACCCTTACCCGCATGTAAATGCAGGGCCCGACAAATCTGTATTGGAAGGTGGTTCTGTGCAACTTGATGCTGTAATTTTTGCCAATGATCCACAGTATAACTGGACACCGAACCTTTACCTCAACGATGCACATATCAGCAGGCCCCGGGTAATAAGCCCTAAAACCGATATGACCTACCGGTTAACTGTAACGGCCAGGGGTGGTTGTCAATTGAGCGACGATGTATTTGTTAAACTGCTCAAATTCCCGGTAATACCAAATACTTTTACACCTAATAATGATGGTATAAATGATAAGTGGGTAATATCATTCTTAAATACATATCCAGATAACAGGGTACAGATATTTACAAGAAGTGGAAAATTAGTATTTGAATCAAGGGGTTACAATACGCCATGGGATGGTACTTTAAAGGGTAAGCCTTTACCATTTGATACCTATTACTATATTATTGAACCAGGTAATGGCCGCGATCCTATAACCGGTTATGTTACCATCTTAAAATAAATGATCACTTACAGCGATGTAATTAACGTACATCGCTGTAAATTTTTATAAACATGATTAACATTTTTTCAGTAAAAAAAGATTGAACTTTATTAAAAGCGAAAACAAATTCCCGTACCCCGGAATGACAAGAGAAAAAGCTGAAAGCCATGAAGAAAATATTTACGATAGCCGCTATACTTTGTTTTACAGGTTTTGGGGCATATAGCCAGTCCAAACCATACTACACGCAGTATATTCTAAACAATTACATCCTTAATCCCGGTATAACCGGCATTGAGAATTATACCGATGTAAAACTTAGTTACCGCAACCAGTGGGCCGGTATTGATGGAGCGCCAGTAACCACGTATTTCACTATTCACGGGCCTTTGGGTAAAAAAGACCTGCGTACCAGTGCTACATCTTTCAAGGTGCCCGGCGAAAATCCCGGCGGTCCTAAGGCATGGGATGAATATGCAGTTTCGCCTGCTCATCACGGCCTGGGATTACAGGTGATCAATGACAAAACCGGGTATATCAGCCGTTGGTCTGCTGCAGTATCTTATGCCTATCATAAGCCGTTAAGTGCACGTACAAGCATTGCTGCCGGTTTAAATGTTGGTATGTCCAGTGTAAGTTTAGACAGGTCGAAAATTGTGTGGGGTAATTTAGATCCCAACGATCCGGCGATTGGATATAACAATGGATCCATCAGTAAAATAAAGCCCGAAATTGGAGCCGGATTGTGGTTATATTCTGCCCGTTACTTTTTAGGAGTATCAGTTTTGAATATTATCCCCGGAAAAGCGAAGTTTGTTAAAGATGCCAGCTATGGCGAAACCTTTACGCCTAACTTTTTTGCCACTGTCGGTTACCGTTTTGCCATGTCGGAAGATATTTCTGTGTTACCATCTGTGATGGTACAATACTGGCAGCCACAACTTACTTCTTTACATGCCAATGTAAAATTACAATACCAGGATTTTTTATGGATCGGTGCAAGCTACCGTTATGCCGACCTGGTGGGCGGTTACTCAGGTATGATCGGCGTAAATATTTCCAATACCTTCAATATCAGTTATGCTTACGAACACGCAAGTTCCTCACGCCTGCAGGCTTATACCAATGGAACGCATGAAATTGTTCTTGGATTTTTATTAGGAAATAAATATGGCAGCAGTTGTCCGCGTAATATTTGGTAGGGAATTGGGAATTGGGAATTGGGAATTGGGAATTGGGAATTGGGAATTGGGAATTGGGAATTGGGAATTGGGAATTGGGATAAATATTTAGCAAATAAAGTTAGTATATATTCAATTCAAATCTGCTGTTAAAAAAACTGAATTGCTGTTTATTGCTGAGTCGGATAAATTCTCCTCACCGTCCTTTTTAAGGAATCAACTTTACCAATAATTGAGTCTGTTATTATTTCCTTTGCGGTTATAACCCATTCTGGTTCTAGTACCCATTTACCATTTTCAAAACTCAGGTAATATACTTTAAAAGATGCAGCTCCGGAGCCTTCCTCTTTAATTATGATCTGTCTTGAAGCATCATTTTCTGTGATGCTAACGGGCAAGGCATAATTCAGGTCAAGTGGCTCTGCTACTATTGCGGCTGCTTCATTTGGTTGGGGTTTACTAACGGGTTGCGTTGCAATTTTAATTTTATTTTCTGCAACTGTCTTTTGAAGTAAGGGTAGTAGTGCTGGTTTATTTTCACCATTTTTAGCAATAGGACTGGTAATGATTGTGCTGCTACCTTCAGCATCAGAAATCAAATAATTAAAAGGAAGATAGCGTAAACCCGCATCCGTATTTAAAGGTAAGGCCGAATCTCCGGATTGAAATAAAACTGCGGCAGAAAGCATCAGTAGTAAAACCAACCCGATTAATGGAGCAACAATATTAAAACGCAGTGTACGGTTAACTACTTTTTCGCTGGTAAAGTACTGGATACGCTGGAGCAGGTGTTTTTTTGAATTTACTGCAGCCAGTTGAAAACCGGGCACAAGTTGTTTTACCCGCTCGGCCTGTAATAATGTTTCCGCATACAAGGCAGGGGAGTATGCAAACGATATTACATTTATATCACAATTTTTTTCTCTTTCCAGTCTTATTTTTTTACATAGACCTGTTACAAACGGATTAAAAAAGAAAATTGTTTCAGCCGCAATTAAAAACCAGTTAAGCAGGTAATCATTTGTACGTATATGCGTTAACTCATGCAGGATAAGGGTTTCGGCCTGTTCTGTACTGATATTATTAAGCAGCGTAACGGGTAATAAAATAATGGGTTTAAAATAGCCAAACGTTACAGGGGTATGTACCGAACTGCTTAACCAGAGTTTTACTTTTCTTTTAATTCCAAAATGGTAAGCCTTTAATTCGGTAAACAGTTTAAGATCAACAGGTGGTTTTTGCAGACCGCTTTTGTATTGCTGTTTAAAATAATACCAACTATATATTGCCTTTATTAACCTGTAACCGATCATGAAAATATATAACCCGAAGATCCATGGCGTTATCATTTGTAAATTATTGCCGGTTGCAAAACCCGTTATGTTTTGTACAAGACCTGTAAAACTGCCCATGCCACTAGTATCAAAAAAGTATAAGGAGAAAGTCATTAAAAATAAAACGAGCTGAATGGAGATGGCGCTGTATAAAAAATTTCTTTTAGCCAGTGGAGCATTGTTTCTGTGAACAAGCTTATCTACAGTAATATACAGCAACATAATAAGCGCAGCTTGCCAGAAGCTGTGCAACATAGCCATACAGAAACTGTAATAAAACTGGGTCATAAGCGTTTAACCGTTTAAAGCCAGCCTGCCGGTCAGCAGGTTATATTTTATTTATCTTTTTTTAGCTGGTTGATCAGTTGCTGAATTTTTTCCAGTTCAGCATCACTCGCATCATGACCGCCCAGAGCCTGCAATACCAGGTCTGATGATGAGCCGGCAAACAAAGTATTGATCATTTTATTCAGGAACTGTTGTTGTGTTTTTTCCCTGGTAACAGCAGGTTGATAAATATGCGTTTTATTGCTGTCATCACGGGTTACCAATCCTTTTTCAAACATGATCTGCATCAGTTTAAGGGTAGTGGTGTAACCGGCATCCTTGGTTTTCAGCAATTCTTCATGTACGGTTCTAACAGTTGCAGCTTTTTCATTCCACAATACCTGCAGTATCTCCAATTCGCTTTCGGTGGGCTTTGTATTCTTAATTAATGTCATAGTACGAGTGTTTTCGTAAGGCAATGTACGAATTTACTGGTAAATAGCAAATCCATTTAAATAAATTTCTACGGAATTAACTTTTTTATAGGAAAGTACAGGTTGAAATGGACAAAAAAATACCTGCTTTTTACAGCAGGTATTTTAACAATTATATTTTACAAGTATTTTTTTGTGTTCTTAATGTTCAAATCTGTACTACCCAGCGCATCAATCAATGATTTGTATTTAGCTGTTGTTTCTGCAGTTTGTTCTTTATCGTTCAGGGTAAGTTTGCCTTTGGTTAAAGAAAGGCTGTAGTTATCTTTTTCAATTAATTTATCGGCAGCCAAAGCATCAATAAGCTTATCTGTAGGCACTTTTAAAGCATCTGAATTAGCAGTAACAGTCATTGTGTTTGTACTGTCCGTTTTGATGATTGAGATTTCTTTAGTCACTTGTTCAGGCATGCTATGTTTTGGCATTGCCTTACCATACATAGAAGCCAGGGTAGGCGCAATAACCAAAGAAACGATCGACATCAATTTGATAAGAATATTCATGGAAGGTCCCGATGTGTCTTTAAATGGATCACCAACCGTATCACCGGTTACAGAAGCTTTATGAGGTTCAGATTTTTTGTAGAACATTTCTCCATTGATCTCAACACCGGTTTCAAAAGATTTTTTTGCATTATCCCAGGCACCGCCGGCATTGTTCATGAACATACCCATTAATACACCACAAACTGTTGCACCGGCTAAAAATCCACCCAAAACCTCGGGGCCAAAAGCAAAACCTATAATTAATGGAGATAATAAAGCAATAGCACCGGGTAACATCATTTTCTTAAGTGATGCTTCAGTAGAAATAGCCACGCATTTATCATACTCAGGTTTACCGGTACCTTCCATAATGCCCGGAATGGTACGGAACTGGCGACGAACTTCTTCTACCATCGCCATAGCAGCTTCACCAACAGCCCGAATGGCAAGCGAAGAGAATATAAAAGGAATCATACCACCTACAAATAAACCGGCCAAAACCGGTGCTTTGTAAATATCAATACCTTCAATACCGCTGATACCTACAAAAGCTGCAAACAAAGCCAAAGCAGTTAACGCAGCCGAAGCAATGGCAAAACCTTTACCGGTTGCAGCAGTAGTATTACCAACCGCATCCAGAATATCAGTTTTTTCACGAACTTCTTTTGGTAACTCACTCATTTCGGCAATACCGCCTGCGTTATCGGCGATAGGGCCAAAAGCATCAATGGCAAGCTGCATGGCTGTTGTTGCCATCATACCGGCAGCAGCAATTGCTACACCGTATAAACCTGCACACCAAAAACTCATATAAATACCGGAAGCCAAAACAAGTATAGGAAGAAAAGTACTTTCCATACCCATTGCCAAACCACCGATGATATTGGTAGCATGGCCGGTACCTGATTGACGGATAATTGTGTTAACCGGACGCTTGCCCATGGCTGTATAATATTCTGTGATGATACTCATTAAAGTACCAACCGCCAAACCAACCATGATAGCGCCGAAGATGCCATTCTTGGTAAACTCATGTCCACGCAGGATCATGGTCTCAGGCATTAAATAATTAACCAGGAAATAAGAAGCTATTGCTGTTAAAACAATAGAACCCCAATTTCCCATATTTAATGCATTCTGTACTTTTTGTGTGCTTAAACCTGCACTCTCACTTATTCTTACAAAGAAAGTCCCGAAGATGGAGAATAAAATGCCCATAGCTGCGATCAGCATTGGCAACAGGATAGGAGACATGCCGCCGAAATGATCAGTCATGGCATTTGTTTCTCTGCCCAAAACCATCGTAGCTAAAACGGTTGCCACATAAGAACCGAACAGATCGGCACCCATACCGGCAACATCACCCACATTATCACCTACGTTATCGGCAATGGTTGCCGGGTTACGTGGATCATCTTCCGGAATACCAGCTTCTACTTTACCAACCAGGTCGGCACCAACATCAGCAGCTTTTGTATAAATACCACCACCAACACGTGCAAATAAAGCTATGGACTCTGCACCCAGACTGAAGCCCGTTAAAATTTCTATAGTACGCTCCATCTCAATACTGTTAACAGCGGCTTCGGGAGCGAAGATCATTTTTAAGATAATAAACAAACCACCTAAACCCAGAACCGCTAAACCGGCTACCCCCAAACCCATCACACTACCTCCGGTAAAAGAAACTTTAAGTGCTTTAGACAAGCTGGTACGGGCAGCCTGTGCTGTACGTACATTGGCTTTAGTAGCCACTTTCATCCCAATAAACCCGGCTAAGGCGCTAAAGAAAGCACCTACAATAAACGCAATGGCAATAGCCCAATGGCTGTTTGGATTACTGTAACCCATTACACCCAATAACAAAGCACCGATGATAACAAAATAGGCAAGAATTTTATACTCTGCTTTTAAAAAAGCCATAGCACCTTCAGCAATATAAGTGCTGATCTCTTTCATGCGTTCGTTACCTGCATCCTGTTTTGAAACCCATGCAAACTTTATAAAAGTGTATAGCAGGCCTACTACACCCATAGCCGGAATAACATAAATCAAATTGTTCATAAGTAATATTTGTTCTGAATTTTGGACGGCAAAAATAGGGTAAATGCTGCAAAAACAGACAGAATGGGTTGTTTAATTGAGGATAAAGGCGACTATTTTTAATCAGATCGCCGTCTTCTTAAAAAACAGCACTTTAATTATGTCAGCAGTTATTACATATAGCACCAGGATAGCTGCAATGATACCCAGTAACTTAAAAGGCGGAACTACAAAACCTAACTGCGTGGCAAAAGGGCTGAAGGGTAGGAAAATAGTAATGAATAAGCCTAATGCACTCAAGGCAATTAATAATTTACCCGGTCTGCTTTTTAATAATGATTTGTGCGTGCGCACAACAAATAAAATAAGTAATTCGGTGCAGATAGATTCAATAAACCAGCCGGTATGAAAAACCTGTTCACTTTTAAAAAAACGATACAACAGGTAGAAGGTAAGATAATCAAACACAGAACTGTGCAACCCGAAAACGATCATGAAATTTTTGAGTTGCCTAAGGTTCCATTTCTGCGGAACTTTTAATTCGGCTTCATCAACATTATCGGCAGCAACAGCCATGTATGGAAAATCCGTGAGGAAATTCGTCATCAGGATCTGTTGGGGCAACATGGGCAAAAAGGGCAGTATCAAGGAAGCTCCTGCCATACTGAACATGTTTCCAAAAGTGGCGCTGGTATTGGTGTAAATATATTTTAACGTGTTTAAAAAAGTTCGCCGGCCTTCCAGTATACCGGCGTTTAATACCGCCAGGTCTTTTTCGAGCAGTACCACATCTGCGGCATCTTTGGCAACATCCACTGCATTGTTTGTTGAAATGCCAACATCTGCTGCATTAATGGCCGCTACATCATTTATTCCATCACCCATGTATGCCACAGTATTGCCGGCTTTACGTAAAGCCTTGATGATATTTTCTTTTTGCTGTGGTTCTATTTCGGCAAACACATTTGCTTTTTGAACCTGGTTCACCAATGCTTCAGGACTCATTTTAGCAATTTCAGTTCCTGAAATAGTAATGATCGTATGCAGGCCGATCTTTTCTGCAATGTATGCAGCCACTAATTTATTATCGCCGGTGATGATCTTCAGTTGCACACCGTTTTTATTCAGTTCTTTAATTACATCAATCACGCCATCTTTCATCGGGTCGAAGAGCAAAACAAAACCTGCAAAGATCATTTGGGTTTCATCATCCCTGGTCAGTTTTGTTTTTTCTGCACACACTTTATAACATACCCCGATGGTACGGAATCCTTTGCTGCTGTATTGCAGGTAGAGATCATCAATTGCTTTCCTGGAAGCTTCGATTGGTACTACAGATCCATCAGCCAGTAAAATATGATCGCAAATGGATACAATATTATTAATGGCACCTTTGCTGATGAGTTTATTTTCACCATCTTTTTTTACAGCAATACTTAACCGTTTGCGGATAAAGTCATAAGGGATCTCGCCCGTTTTTGTATAACCTGTTGCCGATATATCTTCCATTGTTTTTAACGCATCATCCATCGGGTTGGAAAAGCCCGTTTCGAAATAAGCGTTCAAAAATGCCAATTGTTTTGCAGTTGCACTATCATTTCCATCAACCCCGGTGATACCGGTAATCTTTAAAACACCTTCGGTGAGGGTTCCTGTTTTATCGGAACAAAAAAGATTGATCTCGCCAAGATTCTGGATCGTGGCTAATTTCTTTACAATTACTTTTTGTTTGGCCAGTCGTTTAGAACCCGCAGACATGGCAACCGTCATGATAGCAGGTAATAATTCCGGTGCCATACCTACTGCCAGTGCAAGCCCGAATAATAAAGAATCGATTAAGGGCCGGCCGAAATAAATGTTTACGGCCAGAATAATTACGGCAAGTACGATCGTGATCTGCATTAGCAGGTAACCGAATTTGCGAATGCCTTTTTCAAAAGCAGTTTCTTCCGGTGGTTTTGAAAGGCTTGCAGAAATAGTACCAAAAACAGTGTCTTTACCTGTGTATACTGCAACTGCTTTTCCGTCTCCGCTCACAATGCTGGTACCTTCAAATAAAACGTTTGTTCTTTTACTCATGGCAGCGTCAGCGGCAATAATGCCTACTTCTTTTTCTGCAGGAAAGGTTTCACCGGTAAGGGTTGCTTCGTTAACATGAAAATCATTTTCTTCCAGCAACAAACAATCTGCAGGTATAATATCTCCTGCAGAAAAGGATAAAATATCGCCTGGAACGATCTCTTCAGAATATACATTTACGGTTACATTATCGCGTTGTACTTTTACTTTACTTCGTATGATGGAACGCAGTTTTTGCACGGCTAAACCTGCATGGCGTTCCTGTATAAAACTCATGATGCCGGTGGAGAGCAGTATAAAAAGGATGATAAATACATCAGATTTTTCGCCAATAAAAGCTGATAATATAACGGCTGCCACCAATAATAAAGTGAGCGGACTTTTGAATTGAGAAAAGAACAGGATAATATCTTTCAGTAACTGCGGCCTTTCTTTCTTCTTGTCAGCCGACAAGGCAAGCCGTTTTGCCGCTTCGGCAGCAGATAAACCTTTGTCATTTGTTTGCAGGGCAGCCAGGATATCGGCAGGCTGGTATTGCCAGAAAGTTTGAAGGTTCATCTACTATGTTTAGCTAAAGTTAAACCAATGGATATGAAGCGCTGTAAGATTTGATCTTGCTTTACATTATATTAACCAATCATAAATCAACTTATGAAACTGATAGAGGAATATGGTATTGTATCATTTTGAAAAGTTGTCAGGTTGAGCTTGTCGAAACCGAGACTTATTAAACTAACCCGTCTTCGACAAACTCAGACTGACAGTAAAATTATTATCTAAGATTTCAAACTGATACACTACCAGGAATATGAATAAATGCTGCTCCCAAACAATCGACTACGTCATGGGCGATCATTGCTTCCTGAGAATATTTTTCTGCAGCGATATCGCCGGCAAGTCCATGTAAATAGGTGCCTAGCAAAACCGTGTGCAATGATGAATATCCCTGTGCCAGCAAGCCGGTGAGTATGCCTGTTAGTACATCTCCGCTACCGGCTGTAGCCATACCCGGATTTCCGGTGCTGTTAAAAAACCCTTTTCCCCAGGGCGTACTGATAAAGCTGTAATGCCCTTTCAGTATGATGTATATATTCAATGCTGTTGATTTTTGCCTGGCAAGTTCTAATCTTTCAAAATCATTTGCTGAATGGCCAAACAGCCTTTCAAATTCTTTGGGATGCGGCGTTATTATTGATTGGGCAGGAATAGCGTTTAGCAGGTCTTTATTTTCTGCGATCGTGTTTAAAGCATCAGCATCTATAACCATCGGTGTCTTTACTTTTTCAAAAATTTCTGACAATAGTTTTTTATGGGATGCATGAATGCCAATGCCCGGGCCTATTCCAACAGTACTGAATTTTTCGATGCCCGGTGCAGCTAACAGGTGATCTTCGCCTCCAACAAAACTCATGGCTTCGGGCACGGTTGTTTGTAAAATATCATAACCACATTTGGGAATAAAGGAAGTGAGTTTACCAACACCGCTCCGCAAACAGGCCAGGGATGATAAAACCGCAGCCCCCATCATACCATACGACCCACAGAGTAAGGCCGCATGCCCGTAAGTTCCTTTATGTGCAAATTTTGAACGGGGTTTATAAATAGTTTTGATTATTCCTTTGTCAACCAGTTCAAGATCAGAAGGCTCATCTGTTTCAAATTGTTTGTGTAAGCCGATATTGAGCAAGTGGACCCCGCCACAAAAAAATTCATTCTCCGGTAATAAAAATGCCAGTTTATAATTTTGAAAGGAGAGGGTATGGGTTGCTTTTATTATAGTATTGCCTTTTGAACTTTTATCGGCAAACAGTCCGGTTGGCATATCAATAGAAATTATTGGTGCCCCGGAATTGTTGATGTGGTTTACCAGTGCCGCAGCTATTCCATCCAATGGTTTATTTAACCCTGTTCCGAATAATGCATCAATTACAAGCTCTGTATCATTTATTACAGGAAAAAAATCGGGCGACTGTATAAAATGTATATCGGTACTGCATTCATGCAGTCTTGCTAAATTGGTTTGAAAATCATCAGATCCTGGTTTTCCAAATTCAAGAATATATACTGTTGCCTTGCAATTATTTTTAATCAGCAAGCTGGCTAATGCCAGTCCATCGCCGCCATTATTGCCTTTGCCGCAAAAAATCTGTAAATGTGTTGCTGCAGAATTATTTTCGATCAACCAGCGATAATAGGCTGTGGCAGCACGTTCCATCAGATTGATAGAACTAATAGGTTCGTTTTTAATACTGAAAGCATCCCATTTTTTTATTTGTGCTGCAGAAAAGATCTTCATTTGTTGAAGTTACAAAACAAAAGCAGCATTGTAATTGCTGAGTTTTAAACTCAGGACCAAGGCATACTTGTCGGAGACGAGGACGAGAAGAGTTCATTTTTTATGGTAAATGAATCCCATTGTTTTATTTGTGCTGCGGAAAAGATCTTCATTTGTTGAAGTTACAAAACGAAAGCAACATTGTATTTGCTGAGTTTTAAACTCAGGACCAAGGCATACTCGTCGGAGACGAGGACGAGAAGAACTTGTTGAAACCGGTGCTATTTTTGTACAACCCGCCTTCGACAGGCTCAGGCTTGACGGCGGGTTTAATTTATTAACTTAATGACATTGCCCCGCCAGAGACAAGGAGATGAATACCAACTTACAATTTCTCAAGGTACTTCCTGGTCATTTCATTTTGTATATTGCCGGTATTGAGGGTGGTTGCGGGTTCAAATAAAAGTATGTGCACTTCTTCTACAGCAACAGGTTTGTGTTCTATCATTCTTGGTACAATAAAAAATTCTCCTTCACTGATGGTGACGGTCTTATCCCTTAGTTCCATATTAAAACTGCCTTTAAGTACAAGGAATAATTCATCCTCGTGTTCATGGCTATGCCATACAAATTCGCCTTTTAGTTTTACGGCTTTCACATGCTGGCCGTTCAATTCACCAATGATACGTGGGTTGCAATAATCATTGAAGAGGGTAAATTTTTCGGCAAGGTTAACTTTTTCCATCTTGTTTATTTGGACCTCATCCCAACCCCTCTCCCAGGGAGAGGGAACTGGAAGTTGGCAGTATTAAATATGATCAGGTGTTTGATTCTGAAAATTATTTTATGAAAGTATTAATAATTTTTCGTGAAGTGCAAGTATCTGCGGCAATAGCATTTCCTGTTCATCATTTGTCAATACAAAGTCGCAAAGCTTCATTTTAATCGTTTCGTCCATTTGCTTATCCATCCGGGCAATAACATCTTCACGGGTAATTCCATCACGTTGCATGGTACGTTGTATGCGGAGTGGGGCAGGGGCGGTCACGCCAATTACATAATCCAGGGATTCATGGGCACCACTTTCAAAAATTAAGGCAGCTTCTTTCAGGGAGTAAGCAGTTGATTGATGCTGCATCCATTTTTCCGCATCTTTTAATGTTGCAGGATGAACAATAGCATTTAATAATTGCAATTTTCCGGGATTATTGAAAACAATTTCTGAAAGATATTTTCTGTCCAGTTTTCCATCTTTATAAACATCACTACCAAATTGAAGTTGAATCTTCTCTTTCAATTCTTCATTAGTATTCATCAATCTTTTTGCCGCATCATCGGCATAATACACAGGTATGCCAAGTACTTCAAATACTTTTGCCACGGAGCTTTTACCGCTGCCTATGCCGCCTGTGATGCCGATTTTCAACAAGGTTAATCTGTTAATTGGTTAAAACGTTAATTAGTTAAATAGTTAATTGGTTAAAACGCTATCTGTAGTTTGCAATTACTAATTAACGTGTATACGGATTAACGAATTAACAGTTATCCGGGTTAACCAATTAGCGATAAAAAAATCCGGAACCGAAGTTAAACTTCAATTCCGGATTTATCAGTTGATATGTTGTGATTATTTTTTTACCTCAGCAACCGGCTTATTAATATTTGCTGTCCATTCCATACTGATGGCAGCACGCTCTATCTTAATATAGCTGCCTGGGCTTGTTTCAAGCAAAAGTGTTGCATCATCATTTACTTTATTTACTGTACCGTGAATGCCGGCAATAGTTACAATTTTATCACCTTTCTGCAGGTTATTGATAAATTCTTTTTGCTTCTTTGCTTTTTTTGCCTGTGGCCTGATCATGAATAACCAGAAAACAAGGATCATCAGTCCCATCATGATTATGGTACTTGTACCTCCACTTTTTTGGTCACCCTGACCAAACATTAAAAAAATACTCTGTAATTGCATGTTGTTTGTTTATTTGTTTAGAAAGTTAATGCTGTTTTAATTGTTAATAGGTTAATCCGTATATCCGTTAATTGGTTAATCCGGAATTCTGCTTTTGCATAATTTTATTTTGCAACCACTTCCCCTGTTAATACCAATTCCGGAAATTCGGGATTTGCATTTGATGCTACTCTTATTGTTTTATGAGCGGGCCCAACCCGGTTTTTGCTGTCGAACACTACTCTAATAAAGCCAATTTCTCCAGGTAAAACGGGCTTTTCAGGTTTTTGCGCAACGGTACAACCACAACTGGGAGCTGCTTCAAGAATTACCAGCGGTTTGTTGCCTGTGTTCTTAAACCTGAAACTATATTCCACTTTTTCGCCCTCAGTTCTTTTTCCAAAATTGTACGATGTGTCAATGATCTGCACTGTTGTTGAATCTTTTGCAGCCATGGCCTGCAAGGTGGCTGCATCATCGGCAATTTTATCTTTACGGCGAACATCGCAGGAAACGATGGCTGCTGTTACCAATAAGAACAAGATAATTTTTTTCACTGTTTATTTTTTTGCAAAGTTATTTATATCGTACTATTCTTAAAACTCTTCTTGGTTATTTTATTTTCGGCCGATAATTCTTTATGTATATTATCAAGCAGGCCGTTTACAAATTGCCCGCTTTGTACGGTGCTGTAATCTTTTGCCAGGTCAATATATTCATTGATGGTGACCTTGGTTGGAATGGTTTCAAAAAATAAAAATTCACAAACCCCCATTTGCAGGATGATTAGATCCAGCGCAGCTATCCTTTCGGCATCCCAGTTTTTCAATTTTGGTTTTATCAGCTCCAGGCAAATTTCCTTTTTGTCTAAAACGGTTTGTAAAAGGCTTTTGGCAAATTCCCATTTTTCTTTGCTGAGTATATCTGTAAAATTAACGCCCGCGGGTTTATTCAAAAAATTCTGCACCAGTTGGTTCATCATTTCGGCATCATCATCCCAATGAATAAAATGCTCTTCCACGTGTGCAATAAAATCTTCGTTGGGTAACATCAGGTTTGTGAAAATGAATTCCAGCATTTCCTTCTCCAGTTTCTTATTCCTGCTTTGCTCATCAATATATTCGGCATATTCGGGTGAAGAAACCAGTTGCAGGTAAATTTTCTTCAGCAGTTCAGTATCAATGATGTGCTGTGGTTTTAGTTCCGCTACAGCAGCCTTAAAACTTGTATCCTCCACAATTTTCCATAGTAATTCATTACCGGCAATTTTGGTATTGATGTTCAGATCGGCCGTTGTAGGAAGATGTTTGGAAGCTTTTTGCCGGGCATCGGTTTCGGAATACCTGGCTACTTCTGTAATAAAATAAACGAGGTAGGTAAATATCTGGCGGCTCTGTTCAATTTTTTTGGTGAGAATACTGACTGATTCACCCGGTTTTACGTCTCCGTTCATGCTGTCAATGCTGTATAAGGTCTGCATTACTTTTACCCGGATATTTCTTCTGCTGATCATTGCTTAAAGAACTTTTTGCTTTGAATTTGCAAATGTATGAAGAAGTTTAGAGTTTAGGGTTGAGAAGTTTAGGGTTGATTAGATTGTTGCGAAGCAACAATACTGACAAAAAATCCTGCCGAATTTGTTTAAATAAACCGGATACTGCATTTTTTTCACCCAAATCCTGCCATCTTATGTACTTAATTCTGATTGGTACAATAATGGCAGTACCTTTGCCACCCGTTAAAAAGCGGTTATTCTTTAAAATAAATCAAAACAAATACAATTATGGCTAAAGTAACAAATGCTTCAAAAAAATTAAGCATTACACCTTTGCACGACAGGGTTATTGTACAACCTGCTGCTGCTGAAGAAAAAACTGCCGGTGGCATCATTATACCGGATACTGCAAAAGAAAAACCTCAACGTGGTGTCGTGCTGGCTGCCGGTCCCGGAAAAAAGGACGAGCCTGTAATCGTAAAAGCAGGAGACCAGGTATTGTATGGCAAATATGCCGGAACCGAGATCTCCATTGAAGGAAAAGATTACCTGATCATGAGGGAGAGTGATATACTGGCGATAGTATAAAGACAGCCTATAGTTAATAGCTTCGAGCCACGAGCTTTGCTCAAAGCCCATAGCTAGCAACTCACAGCTTTCATAAATTAATTAACTAAAAAATAAATATTACAATGGCAAAAATGATATACTTCGATATTGAAGCAAGAAATAAAATGAAAAAAGGCGTTGATACTTTGGCTAACGCTGTAAAAGTAACCCTTGGCCCAAAAGGCCGTAACGTGGTACTGGAACGTAAATTTGGCGCTCCAAGTGTAACTAAAGATGGTGTTACTGTTGCTAAAGAAATTGAACTGGAAGACCCCATTGAAAACATGGGTGCACAAATGGTAAAAGAAGTGGCTTCTAAAACTGCTGATATTGCAGGTGATGGAACTACTACTGCTACTGTGCTTGCACAGAGTATCATCAGCGAAGGCCTGAAAATGGTTGCAGCCGGTGCAAACCCAATGGACCTTAAACGTGGTATCGACAAAGCAGTAAGCATTGTTGTTGCCAGCTTAAAAGCACAAAGCCAGACTGTTGGTAACGACAGCAAGAAAATACAACAGGTAGCAACCATTTCTGCCAACAATGATGAAACCATCGGTAAATTAATTGCTGAAGCTTTTGCTAAAGTTGGTAAGGAAGGTGTTATAACTGTGGAAGAAGCAAAAGGTACAGATACTACGGTTGACATAGTGGAAGGTATGCAGTTTGATCGTGGTTATATCAGTCCTTACTTTGTAACCAACAGCGAAAAGATGCAGGCTGAATTGCAGAATCCGTACATCCTGATCTATGATAAAAAGATATCGGCCATGAAAGATATCCTCCCGGTATTGGAAGGGGTTGCAAAAAGCGGCCGTCCATTGCTGATCATTGCCGAAGACCTGGAAGGTGAAGCTTTGGCAACATTAGTTGTAAATAAATTGCGTGGTACTATTAAAGTGGCTGCTGTTAAAGCGCCGGGCTTTGGTGACCGCAGGAAAGAAATGCTTACTGATATTGCGATCCTTACCGGTGGTGAAGTTATCAGTGAAGAAATGGGTAATAAATTAGAAGACGTTCAGTTAAGTTCATTAGGACAGGCTTCGTCAGTTACCATTGATAAAGACAACACTACAGTAGTTGGTGGTAAAGGAGAAAAGAAAGCAATTGTTGGCCGTGTTGAACAGATTAAAGCACAGATCAAAACCACAACTTCTGATTACGATAAAGAAAAATTACAGGAACGCCTGGCAAAATTAGCCGGTGGGGTTGCGGTTTTATATATTGGTGCTGCTACCGAATTGGAAATGAAAGAAAAGAAAGACCGTGTTGATGATGCTTTACACGCAACAAGAGCAGCGGTTGAAGAAGGTATTGTACCGGGTGGTGGTGTTGCCTACATTCGTGCTATTGCAAGCCTGGAGCCAAAAGTAAAAGGACAGATAGCTGATGAGCAAACAGGTATGGCTATTGTTCGCCGTGCTTTGGAAGAACCCATCCGTTGCCTTACATCTAATGCTGGTATTGATGGTTCTATTGTAGTACAAAAGATAAAAGAAGGTAAAGCTGATTTTGGTTTTAATGCAAGAACTGAAGTGTATGAGAACTTATTTAAAGCGGGTGTTATTGACCCCACTAAAGTAAGCCGTGTGGCTTTGGAAAATGCAGCTTCTATTGCAGGTATGTTGTTAACAACAGAATGTGTAATAGCCGACAAACCGAAAGAAGAAGCACCGCACGGCCATGGCGCACCTGATATGGGTGGAATGGGCGGATACTAAGAAGTACGATGTTAGATGTACGGTGTACGTCTGCAAAAAATATGATTCCTCCTGCAAATTGCAGGAGGTTTTTTTTGATACCCGCATTTGTTTTTTCATGGCATCATCGTTGCGTCGCAATCCTTTCATCTGTATACCCATGTGCATCTTTTCCCTTAGTGTATTTATCGGTTTTTAAAATTTGTGTAAAGCTGTTATCTGTTGCATCATATTCACAAAAATTAAGTTACTTTATAGAAGGAGTGTACAGGCATTTTTTTAAAATTTAGAGTCTATGAAATATATTTCTATTTTATTTTTTTATTTGTACCAATTTTATCATTCGCACAAAATTGTTCGCACTTAAAAAATGGAGTTTATAAAATTGTTTATGATAGTTCATTTAAAAATTATCCAGAAAGTAATTATAAAATAGTAGATGATATCTGTTATGTTACAGAAAATGGTGAAACGGAAAACTATCAGGTTCATAAGCCCTATGCCTGCCATTTTTGGCTTACAAGTAATAAAGTTGTTGATACGGCCAAATTAACGGAACTCCAAAAAGCTCTGATCAAACAACAGCCTTTTTTTGATATTTATAAAGTAGAAGAGAATTCATACTACTTTGTTTTAAGGGTTGACTTGCATGTGCAGATATATTCAGGAAAATTTGTGAAAATTGAAAATTGAAAATTTTCTGGCCGTTGTTGCTGTCTCCACCAACCAATAGTTGCCGCCATAATTTGAAATCTACCAAATGCGTGAGACATTAAATTTACATCCTGCACTAATATTGCTTTAAAGTACTCATCACAATTTCCTTACGGCGTTTTGAAATAGTAAGTTGTTTACCATCACTCATCAGTAAAGTGCCTTCCCGGTCAACTTTTGAAACATATTTTGTATTGACCAGGTATGATTTATGGATACGGATGAAACCATGGTCTCTCAACAGGTCTTCATATTCGCCCAGTGTTTTTGAAACCAGCATGGGTTTGTCTTTTGCAAAAATGAACCGGGTGTAATTATTTTCACCTTCGCAATACAATATATCCAGTGGATCATAAAAGAAAACCCCTTCGGTGGTAGATAAAGCCAGTTTAAAATCTTTGGGGTCTTTTTGCTGCAGGTTGGTGAGTAAATTGGAGACTTGTAACTGTTGATTCTGGTTTTGCTGTTTTATAATATGGCGGTTTACGGCATTTTGCAATTCAAGTACATCAATTGGTTTTAATAAATAATCCAATGCACTGAAACGTATTGCTTTAATGGCATACTGGTCGTATGCCGTGGTGAATATCACATCAAAATTATTTTCGGTAGCCATGTTCAAAAAATCAAATCCATTGAACTTGGGCATTTCTATATCCAGCATTACCAATGTCGGATTAAATGTCTGCAATATGTCCAGTGCATCTTTTGCCGCAGCACAATACTTTATTTCTGTTGGTGCAGAAATATGTTTTTCTATCAGTATTTTTAAAATATTACCGGCAGAGGCTTCATCATCAAGGATCAATATTTTTACCATAACCAATTTTATTTTTCTGCTGACTAAAAGCGGGTTACCCGTTTTCTAAATTTGACGGGAATGAGATAATAACTTTTGTACCTGCTGCATTCCCTGAATCATCTTTTTTATCTATTGTTTCCAGGCGTATATCAGCCTTAAGTTGCTGGCTTAATACCTGCAGCCTTTGCTGAAGTATTATTGTTGCTTTTGAAGCAAATTGTTCGTTGCCCAGTTTTTGTTTCTTTATAGCAGCAGCTTCTTCTCTTCCAATACCATTATCATCAATAGTAATAAATATTTTTGCATTTTTTTCTTCATATATGATATCCAGCTTTTTATCACCTTCCTTATTACGCAGGCCGTGCCAGATGGCATTTTCAACAAGGGGCTGCGTTATCAGCGATGGGATCATTATTTCATTGGTATCGCTTATGCCGGTTATATCGATCTGGTAAACAAAAGATTTACTGAAGCGTAAAGATTCTAACGACAGGTACAATTGTAACATTTCTATTTCACTACTTAACGGTATCAGTTCTTTTTGTGAGTTGTTAAGTACCATTCGCTGCAGTTTGGAAAATTTTGAAAGGTATTTATATGCAGCATCTACATCATTAGTTAATATACATTCCTGTATGGCATTTAAACTGTTAAAGATAAAGTGCGGATTCATCTGGCTGCGTAAGGCTTCCAGCTTTGCTTTGGAAAGCTGCTCGCTGATACTATACATCTCAATATTCTTTTGTTGCAGTGTATTTTCCGTATCAATGGATTTTATTTTATTGGCCACCAGGGTAGAGATGGTGGTAAGCAGTTGTACATGCTTTGCAGTATAATAATTTTTTTCGGGATGCTCACTGTCTATAACGCCCAAAAGCTCATCATTGTAAATTATCGGCACAGTTATTTCACTTAAACGGCTAAGGTCATCCACCCGGTAGCGGCTGTCAATAGTAGTGTCTTCTATCAGTACAGCTTCTCTTGTTTGCATTACATAACCAACAACACCCTGGCCAGGCAATACTTCAAAAACCTGTTTGGTAATTTCTTCTACAGAATCTTTGGGCCCAAAGCCTGCCTTCTGTATCATCTTTGTTTTATCTGCATCCCACAGATAGATCATGCAGTCAACAAAGCCAAGCCTGCCAATTAAATTTTTAGCTACATCCCATAATACGTCATCAATCGTGTGTTTATCGATCAGGGAAGAAGAAAAATAATTGATGATCTGCTCCAGTTCCAGTTTGCTTTTATATTGCTCGGCATTTAACTGCTGCACTTTAAATTTTTCAGCTCCAATAGCTTTAATATTTTTTATCCGCCATTTTATAAACCCATAAATTATAAAAAAAATACAAAGCACCAGTAATATACTGAACCACCATGTTTTCCAGAAGGGTGGCATGATGTTGAAAGCAAAGGAAAGCTTTTCCTGTACGGTGTTTCCATATACATCTGTAGCCTTAACATGAAGGACGTAACTACCGGGTTGCAAAGAATTAAAAGTAATTTCTGAATGATTTCCCAAATCAATCCAGTTATCAGACAACCCCTGTAGCTGATAATAGTATTTAACCTTTTCGGGTTCGGTAAATTGTAATAAGCCAAAACGAAAGTAGATCCTGCTTTTCCAGTAAGGCAGTTTCAATAACTCATCAGACAAACTGTTTACCGTATTTCCATCTACCTGCACTTCATCCAGGTTAAGCTTCATTTTATAAATCGCTTTATTAAAAAAATTATCAGGATTTATATTTACCAATTTACTCCCCAGCAAAAAATAAAGATGCCCGTTTTTAGCTGCTAAACTGCTTCCAAAATAATTACTAAGTTTGTCGGGCGATTCTGAAAAAACATTGACAAAAGAATTTTTTTCCGGATCATATAAATTTACTCCGCCCATAGAGCCAACCCATACTCTTTTTTTAGAGTCGGTACAAAGTGCAAATGAGAAATCGTGCAGCAAACCATTGGCAGTTGTATAAACTACAGGTTGTCCATTTTCAAGGTTGTATTTAATTAATCCGTTTTGAGAAGTGATCCAGATATTGCCGTTTCCGTCATCAGCCATATCACGATTATTGGTGTAAGAAAAATTTAATGCCTCCAGTTTGCTGTAAAATAAAATGGTGTCCATTTTCAGCGTTAATAAATTTCTTTTAATGATGTCGGATTTTGTACTCAAAAAATAAAGGGACTTGCCATCGTACGAAATACAGGCCTGTCTGGAGAATCCTTTCACAGGTATCTTTTCCAGGTTATCGGTTGTATTAAAGTAATAAAGTGTGCCGTTATCTTTTTTTATGTAAACAGCATCTTTTGTATATCTGTAAATCCATTCTACTTCTCCCGGTTCATTTTTAATAAGTTTTGCTAACCGGCTATAAGTATTTAGAAATTTTAGCTTTTCATTTGAGATATCGGCCGGTATGATCGTTCCTTCGGCGCTGATATGAATTTTTTTATTTTCATCAGTGTAAACATGCCCAAATCTTTTTGACGTATTACCGGTAACCGGAAAATAATTTGTGTTACCGGTATAAGTATTGTATTTAAACAACCCACCCAAACCAAAGGGAACGTATATATTGGCGGAGTCGTCCTGCGAGATAATGGAGGAGGGATAATCAATATTTAAACCGGCCCTGTTATCGCTCAGGTATTTTTGCTGAACGATGCTGTCATAATAATCAATAATAAAAATTCCATTGTTTGTAGTTACCCACATGCGCTTTAAATAATCTTCCTGCAGCGAATAAATATAATCCGAAAGTATCAGGCTGTTTGCATCGGTATAGCGGATGGGAGTAAACTGCTGTGCGTTTTTATTGAAAAAGAGCAATCCTCCGTAACGGAAACCGATCCATACATTTCCTTTATAATCTGCAGCAAGGGAATAACAGCAACGCCAGGCGTTTTTTGGAAATTCAAATTTAAATGAATCGAGTTTATCCGTGATGATATTATATCTTACCAGCTTTTGATTGTTATATACAAAGTAAAGGTTGCTTGAAGAGTCAATGCACAGTTCACTTCTTGCAGGAAAGCCGCTCTCATTCAGGCTAAATACGGCTTTATGCTGCGGGTTATTATAATGATGAAAGAACTGCTGTGTCTTAAAATCGTAAAAAACCATATAGCCCGAAGTGTACATCCAGATGCCGTTGTTTGTTTTAACAGCACTCTTATAAAGTAATATGCCGTTGGGCATGCCATTGCCCGATTTTTCATTGTCGGGCACTTGTGTAAAATTTTCGGTTTTTGTATAATTAACAATAAACAGTCCGGCTTCTGTTGCCACCCAAATATTGTCTTTATCATCCTGAAAAATACAAAGAATATATCCGATCCAGTCATCGGACCGTTTTACAGAATGCAGCTTAACGTGTGTGATGATTCCTGTTCGGGGGTCCAGTTTATCAAGTCCACCGGTAGTTCCTGCCCAAATAAATCCCAGCCTGTCTTCAAATACAGCATGCATTTCTTTGCTGCTTAAACTGGAAGAATCTTTGCCCGATTTATTGTACACTTTTATGGATGTGCCTTCGTGTTTATGCAGCCCATTGTAACTGCCAAACCACATATTGTTTTGCCGGTCTTTTATTAAGATGGTTAGCTGGTTTGTTGCCAAACCCTGGCCGGTGGTAACATGATAAGATGTTTGTGTAAACGCTGTTCCTCTTGTCAATAAAGCAAACAGAAATAAAAAGATATATTTTTTTGTGGCGATAAAATTGATTTAGTTATAAAAGTAATCAAATAAACCCTGTATAGATTTTCGTTACCTCAACAGAATGTGCCGTTGCCTAATTGAGCGGTAATTAATGAGCGGTTTTCTTCCGGTGAATAAAGCAAAGCTCTAACCCTAATTGAAACCCCGCATTGCCTAACTGCCACTATTTGCCAGCTAAACATAAAACTACATTTACAGCAAATTAAAAATAATGATTGAACAGGTGAATACGATTACTGCCAAAACAGTTGAGCTGGAAGAAGAACTAAAAGCCACGGGATTGTGGCAGCATAATATACCAGGCTGGGTGCGTGGGTATGATGATGGGAGCATTATTGGTAAAACTGATTTTGCCCAATGGCTGCAGTTCGTTTTTATTCCCAACCATCTTCAGAAAAATAAAATGATACCTGCTGCAGAAAAGAACCTCATCGTACCACATGCTATTAAATTCTTTGGAGATGATGTACGAAAAGGGAAGTTGCTGCAGATCTTAATTGAAATCGATTCTTTACTCTAAAATAGAAAAAAATGAAAAAATTATTGTTTGTATCACTGCTGTTCCTTGTCGCAAATAACATGCTTGCGCAAAATGTAGGTATTGGTACCGTTACACCTAACAGCACTGCTATGCTTGATGTTAGCGCAACCAATAAAGGTTTGCTGATACCAAGGATAGCACTCGCCGATAATCTGGATGCGGTAACCATACCATCTCCAACGAACTCATTACTGATCTATAATACGGCTACTGCAGGCAGTGGCAGGTTCGCGGTGAGCCCAGGCTTTTACTACTGGAACAGTGTAACATTAAGCTGGGTGGCTTTTTTGTCGGCTGATAACAGCGATAAAGGAGCCTGGTTAATGAAAGGCAATCTGGCCACATCGATCCCCGGTAATTTTATCGGCACTACCGATAATCAATCCCTGCTTTTCAAAATAAATAATATAAATGCTGGGTATTTGGGTACCAATGGAAATGCCAGCTGGGGTTTAAACAGTGGTAACATTAATAATACAGGAGGAAACAATGTAGCCATTGGGCGTGGCAGTTTATCTCAAACTACCAATCGCTCAAACCTTGTGGCGGTAGGTGATTCGGCATTGTTAAATAATGGTACCGGTGCATCAGTGGTTACCGATGCTGCTAATAATACAGCCGTTGGCTCAAAATCTTTATTTGCAAATACTGTTGGCAACGACAATACTGCGTTAGGTTTTCAGGCGATGAAATCAAATACAACCGGTATAAATAATTCAGCTATTGGTAGCCAGGCTTTGTATGCAAATGATAATGGTTACGCTAATGTAGCAGTAGGCAGTGTTAGTTTATACGACAATATTACCGGTAATAGGAATACAGCTGTCGGTGTAAAAAGTATGCAGCATAATGTATCCGGATACGCAAATGTGGCCATTGGAGAGGAAGCTTTGCTTGGCAATAATTCTTCCGGCCACGGAAACGTGGCAATTGGCTATTCTGCAATGCTTTCAAATACTACAGGTAGTGGCAATATTTCGATAGGCGCAAATAGTTTGTTTGTAAATTCTACTGGCCAGGAAAATGTGGCAATAGGCAGTTCAGCACTGTTTGAGAACACAACAGGTAACTTCAATTCCTCGATAGGTTTTCAGAGTTTGTTTTTTAATACTACTGGCAACAATAATACAGCTTTTGGTAGAAATGTTTTGCAGTCAAATACCACTGGAAGCAAAAATACAGGCATTGGAAGTGATGTTCTTGTGAGTAATGCAACAGGTTACAGCAATGTTGCCCTGGGCACCCAATCATTGTTATTTAGTGTTAATGGGAGCAACATCGTAGCTATTGGAGATTCGGCACTATATCATTACAACAACAACAGCACTTCAGTCACTTCTTTATTTGGCAACAACAGCGCAGTAGGTTCAAAAGCTTTATACACAGCCACCACAGGCACCGCCAATACCGCTTTCGGCAGCCAGGCAATGTATGCCACTACTACCGGCAATTTTAATGTTGCCCTGGGCGCTAAAAGTCTTTTTACAAATACACTCGGAGGTGGAAATGTGGCTTTAGGCACAGCATCGATGGGGCAATTCACAGCCGGTAATAATAACATTGCGATTGGCTATGGTTCATTGTATGGAAATAATTCCGGCGGCGATAACAATATAGCCATTGGATCAAGTGCTATGCTCATGGATCTGAGCGGTAGCAGTAATGTGGCGGTAGGCAAAAATGCACTGGCCAACAATACTACCGGCAATGAATCAGTTGCCATTGGCGATTCTGCATTATACAATAATACATCGGTTAACGAAAATACGGCTATTGGTGCCCGGGCTTTATATGCAAATACGTTTGGCCATTATAATACAGCTACTGGCTATAAAACTCTTTTTTCAAACACCTATGGGGTAGGAAATACAGCCAGTGGTTACAAATCACTTTATTCAAATATTGACGGTGATGGAAATACAGCCATGGGAACTTTTTCACTTGTTGATCATGTAACCGGGGGGTCAAACACGGCATTGGGAGATGGAACCTTATCCACTGATTCTTCAGGGCAAAGCAACACGGCTGTAGGAAGTAACGCACAATATTATAATAAGACCGGTTCTACAAATACAAGTGTAGGAGGGCAGTCGTTATACAATAATCTTTCAGGATTAAGCAATACCGCAATGGGGTACAATGCTCTTTCCAATATTACCAGAGGTGATAATAATACTGCTATTGGCGAATCGGCACTATCATCTGCATCATTGGTTAATAATAATACTGCTATTGGGTATTTGGCAGATGCACCTTCTATTCTTTCTCACAATGCAACAGCCATTGGTTCAAATGCCATTGCTAATTGTAATAACTGTATGGTGCTTGGCAGTGTGCCTGGTTTAAATGGCGGTACGTCAAACATTAATGTAGGTATTGGTACCAATGTGCCGCAAACGGATCTGCACATAAATCCAAATGGTGCTGGTAGTATTTTGGTTGGTACAAACAGGACGTCGGGTGGATTTACCAACCTGGAAATGGGTATATCATCACAAAGCGGCGGATATAGCTATATACAATCAACACAGGCATCAGGCTCAGCATACGGTAATTTATTATTAAACCAGTTTGGTGGGAATGTGGGTATCCGGATAACAACACCATTATCTCCATTACACATCAAACAAAGTGGCGAAACTTTCCCGGTTAACGGGGGAGGACTACGGTTGGAAAGGGTAAGCAATACCAATCATTGGGATGTTGCAACAGACCAGGGCAATGATCTGGATTTAACTTATAATGGAAATTTCAGGGCCTGGATAAGTGATATAGATGGTGCCTACACAAGTTCATCTGATCTGCGTTTGAAAAAAGATATTCAGCTTATTGGTAACGTGCTTCCGGCTATAATGCAGTTGCAGCCTAAAATGTATCATTATAAAGATACCAAAACAGAAGTGCCGCTTTCTTATGGTTTTATAGCACAGGAAGTAGAAAAACTTTTCCCTGATTTTGTAAAAACAAAGGGCGATGACGGCCTGAAAGGAATTACCTATCAATATTTTAGTGTGGTTGCCATCAAAGCCATACAGGAACAGCAGCAACAGATACAAACCCAGCAACAAACCATAGATACTCAAAATAAAAAACTGGAAGATTTTCAAAAAAGATTAGAAGCACTGGAGGGTAAAAAATAAAATTATCAGCACAAAAAATCATACGATGAAAAAATATTTTTCGATTTGTTTTTTGCTCACCTGTTTTAACAGCAGCTATGCCCAACAGGCTTTTAACAGCGCAGGCAGTGCAGGTTTGTCGGGCAACTTTGGCCTCGACTGGAGTGTAGGCGAACTCACGCTTGTAAAAACAGAACAAAACGGCGCCCTCATGTTTACACAAGGCGTTTTGCAGGGTAACATCATGGTATTTGCCAATGCATCATCAATAACTGATGGAGAAATGCGGATACTACCTAACCCTACGCCCGGCATCTTATACCTGCAAACAGGATTTTTGCAACCGGGTAAATTATCAACCATGTTGTACAGTGCGCAGGGCCAAAAGTTGTTGAGCCGGGAAGAGCAGCTAACAGGTTTTTCTGTAAAGAACATCAACATGACAGCTTTTGCAGGCGGTACTTATTTTTTAGAGATCATGTTTACAGACAATAGTGGCAATAGCCGCAAGCGGACTTACAAAATCGTAAAATTATAAAACAGTTCATCCTCCAATAAAAAAATTACAATCAAAATAAATTACAACACCATGTTTAAAAAATTATTTTTTTCTGCATTGTTATTATTTTCAATAACAGTTTATGCGCAGGTGCCCAATAAATTCAATTACCAGGCAGTAGCCCGTAATGCAGTTGGGCAGGCCATTTCAAACGCCAATATCAATTTGCGTATTACCGTAAGAAGTGGTACAGCCAGTGGCCCTGCACTTTATTCGGAAACAAGGAAAGTTACCACAAACAGTGTAGGACTTTTTTCTGTTGTGATTGGAAGCAGTGGTGCAACCATTACGCTGGGTACTATAGCTGCCATTGACTGGAGCCAGGGTAATATGTTTTTACAGGTAGAAGCCGATCCATTGGGCGGTAATAGTTTTGTAGCCATGGGCGTTACCGAACTGGCAAGCGTACCTTATGCATTGTACGCAGTTAATGGAAAAAAAGGGGACAAAGGTGACATCGGTTTAACAGGTGCTACTGGCGCAACAGGTGTACAGGGAAATACGGGCGCACAAGGTGTACCGGGTAATACAGGTGTCACAGGTGCAACAGGTAATACGGGTGCTACAGGGGCAACGGGGCCTATTGGCCCGCAAGGTATACAGGGAATTGCCGGACCAATTGGACCAACAGGAGCTACCGGGTCAATTGGAAATACCGGGCCGGCAGGCCCAACAGGAACAACAGGTGCTACTGGCCCAATCGGCCCACAAGGCCTACCCGGTAACGATGGAAAAAATACTTTGATAAAAACAACCGGCGAACCCATTGGTGCAAACTGTGCAACCGGTGGCGTAAAACAGGAATATGGTATTGATGCAAATAACAATAGCATACTTGACCCCGCCGAAATAAATGCAACGCTTACAAAATATATTTGCAATGGTGCAACAGGCAGTGCTGCAAATGCATGGGGACTTACAGGTAATGTGGGAACAAACCCGGCTGTAAATTTTATTGGTACAACAGATAATCAAGCTTTGAAATTGAGAGCCAATAATATTCCGGCGGGAAGTATCGACGGAGTTACAGAGGAACTCTTTTTAGGTATCAATTCGGGTAATGTTGATGTAGCATTTGGCAACACGGGTATAGGCACTAATTCATTGTCAGTAAATACTTCGGGATTTTCGAATACCGCACTTGGAAACAATGCGTTGAAGGCAAATACAACTGGTGCGGCTAATACAGCCACAGGGGCAGATGCCCTGATGACAACTATCAATACCAGTGACAATACTGCAAATGGTTATCAAACGCTAAAACTAAGCACTGGCGCAAAAAATACCGCTACAGGAAGCAGGGCTTTGAGTAACAATAGCTCCGGGAACGGAAATAATGCCTTTGGATATTTTGCACTTGCAGCAAATCAGTCAGGTAAAGAAAATGTGGCCGTTGGGCTAAATGCAATGCGAGCAAACACAATTGGGGCAAACAACGTAGCAGCAGGTTCCAACGCATTATTCGCTAACCAATCTGGCAGCGATTTAGTTGCCATTGGCGATAGTTCTTTATACAATAATAGTGGCACTGCAAATAATACAGCTGGTGCATTAAATACTGCAATAGGCAGCAAAGCAATGTTCTTCAATTCTACAGGAAATTTTAATACTGCAACTGGGTATAAGGCCATGTATAATAACAACGGCAGTAACAACACAGCTAATGGGTATGGTGCTCTCTTTTCAAATCTTAATGGCACAGATAATACAGCAATGGGATATAGAGCTTTATTCAGCAATAAATCAAACTTTAATGTAGCCATTGGAAGCGGTGCACTTGAATTTAATAATCTGGGTTCTTCAAATGTAGCTATTGGGCATAACGCATTAAATCTGAATACAAGTGGAGGTTCTAATACAGCTATCGGTGATTTTGCAGGACCTACTTCAGCATTTTTAAGTAATACCACCGCACTGGGTAATACTGCATTGGTTTCTACCTCCAGTACTATGGCTTTTGGAGATAATTCTATAATTAAATGGGCTTTTGGCTTAACCACAACAACCAGTGGTGTTTTACAGGTTGGTGCAAATTCCAGCAATGGAAATGGTGCATTTTTAACTGGTGGTGGTGTATGGACAAACGCCTCCGACTCCACAAAAAAAGAAGACTTTGCAAGATTAGATGGTACAGATATTCTTGCTAAAATAAAGCAAATGCCCATTACCCGTTGGAAATACAAGGGTACAGATGAATATCATATTGGCCCGATGGCTCAGGATTTTTACAAACTGTTTAATGTAGGTATAAACAATACAAGCATATCCAGCTTAGATCCTGCCGGTATTGCTTTAAGAGCTATACAGGAACAACAAACGCAAATTGATGTGCTGAATAAGATGGTATTGGGAAATGCTGCATCGCAGAAAGGAGCATTACTAAATAATCCACCTCCTTCAAACCTTATTGGTTCTAACACAGCAACGGGTACCAACGCTCTTTTTTCAAACACTACAGGAGATTATAATACCGCAGATGGTTATGCTGCACTTTATAAAGACAATACAGGTTATAGTAATGTAGCTGTAGGTGTTAATGCATTGTATGCCAATACAGGTGGAGGTGGCAATACCGTTGTTGGTACTTTTGCCATGCAGAATAATACAACCGGGATTAAAAATACGGCCATTGGCGCTTCTGCAGAAGTTGCAACAAATAATTTAACAAATGCAACTGCTATAGGAGCAGATGCAGAGGTAGCTTGCAGCAATTGTATGGTGCTGGGCTCAGTTCCGGGTGTTAAAGGTGGAACTTCAAATATTAAAATTGGTGTTGGTGTAATCAATCCGCTTTCAGATCTTCATATTAAGCAGAGTGACGAAACCTATCCATTACTGGGAGGTGGATTAAAATTAGAAAGAAAAACCAATACCAATCATTGGGATATTGGAATTGACAATGGTAATGATCTTGATTTTAATTATAACGGCGTAGCTAAAACTTATTTAAACGAAAACACCGGAACCTTTACAACCGTATCGGATTTGCGTAATAAGAAAGACATTAAGCTTATTGCTGCTGTGCTTCCTTCTTTAATGCAGTTGCAGGCCAAAACCTATCACTATAACGACAATGAAGATAATGCCCCGCTTTCTTATGGTTTTATTGCCCAGGAAGTAGAAAAATTATACCCTGATTTTGTTACTACCAAAGGAACTGACAGTATGAAAGCCGTTGCCTATCAGAATTTTTCGGTGATTGCCATTAAAGGTATACAGGAACAACAACAGCAAATAGAATTACTGAAAGAAGAATTAAAGCTGATGAAAAAAGAGATAGAATTATTGAAACAAAAATAGTTTGAAGAACATGAATAGAGAGAAGTATTCAGACCTGGTCATGATCCTTATTATTTTAATGGCCATTATTTTTCTCAGGATGTAAAAGTAAACAGCTACGAAAAGGTCTTGTATAAACTTTAATATTTTAAAGATGAAAAAGGGAATAGCATTAGCATCGGTATTTATTATTTTTATATGCCTGAAGGCAGATGCACAATACGTCATTAAAGCAACAAGCGGCTCCCAAGTCACCGTTCAAAACGGGGCGATACTGTATGTTAAGGGTGGCATTAGCCTGGATAATACCAGTTTACTGAAAAATGATGGCGTTATTACAGTTGCCGGAACTGGGGCAGGCACAGCCGATTTTGCTGATAATACATCCACCACTTATTCATATGGTTCCGGCAAATTTGTATTTACCGGAACAGGGCCCCAGGATATTACCAGTATAAACAATTTTGAAAGAATTGATGTAGATGATGCCGGTTTAAATTTGTTAACCAACATAACTTCCAACAACTGGTATTTAAAAACAGGTAAGGTAAACACGGGTGTATTTTTTGCCGTAGCTCGGTCAACTTTAGCCAGTGCAGTTCAGGCAGATCCTGCCAACACAAACTTTGCAAACTCCTGGTTTAATGGCTACCTGCGTCGTTTTATCAGTCCGGCCACAGTAAATAATTATAAGTTCCCGGTAGGTGATGCTGCCAAAGTTAATATCGCCGAAATGGATAATCTTAATGGAGATCCGTTAACGGGTGTAAATTATGTAACGGCTTCTTTTGGTGTAAAGCCAGGTAATGATGCAGGTATGAATGTGAGCGAAAACGGAACAACATACAATTCAGTAAACATCGGTGGCGTTTGGTATTTGGTTCCGGATGCACAACCAGGCATCGGTTCGTATGAACTGAAATTATTTTTTAATGGATTTCCGGGTTTGGTAGATAACAGCTTTGCGATTTTACGCAGGCCGGATGCATCTTCAACTGCGGTGGACTGGATAGTACCGGTTAGTAGCACACTGCCTGCAGCAGGTAGTTTGGGCAGGACAGTTGCAGGAGGCTATGCCCGTAGAAATAAGATGACTACTTTCAGCCAGTTTGGAATTGGTATGTCGCTGGCCCCGCTGCCAATATCGTTGTTAAATTTTACTGCTGTAAAAAAAGATAAAACTGTTTTACTGCAGTGGACCACCAGCAATGAAATTAACAGCAGCCATTTTGAAGTATACAAAGCAGGACAGCCCGGCACTTTACAATATCTTGATAAAGTGGCGGCAGCAGGATACTCGGCAACCAGCCGCAATTACAGTTATATTGATAACAATCCATTGCCCGGTTCAAATTTTTACCAGTTAAAAATGGTTGACAATGATAACAGTTACAAACTGAGCCAGGTTGTAAAAATTAATTTTGATGATATTGGTTCATTACATGTTTATCCAAACCCTGTTACCAACAATGTTTTATTTGTTGCGTACCCTGCAGGCAAAATAAAAGAAATAAAATTGATTACAGCAGATGGAAAGCAAATGGCTTGCAGCTTTGTGCAACAGGGTAATAACCTATTAAAAGTCAGTTTGCCAATGATGATTGCAAAAGGAACTTATGTACTCCAGCTAAACACAGATGAAGGATTAAAAAACACCATGGTCGTAGTTGAATAAAATTTGAAACTTTTATACAAATAAGGGGCACAGATTTTTTATTATATTAAACAACTACTTTATCCGGGAATCATTTTAATAAATATTTTAGAACATAGCCTTACACAACTTTCTTTGTATCCCATTTCTGCAAAGGGATGTATAACAGTAACTATACCTGAAAGCAATGGCAAAGAATAAAGAGAAATTAAACAGGTGAAGAACACAAATTGAAATTAATGTAGCCAGGATTTGAATAATTAAAAATTTCCACCGGTTACTTTTCAAACCATTTCTTAAACCCTGGCGCCTTTTCCCTGCTTATATCCTGTTCCATTTTCAGGGGGTCTTTAAGCGTTAGTGTCAGTTTCTGGTTTTCATGCGGCTTAATGCTTTGTATAGCATCAATATGCACAATACTCTGCCTGTTTGACCGGTAATAAATTTTGGGGTCAAGCAGTGTTTCAATTTCATCAATAGTAACGTAATCCAACATATGCCTTTCACCATTGAACGTGTAAAGGTAAATTAAACTGTCTCTTACAAAACAAGCAATATCTTTTGTAAAAATGGGTATCCAGTTATTACGCTGCTTCACTACAAATTTTTCTTTAAATGTATTAATAGCTGTTTGCGGATTTGTCATCATGGCAAGTAACTGGTGAATATCTTTTGGGTATTGGTTCTTGCTATTTACAATATCCCTTGCTTTGGCAATTGCTTTTTTTAAATCGTCTATATCAACGGGTTTCAGCAAATAATCAATACCATTTGCTTTAAAAGCTTTTATCGCATACCCATCATAAGCAGTGGTAAATATTACCGGGCATTTAAGTTGGTACCGTTCAAATATTTCAAAACTTACCCCATCACTAAGTTGTATATCTGCAAATAATAAATCAGGCTCTGCATTTTCCATAAACCATTTGTAGCTTGTTTTTACACTTGTTAAGATGGTCGATATTTTTACATCCGGGGCAACCGAGTTAATCTTATATGCCAATTCTTTGGCAATAAGGCTTTCATCTTCTATGATAACTGCATTCATATCAAAGGTATTTTAACGGTAAAATATACGCCATCTTCTTTTATTTCCATTTGTCTTTCGCTCAGGTAACAGTATAACGACTCCATATTTGCAAGCCCCTGCTTGTTGCTGGTTTCTACAAAAATTTTCTTTTGCAAATTATTACGTACAACCAAATAATCATTTTCAACAAATAAATCAATAATCAAGGGAGACTCCGGATCTATGGAATTGTGTTTAATGGCATTTTCCACCAGGTTTTGCAGGGTTACCGGTGCAATTTTTCTATCATAATATTCTTCATCAATGTCCATGTTTATAATTAAACCTTTTTCAAATCTTGTTTTTTGCAAATCAATATAGAGTTTCACAAACTTTAACTCTTCGCCTAATGGAACTATTTCATTATCCCGGTTATTTAATACATAGCGGTAAACCTTACTCATCTTATCCAGAAAATTACCTGCCATTTTCTGGTCAATCATAATAAGGCTGCTGAGCGCACTAAGTGAGTTAAAAAGAAAATGAGGGTTCAGATGTTGCTTGAGGTTTTCGTACATAACCAGGGCCTTTTCTTTTTCTAATAATTGTGTTTTATTTTTTAATTCCAGTACCCTTCTCGCATTTTTTGCTCTTATCTTAAAAAATAAATAAACAGCAAGAAAAAAAACTGCAGCTACAAATAACCTGAACCACCAGCTTTTATAAAATGATGTTTTAATAAAAATATTTACAGTTTTATAGTTATTGCTTAATTCATCAGGATTATCACTTACCCTGTAAATAAATTTGTATTGCCCACCCGGCACATTGGTATATACAGCCTTTGGATCCTGGGTAACATGCCATTCGTTTTCAAACCCGTCTAATTTATAAAAAAACCATAAATGTTCAGGGTCTTCATAATTTATCGCTATTAATCCAAAGGAAAAAAAATTTTCATTCGTTTCCAGATTCAAAGCAACCGGAGCAGTACCGTTTTCGGAAAGATTTCTTTTTTTATTAAACAATTCAAAATATGAAATATAATATTTTATTTCTTTTTTTTGTTTTACAAAATTGTATGGATTAAAGTAAACATATCCTTTTGCAGTGGGTAGCAGGATATCTCCATTCTTTAGTTGCCGTCCCTGGTGGTCGGGAAAAGATAAAGAAGGCAAGCCATCTGTTTCAGAAAAGGACGTTGATTTTTTCCGGTCGTTTTCAAACATGATAAGCCCTGCATTGGTTCCTATCCATAACCTGTTTAATGAATCTACGGCAAGCGGTCCGGTAATCCTGCTTTGCAAGCCGGCGTTTTCATCTAACCAGGTAAATTTATTTCTTTCAACATCAATTCCTGTTACTCCATCCAAGCAACTGGCCCAAATCATTCCTTTTTTGTCTTCTTTAATATCTATGATATTGTTTCCAATAATAGTACTTTCTTTTGCCGCATTATCATTATACCAATACTTCGTTGTATTTGTAGCTGCATCATACATCCCTAAACCTTTTCTATCAAAGCCAAACCAAAGCCTTCCTTTACTATCCCGTAACACACATCTGCTGCTCATTCCCGTAAACTGCTTTAGAACAGGATGGTCTGCAATACTATGTATTTTTTTATCGGATGGTAAATAGTAATAAAGCCCTGCAGCAGGTGTACCGGCGCAAAACCAGACTGTTCCGTCGGAAGTTTGGCTTACATTAAAATAAAATGCTTCCGGCAGAGAATCTTTACTTGTCAGGAAGTCCATTTTTCCGGTAGTCGTATGATAGCGGTTTACACCACTGCCGGTGGCTATCCAGATAGTATTATCATCCCCAAGTGAAATTCCTCTCACAGAATTATCGTATAGCATCTTGGGTTTTCCCGGTGCATTAAACCAGGTGGAATATTTTTTGGTATCCGGGTTATAATTGCTGATTCCGGTTGCTGTGCTAAACCACATGGTGCCATTGGGTTCCTCAGCAAAACCCCTTGCTAATTGAATAGCATGCTCATCAGCAAATGGGAGTACTGTTTTAAAATGATTATTATAGGGGTTGTAATAATCTACGCCGAGGAAACCGGTAACCCAAATAATACCATCCTTGCTGAGATATATATTTCTTAGCAAGTCTGTAGAAATACTGCCAGAAAATAAATTATCATGTTTATGACGCAATATAATTCCGGACTCGGTGTCATATTCAATCAATCCTTCCTGATTTGTCAATATCCACACTTTTCCTTTTTCATCGGCTTCCAACCCTACAGCTTTTATAATGGTGGTTTGTAATCCCGGAGACATTAACCAGTTCATATTATCTACCTGCTTTCCATCACTGCTTATACGAAATAATTTAAACAGATTATATTCTGTAACCCAAAAATTATCTTTACTGTCCACTATCAGTCTGTCTGCCGACATAGTGATATTTTTCATTTCAATTACAACAGCTTTTCTTGCCCGAAAATCATAAATAATAATTTGCGAACCGCTTTGCATAAATAATTTGTTCCCTTTTAAAAACAAATCATGAAAAGGATGCTTCAGCATATTGGAAGTAGCAGTGTCGGATGGGGCAGCAAGTGGCAAAGTTTCGCCGGTTTTTGGGCAATAACAAACTAAGCCGGCTTTGGTAACAACATAAATGTTTTTGTCTGGAGCAGATACTATTTTTAAAATATCCATGCCATCAAAAAGAGCAATTTTTTTAAAAGCGAATGTATTATAATTAAATTCTGAAATGCCATTTTTATAGCCCACCCATAACCTGTCACCCCCGGCGATAGCTTTTACAATCTCCCTTTTTGGAGAAGTGGAATCGCCTGGTATATTTATATAGCGCTTTACATTCGTCCCATCGTAGCGATAAATACCATCGAAGGCCGAAAACCACATAAAACCAAAATCATCCTGGCTGATACACATAATGGTTCCTGCATTTAATCCGTTATTTACACCCAAATGATGAAAATTTAGTGCAGGTGGCTGAGCACTAAGCTGATTATAATTTATGCAGATAAAAAATAAACTGACAGATATGTAATTAATCTTTTTCAGGATGATACTAAAGATACAATGTATTAAAACTCAGCCTCAATTTATAATTTAATTAATAAAATGAGGTTCATTTAAAATGAACCGTGGTAAATTTAAAACAAACCGTTTGGGATTATTAAATTGCAAAGAAGGTTAATTAAGAATAAGAATAGCAGATAAGTCTTTAGGAGCATACATTATACGTAAGCTTTGTCCTGTAAAGGGTATATGATTTAATGTAACCAATGTATTGGTATGAATATAAATATAGGTGCCATCAGCCTTCTTTAACTTTATCCAGAGTTTTACCGGAAACATACTGCCCACTTTCTCTTCAAAAAGAGTACTTTCCATCACTTCGGCAGTTGCCTCCATACCCTGGTGCAATAAATAATGCTGCTGCCGTAATAAATGAAATTTATGAGTTTTTCCCTGACCCGAAATGATGCTGTATATCCTTCGTATAGCTAACATTATTTTCATTGATTAAAAGTGAATATGTTTCCCGTTAAAAAAAAATAATATGCTGTGAACAGATTGAAATACTTAATGGAGTGTATAAAAAGTAAACTTAACCGTATTGTATAATAACTGCTACAAATTATAAAAAAAAACTTAGGGTGTATTTAGATTGAGATAGAACTACCGG
This sequence comes from Chitinophagales bacterium, assembly GCA_038226715.1. Lineage (GTDB taxonomy): Bacteria > Bacteroidota > Bacteroidia > Chitinophagales > Chitinophagaceae > Ferruginibacter. Next base: position 71,568 of record JBBRQF010000015.1, read on the forward strand.
CAGTAAAGAAAAAAAAGATAACCAACACTGATTAAAAGAAATTTACAGCATTGAACTAATCAGTTAATAAAGCAATTGCAATTCACTTTTAAAATCTGCATACCAACACCTCATCGCTTTATTTGTCTTTTACCCCACTCCATTTCATTACTTACCCTTGTTAGGTAGTTAAATTATTTGGCCTTGTGTTTTATAATCATTTTTGATCTGCTAAAAAGTTAAAATGATACCATTTAAAATGGCACTAAAAAAAATTGCCATAGCAACCAATAACGGTTTTTGTTTTTTCTGTCTGCAAAAAATAGTACAACTAAAAACCGGTAACAATTACATCAATATTAGATGCTTACTATAAAAAAAATAAAACAATGAAAAGCAAAAAAATACATCTGCTAATTTTTTTCCTGTTGGGGGTTGGTATTGCTGACACACTGGCACAGCAGGCAGTAATCACTGCAGGAGCTGATGTTACGGGTATTAACGGTTCAGTTGCATGGTCGGTTGGGCAGGTGGTATTTACAAAATATACCGGCGGTACCGGTTCCGAAGCACAGGGAGTACAACAACCTCATGAAATTTCCATTACACCCGGTACACAAACGGGAGGATTCAATTTTAGCCTGTTGGTTTATCCTAACCCAACAAATGATTTTGTAACGCTTCAATTAAAATATTACAACAATGAAAATTTAGTCTGGCAACTTTTTGATGCTGCAGGCAGGCTGCTTGCCAGCAATAAAATAACAGGTAACAAAACAAATATTGCTATGAGTCAATTAGCTGCTGCCCCTTACATTCTCAAAATAATTTCAGATAACGAAACAGTTCAAACATTTAAACTAATAAAAAATTAAAGGCAATGAAAAAACTATTAACCTTACTGGCAATAATGGCTTTGAACTTAAGCGTGCAGGCACAGGCCCCGCAAAAAATGAGCTACCAGGCAGTAATACGTAACCAGAATAATGTGCTGGTAACAAATACAATTACAGGTATGCGGCTTAGTATTTTACAAGGAACTGCAAATGGTGCTTCGGTTTATGTGGAAACGCAGAAACCCGGTACAAATGCTAACGGATTGGTTTCATTAAGCATCGGAACCGGTACGATTGTTTCCGGAAATTTTTCTGCCATTAACTGGGCAGCGGGACCCTATTTTATTAAAACAGAAACTGACCCAACAGGTGGTGTTAACTATACCATTGCAGGCACAAGCCAGTTAATGAGTGTGCCTTATGCCTTATTTGCAGCAAGCGGAAATCCTGGCCCACAGGGACTTACGGGAGCAACTGGTGCTACAGGTGCTGCCGGTACAAACGGAACCAATGGTGCCACCGGCCCACAAGGACCAACAGGTGCAACAGGTGTACAAGGACCAATAGGATTAACTGGGGCAACTGGTGCACAAGGCCCAACTGGATTAACAGGAGCAACTGGTGCAACAGGCGCACAAGGACCAATTGGATTAACTGGAGCCACCGGAGCACAAGGCCCAATTGGTTTGACAGGTGCAACAGGTCCCGCAGGCACCAACGGAACCAATGGAACAAACGGAGCAAATGGTGCAACCGGCCCACAAGGCCCAATTGGCTTAACTGGCCCCGCCGGACCAACGGGACCACAGGGGCCACAAGGCATACCTGGTACTGCTGCGAATGCGTGGGGACTTACAGGTAATACAGGAACAAACCCTGCAACAAATTTTATTGGTACAACAGATAATAAGGCTTTGAAATTGAGAGCCAATAATATTCCGGCGGGAAGTATAGACGGAGTTACAGAAGAACTCTTTTTAGGTATCAATTCGGGTAACGCCGATGCAGCATTTGGCAACACGGGTATAGGTACTAATTCATTATCAGTAAATACTTCGGGATTTTCGAATACCGCACTTGGAAACAATGCGTTGAAGGCAAATACACTTGGTGCAGCAAATACAGCCTCAGGGGCAGATGCGCTAATGACAACTATCAATACAGGTGATAATACTGCAAATGGTTATCAAACGCTAAGACTAAGCGTCGGCGCAAAAAATACCGCTATCGGAAGCAGGGCTTTGAGTGGCAATACCTCCGGTAACGGAAATAATGCCTTAGGATATTTTGCACTTGCAGCAAATCAGTCAGGTAATGAAAATGTGGCCGCTGGGTTAAATGCAATGCGATCGAACACAATTGGGGCAAACAATGTAGCAATAGGCTCTAATACATTATTTGCAAATCAACTTGGAAATAATTTAGTTGCTATTGGGGATAGTGCTTTGTACAACAATGCAGGTAGCGCCAATAGTAGCACCGGTGCATTAAATACAGCCATTGGCAGTAAGGCAATGCTTAAAAACAGCACCGGCTCGTACAATGCTGCAACCGGTTATAAGGCAATGTACAATAATGCCGATGGCAACTACAATACAGCAAGCGGGTACGGTTCGCTTTTTAATAATACATCGGGCAATTACAATACGGCAAGCGGCAGTCAGGCACTGTGGAATAATAAAGACGGAGATAAAAATACAGCAGGTGGAACAGAAGCCTTATACTCAAATATTGGCGGATTTGGAAATACCGGAATTGGATATAATGCTCTATATTCTAACACATTTGGCGGTGGTAATGCAGCTTTTGGAGAAGAAGCCTTATACTTTAATGTAGTAGGCAGTGCCAACACTGCAATGGGAGATCAGGCATTATACAATAATAGCAATTCAAACGGCAATAGTGGGTTTGGCAATGAAAGTCTTTTCAGTAACACATCCGGTAAACACAATGTTGGCGTAGGGTACCAAAGCAATTATTATAATGTAACAGGGGATGGTAATACGGCAATAGGCTATAATTCAGGAACACCCACCGCAGCACTTACAAATACGACCGCCTTAGGTTATAATGCCTATGTGAATACGAGCAATACAATGGCTTTTGGTAGTCCTTCTGTAGTGAATTGGGCTTTTGGCCGAAATTCAATTGGCGCCGGTTCAGCATTACAAGTGGGATCTAATGCCACAAATGGCAATGCCGCTTATTTAACCGTTGGCGGTGTCTGGACTAACGCTTCCGATTCTAACAAAAAAGAAAACTTTACAATTTTAGATGGTGCTTCACTCCTTACCAAAATAAAACAACTACCCATTACCCGCTGGAAGTATAAAGGAACAGATGAATACCATATTGGCCCTATGGCACAGGATTTTTACAGTCTTTTTAATGTTGGTGTAAACAACACAAGTATATCAACCCTGGACCCTGCGGGTATTGCACTAAAAGCAATACAATATCAACAAACATTACTGGAGGCAGAACAAATAAAAAATGCCGCACAGGAAAACCAAATTGATGTGCTGAATAAAATCATTTTGAAAGATGCTGTACCGGTAACACAACAAGAAACCTCATTAAATAATCCACCTCCTTCGAACTTTATTGGCAGCAATACCGCAACAGGTACTAATGCCCTGTTTTCAAATACTACTGGAGATTATAATACCGCAGATGGTTATGCTGCGCTTTATAAAGACAACACCGGTTATAGTAATGTAGCAGTTGGTGTAAATGCCTTGTATGCCAATACCAGTGGAGGGGGTAATACCGTTGTTGGAGCATCTGCCATGCAAAATAATACGACCGGGATTAAAAATACAGCCATTGGCGTTTCTGCAGAAGTAGCAACAAATAATCTGGTAAATGCAACTGCTATAGGGGCAGATGCAGAAGTAGCCTGCAGCAATTGTATGGTGCTGGGTTCAATTCCGGGTGTTAAAGGCGGAACTTCAAATATTAAAATTGGTGTTGGTGTAACTAATCCGCTTTCAGATCTGCATATCAAGCAAAGTGATGAGACCTATCCATTACTGGGAGGTGGATTAAAATTAGAAAGAAAAACCAATACCAATCATTGGGATATTGGAATCGACCTCGGCAATGACCTTGATTTTAATTACAACGGCGTAGCTAAAACTTACCTGAACGAAAATACCGGAACTTTTACTACTGTTTCTGATTTGCGTAATAAGAAAGATATTAAGCTTATTGCTGCTGTGCTTCCTTCCTTAATGCAGTTACAACCCAAGACTTATCATTATAAAGACAACGAAAACAATGCACCACTTTCTTATGGTTTTATTGCACAGGAGGTAGAAAAAATATTCCCTGATTTTGTTACTACTAAAGGAGTTGATAATATGAAAGCAATTGCTTACCAGAATTTTAGTGTGATAGCCATTAAAGGGGTGCAGGAGCAACAAACATTACTGGAGGCAGAACAAACAAAAAATGCCGCACAGCAAAAACAAATTGATGCGTTGCAAAAAGATGTGGAAGCATTAAAACAATTACTGAAAGAAAGTTTTACCAAAACTAAGTGAGGAGGAGACATTTCTGGCTATTCTCCCAATGTTGGGTTGGAGGGGCCGAAATAATTTAAAAGTAATGAAACAAGCAACTGAATCAAGTACAAAAAAATATAGTCATGAAAAATAAAATTATCGTTTTACTTGCCTGCCTTTTTAGTCAGCAATTAATGGCACAAAATGTTGGGATCGGAACTATAATTCCCAATGCAAGTGCCCAATTGGATATTACTGCAACAAACAAAGGCTTATTAATTCCAAGGGTGGCATTAACAGGTATTCTTGATGTAGTTACCATTCCATCACCGGCAACATCTTTATTGGTGTACAATACAACACCGGCAGGCGTTGCCCCAAATGCAGTAATTGCTGCTTATTATTTTTGGAACGGCAGCAGGTGGACACAACTATCTACCGATATAAGTAATGGTGCAAACTCCTGGTCTATTACTGGCAATACAGGTACCAACCCTAATGCAAATTATATAGGCACTGCCGATAATCAATCGCTGATGTTTAAAGTAAATAATAATAATGCAGGTTACCTGGGTACAACGGGTAATAGTTTTTGGGGAATAAGCAGTGGTAATTCATTTAGTACAGGTGCTAATAACACTTCTGTTGGTGCACATGCCTTGGCCAATGTTTCCTCTGGCTATAGCAACGTAGCATTAGGTACCGATGCATTGCGACGTAGTACAACCCTTTCAAACCTGGTTTCGGTCGGCGATTCTGCTTTATTCAATAATGGTTTTGGAGCAAGTCTGAGTACTCATGGTGTTTATAATACAGCGGTTGGTTCTAAAGTCTTATATGCAAATACCCTTGGGGCTGGGAATACAGGGGTTGGGTATGAAGCATTGTATGGGAATATACTAGGGACTTCAAATACGGCAGTTGGATCTTTATCATTATTTAACAACCTCACTGGAACTGCCAATTCTGCATTGGGTTATCAGTCTTTAAATTCAAATACAACAGGGAGCTTTAATATTTCCGTAGGTACAAATGCTTTATACAGTAATACCATCGGGGCTAATAATATCGGAATTGGTTTTAGTGCCATGTCTGCAAATGTCTCGGGCTACAGCAATGTAGCTGCAGGGCCAGGAGCCTTGCAATTAAATTCAATTGAATCTAATATCGTAGCCATTGGTGATTCCGCTCTCCATTTTTACAATGGTACCAATGGTAGTTTGCCTTCATTGTTTGGAAACAATACAGCAGTAGGTTCTAAAGCGCTTTTCAATAGCACAACCGGAACAAGTAACAGTGCATTTGGAAGCCAGGCTTTATACTCGAACGATAATGGGAATTTTAATGTGGCAGTTGGCGGCAAAAGCCTTTATGCCAATACAACCGGTGGAGGCAATACTGCAATAGGTGTAAATAGTATGCAACAAAATACTACCGGGGTAAACAATATTGCAGTTGGCCGTGGTGCTTTATATGGTGGCGCTAATGGTACAGGTAATTGTAATACCGCAATTGGTGGCCTGTCATTAATGTCAAATGTTTCAGGCAGCCATAATATTGCTATAGGCACCAATGCAATGGATTCCAGTACTGTTGCGGATAATACTATTGCCATTGGCGATAGTGCATTATACCATTATAAAGGTAATGGCGATTTTGGAAATACTGCTATTGGTGCACAGGCATTATACAGCCTTACAGTTAATGGTGCCAATACAGCGGTAGGAAACAGGACATTATATAAAAACAAAGGAGCTGCCAACACTGCTGTTGGCGACAAAGCTCTTGAAGCAAATGATAATGGCAACTGGAATACTGCTTTAGGATCATTTGCATTAAACAATGGATATGGCGATGGCAATGTGGCTATTGGTGAATCTGCCATGTACACGAGTACCCGGGGTGATGGCAACACCGTTTTGGGCACTGAAGCCTTGTATAACAACACACTTGGAAATTATAATATTGCAATTGGCCAGTCAAGCTTAGCCGGTAATATCATTGGCAGCAAGAATACCGTTGTTGGGTATCAGGCAGATGTATCCTCAATTAGCTTATTAAATGCAACAGCTATAGGAGCCAATGCTACTGTAGCTTGCAGCAGTTGCCTTACATTAGGTTCAATTGCAGGACAAAATAGCGCTACTACCAACACTAAAGTGGGCATCGGAACTTCGTTACCGCAAATGACTCTTCATGTAAGCCCAAATGCTACAGGTGGCATTTTGATTGGGGGCGATAAAACGGCCGGTGGATTTACTGATCTGGAATTAGGCATCTCTGCAAATACCGGTGGTTACGGTTATATACAATCTACCCAATCATCCGGCAGTTCTTACGGTAACATTTCTTTAAATCCATTTGGTGGAAGTGTTGGCATACACATGAATGTTCCTTTATCTCCCCTGCATATCAAACAAACCACGGAAGCCTTTCCGGTAAATGGTGGTGGACTAAGGTTGGAAAGAGTTAGCAATACCAATCATTGGGAAATAGGAACCGATAGCGGAGATGATATTGATTTTGCCTTTAATGGCAGCTGGCGTTTTTGGTTCAGCCATGTAAACGGGTTATTGACTTCTTCTTCCGACCTGCGTTTAAAAAAAGATATACAGCTGATTAGTGATGTATTACCTGCAGTTATGAAGCTAGAGGCCAAAACCTATCATTATAAAGATACAAAGGAGGAAGCCCCGCTTTCTTATGGATTTATTGCACAGGAAGTTGAAAAGATATTTCCTGACTTCGTAACAACCAAGGGTGCTGATAATATGAAAGGAATTGTATACCAGTATTTCGGAGTGATAGCTATCAAAGCTATCCAGGAGCAACAATCAATTATCGAATCTCAAAACAAACGAATAGAAAAATTAGAACAACAAATGGAACTGTTGCTGAAAAAATAAAATTGTAAAAAATAAAAATATGAAAAAATTATTAACCATTTCTCTTGCATTGATCTTGTTATCATTTGCTGCCTGCAAAAAAAGCAATACGGATCAGCCTGTTCCCGCAATCGTTATACCAAAAGTAAAAACAGTAACCATTAGCAATGGTGCAACAATATTAAATACCGGAGCAATAGAGTACGACAATGCAGGCCGCAGAACAAAAGTGATTTACATGGATGGTAGCAAGGTTGATTTTATCTTTTCCGGAAACACAATGACACAGGAACAATTCAATTCCGCCGGTGTTTCACAAAATAAATATACCTATAGCCTGAATGCTGAGGGGCTGACTGACTCATATTTTGCAAACGCAACACCAACAGTTATTACATTTGAAACTTACAATGCGGCTCAGAAATTACTCTCTGATATAACAAAAAATAACGGGGCAACTACTTATCAGAAATATTATATGTATGATAACCTTGGAAATCTTTCGGCCGACAGTACCCTCACAACAAATGGTATCACGCTCAGAACCTATGAATATTATACTGATAAAATTTCAACAATTGAAAATATCAATTCTGGTGTGAATTACAGTGGGACTGGAAACAAAAACTGTCAGAAAAAGGTAACAGCAAAAAGTCCTTCAAATGTTATAACGACTTATGACTACAGTGTGCCGGAAATAGATGCACAGGGAAGGGTAACTAAACAATCTTATACCGTAGGGAGCACTACTACTACGAACGCTTTCACCTATTATTAAATTCAATTGTTCATCACGCTACATTTTTTATATATCTAAAAAACACAAATGAAAAAAATAGTAATTACAAGTCTTTGCAGTCTTATATGCTTTTTAATAAAAGCACAGAATGTAGGTATCGGCACTGTAATTCCTTCAGAAAAATTACATGTGGCCGGTAATATAAAAGCCGATACGCTAAAACCAAATGCAATAAAGTTTTTGCCAAATGCAGGCTTGGGCAAATTATTAACCAGTGATGCAGCCGGTAATGCAAGCTGGCAAAACGGACTAACGGCAGGCAATGTTGGCTTTGGCCCGTGGGGCGATTGCAGCGTAAATAATATCAGTGAATATAACCCGGTTACTGATCCCACCGGCGCGGCTGGCGATAATTTTGGAGCCCGCACTGCCATATCAGGCAACTTTGCTATAGTTGGCGCTTATGGAGATGATGTAGGTGCCAATATTGACCAGGGATCAGCAAGTATATTTCAATTTAATGGCACTAACTGGGTGCTGATGCAAAAAATAACAGATGCAACTGGTGCCGCAGGCGATTTTTTTGGAGTAAGTGTTGCTATCTCCGGAAACTATGCAATAATAGGTGCATTTACTGATGATGTGGGTGCAAATGCCGATCAGGGTTCGGCCAGCATTTATCAATACAACGGTACCAGTTGGGTATTGATGCAAAAAATAACAGATGCAACGGGTGCCGCAGGCGATAATTTTGGTGTTAGTGTATCTATCAATGGCAACTATGCTTTGGTTGGTTCTTATAAAGATGACGTTGGTGCCAACACAGACCAGGGTTCTGCATGTGTGTTTCAATATAATGGTTCAGTTTGGGGAATATATCAAAAATTAACTGACGCTGCCGGCGCAGTAAATGATTTTTTCGGAATTAACTGTTGCATTTATGGCAATTACATTTTAATTGGTGAATCGGCTTATGATGTAGGTGCCAATACTGACCAGGGGGCTGCACTAATTTATCATTTCAACAATGTAAGTTGGGTACCCACGCAAAAAATAACTGACGCAACCGGCATTGCAGGTGCCAACTTTGGAGCTGCTGTATCCATTTCGGGGGCTTATTTAATTATAGGAGCTTTTCTAGATGGCACTCCCACAAATACCGGTTCTGCAAGTGTTTATCAATTTAATGGAAGTAGTTGGGTGCTGATGCAAAAACTGCAAAATACGAACAAGGCCCCGGGAGATTTTTTTGGAACGAGTGTATCTCTATCTGGAAACTATGCTATTGTGGGTGCATTTGGAACTACTATTAATGGCAATTTACTTCAAGGGTGCTGCACCATTTATTCTCTTATTGGCCAAGGTTGGAAAAAGCTCCAATATGTTACAGATCCGGGCGGCAATGCTTCCGACAATTTTGGGATTAACTGTTGTGTTGATGGTACAACTAAACGATTCTTAATAGGCGCCAACGGATATGGACTTAGCAGTGGCAATGTTCTTTTTGGTAAAATAAACTAGGCAGTCAAATTGATCTACTACTCAATTTAAAAACCTAAATTATTATTTTATAAACTGGTTTTATGAAAAAAATTGTTTTCATTTTTCTTTTCTTTGTTTTGTGCAAACAAACTTTTTCACAACCGGTTGTTTTTGCACCCCTGCCTAATTCACCTATGGGTAAGGCCTTATGCTTTGCGTATAACAATAGTATTAACCGCATTTGGGTGTGTACTGCCACTAAGGTTTTTTATACTGATAATAACGGTGGTCTGTGGACTAACACGCCGGCCACAGGTGTTTCATCACCATCTGCTATTGCGCTAACTGCAAGCGGCACACCTTATATTATTACACCACAAAATGGGATGCGGCACTTTAATGGCACATCATGGATTGCAGATAATACCGGACTGCCGGTAAATCCAATGCCCCAATTTACCAGCATAGCAATTGACGCTGCAGGTAATGTTTATGCAGGTGCCGGATGGCATGTCTCGCCCACAAATAACAGTGGTGTATGGAAATGGAATGGTACAACCTGGACGACAATGAATACCGGGTTGCCAACAGCACCCGTTTCACCGGCACCGGAAATAACGAGCCTGGTAATTGATGCTTCAGGCAATTTGTTTACAGGTACTGCCAAAGTTTTATTAAACGGAGGCGGCCAGGGTTTTGGTGTTTATAAATGGAATGGCAGTTCATGGAATATTTTTGGAATAGGGTTATCTAATTTAAATATAGCCTCTCTGGCCATTAATTCATCAGGAGAATTATTTGCGGGTACTTTTAATAGTATATCACATATTTCTTCTACAAGTGGTGGAGCATGGACGAATTCAACGACAGGATTGCCGGCTTTGGCAACAACCGTTCGTTCTATAACCTTTGATGAACTCAATAATATTTACGCAGGGCTAGGTTATTTGCCAGAACAGGCGGGGTCACTATTTGGAGCTGTTTATATTTCCAATAATAATGGAACATCGTGGACACAGAGTATTGCCATTGCAAATACTACTACAGCCATTAATGCCATGATCACCGACAATGCAGGAAATATTTTTGCAGGGGCAACTGGTATTTATAAATCAACCGACCAGGGCAGTACATGGAGTATTGATACGGTTGGTCTTATTAAAGTAAGAGCCAGAGGCGGCTATATTGCCATCAATTCAGTAGGGCATATTTATGCTGCCGGCGAAGGGGGTATTTTCAAAAGTGTAGATAACGGATTAAACTGGCAACTGATTATTAACGGAGTTGACAGGCATGATCTTACCTGCATTGCAGTTGATAAAAATGATAATATTTATCTCGGCGGTCAAATATTCGTTGGCGGAAGTGTAAACAGTGATAGCGGCAGGATTTGGAAATCCATTAATGGTGGCAGCACATGGACGAAAGCAAATGTGCAACAACATCAACAGGTAGTAGATTTAAAAGTGGCGGCAAACGGAGATGTTTATCTTGCGCATAAATTCGGTGTAATTTCCAATATCGCTGTTACACATGATGGCACTAACTGGATTGAGCTTAATATATATTCCCCCGCAAACCCAAATGGATATGCATGTTTTTCGGTAGATGTAAATAAACGGGGACATATTTTTGGAAGTACTGAGCAGGGGCAGGTTCGCCGTTCTATTGATGGTGGTGCAAATTTTACCAGCAGTACAAATTTATTACCCGGGAATATAGGGTTGGTAAGAACCAGCCCACATGACCTTGTTTTTTGCGTAGGCGGTACTGCTTATGGCACACCTTCACTTTCCTATTCAGATTCAATTAATAATGGCAGCACATTTACACAGGCTGCCAATTTTCCGATAGGAAAAAATATTACTGATATTGCTTTTGATAACCGGGACAGCATGTATGTGGGCACCCAAAATGGATTGTATACAACAACGCTGCCGTTTAATCCTGCCACCAATGTATTTACTTTAAATGCATCTAATGGTGCTGCAGCCGTAACCAGTTTTACAAAAGACAAATGCGGTTACCTGTACACCAGTAATTTTTTTGCAGCAATCGCTAAAAGCACTATTGCAGTAGATAACACAACAGCATGTAATGTACTGCCTGTAACACTGCTTGATTTTGAAGGGCGTTATAACAAGGGTAATAATACAATAAAACTAGATTGGTCAACAGCGAATGAAATAAATAATCACTATTTCAGCATTGAAAAAAGTTCTGATGGCAGGTCTTTCAAATTACTGGATACCAGCAATGCAACTTTAGCCAATACTTATTCCCTCACTGATATATCACCTTTTAGCGGAAATAATTTCTATCGCATTTCCGCAACAGGCAATTCCGGATCAGTAAAATATTATAATACCATAATAGTACATGCAAACAGTAATTACAGCGGTGGTTTTACATTCTATCCCAATCCTGTAAAAGATCTGGTAAAATTTAATTTTTATGCTATGCCGGGAGAAAAACAATTGATAATAGAATCCAGCCTTGGATTAAAACTGAATGACATGCTGATCCCGGAACAGGTAACTGCTGTAAGTATAAACCTGGAAGAATTAAGGCCAGGAATTTATTTCATTAAGCTTAAAGAGATGACAACAGGAAGATTGTTTATAAAAAAATTAATTAAAAAATAATAATTATGAAACATAAAATATTACTGTTCGCATTTATTTTTTATTGTACTGCCGGGTATTCCCAGTTAGTAATCACGCCGGGCGCCCAATGGGCAAATACCGGAACCGTACTGCTTTCCTTACATGACATTGATCTTATTAACAATGGTTCTTTTATCCCGGGCAATAGTGTTGTTCAATTTAGCGGAACTGCCGGGAGCAGCATAAGTGGAAATACCTTAACCACTTTTAATGAACTTGAAATTGCTAAAACCGGTGCAAACAAACTCACACTTCTTTCAAACATTAATGTGGATAACAAGGTTACATTCACATCTGGGTTGATAGATCTGAACCAGAATACCATAACCCTGGCCAGTACCGCATTTCTGAATAATGAAACTGAGATCAGCCGAACCATTGGGCCCAACGGCGGTGAAGTGATCATTATTCTGAATATGAATGCACCGAATAATTTTGATGCGGGCAGGCTTGGCGCCGTCATCACAGAGGCATCTGATTTGGGATCTGTAATTATCAAACGGGGACATAAAATTCAAAGCGGAACCGGTTTAACCAGTAGTATAAACCGGTATTTTGATATACGGCCATCAACCCCATCCGGTTTGAACGCCACATTACGTTTCAGGTATTTTGATGCTGAAGTTGGCATCCAGAATGAAAATAATATGGTCATGTTCAGAAGCGCTGATAATGGTATTAACTGGAGTAACCAGTTTTTTAATACCCGTGATGTGAATGCAAACTATGTAGAGAAAACAGGAATTCCAGCTTTTTCCAGGTGGACACTTTCCAGCAATGGAAACGGCCCATTGCCAATTACTGGTTTACAGTTCTATGCAAAAAGAGTCAGCAAGGATAAAGTTCAGCTCGACTGGAAGACCTTACAGGAAATAAACAACCGTGGCTTTTATGTTGAACGGAGACAGGAAAACGAAAACAACTTTTCTGTTATTGGCTTTGTTAATTCTATTGCGCCAGGAGGTAACAGCAGTTTCCAGTTACAGTATTCATTACCTGACGACAATACATTTACCGGCAAAATATTTTACCGCCTGAAACAAACTGATATTGATGGCCATTTCACGTATTCAGAAACAAGGGTTGTAACCGGAAATGAAATGAATGTAATTACACTCACCGCCTGGCCGGTACCATCAGCCGGTAATTTTAGTGTAGCTGTTGCAGGAATTGATAAGGATGTGCTTTTAATTTATGATATAGCAGGCAAACTGATCCGGCAATTAAATGTAAGCAATGGCATACAGCAAAAAATATATGGATTAACCCCGGGTACTTACATTTTACGCCTGGCCAATCAAACAAAAATTCAGCAAAAAATGGTCGTTCAGTAACAGCAGGTTGTTTTTTATCCCTGATTTAGGTTAATTACAGCAATATTGCCTGCCGGGTGATTATGAAATAATTCTTTTGATGAGCGGTTCAAATTTATACAATAAGTTGTTTAAATTCACATCTTATTTGGCATAGCTACAGGCATTAATCCCTTAAATTGTAAAATATTATGCTCTTTACCGTAAAAAACCCTTTGTTTTTATTGTTAATTATTTTCCTGTCCTTGCTGTCCTGTAATACCTCCAGTCATAACAAACGTGGGGTTGAGTTGGCAATGAAATATTATGATCATTTAATTTTAAAATTGGATGCAGATTCTATTGCATTATTATATACGCCTGATGGTAATTTAGGTAATATGGCAACAGGCAGAGATTCGATCAGGAAATTTTTGTCTTCATTTAAAAATGTAAAAGTTTTATCGCAGCTTTCAACAACAACATCTATATCAATAATGCACGATACAGCAATTCAGAAAGGAAATTATAGCCAGGCTGATATAGTATCTGGCAAAGATACAATAAGGGTAAAAGGAGAATACAGTACGATCTGGCAATGGTCAGGAAAACAAGGTTGGTTGATTAAAAAAATGACAACAAAACCAACCAATTGAATAAACATATAATATCCAATCTATTCCCCATCCACAATTTCTCCATAATCAATAAAAAGTTCTTCTCCTTTTCTTATATCGTTTACCGTTTCAAAAAATTCACCTTCATTGATGGATATAACATTAGGGGTATCGGAGTGGTTTAAAAAATTAACCAGGTCCATCTTTTTAAAACCATAGTCCGGTATAAAATAATTTTCTTTGTCATACAGGCAGTAATTTTCTATCAATGCCCTGGCATGTGCGGGTAAATTTTCTACTTCGGTTTTTGAAACAGGTATCCATTGTTCCTGTTCGTTTGCCTTGCTGAACATGGAGCGGCAGCCTTTGGGAATATCCCGCAAAGCAAATACACCAATACCTTCAATAGGAGAGGGTTTTATCATTACCCAGGTATTTCCTGCCAGTTCATGTAGTAGTTCATCTTTGCTCATGGGTTATCTTGTTCTGTAAAGCCACGTACAATAAAATATTGTGCGGCACAATAGGTTAGCATAATGAAAATGCCCGCAAATGCAAAGGGCTGATAAAATTTATCAATGGCCAGCAGTGAATCGGACAGCACAAAGCTTAAAGCACCCAATAAATAAAATACAGCAGCTTTTTTATTTACTTTTAAAAAGATGTGCAGGCTGCAAAGCAACATAGTGCAGATAACGGCAGCATAGGCCATCACTGGTAATTTCAGGTCTTTTAAATGCGGGTAAAGCAACCAGACAAGACAAATTCCATAAGCTGCTACCAATACAATAAGCAGCGGCTGTTTTTTAAGGAGCGATACATTTGCAGATCGTATCCTCAAAAAATAAATAATGTAAAAAATATGCGTGGTTAAAAAACTGGCCAGTCCTAAAATAAAGAACAAAGCATACTTATACTCAAACAATAAGAACACATCGCCCATCCAGGAAAAAAATAAACCGGCGAGTAATAAATTTTTGCCTGGTGTAGTTGATCTGCTGTAAAGCAATAATAAGATCAGAGCCGGCACCAGCAAAGGCTTTGCAATGAAATGTAAGAGTTCAATTTTAGTCGAAATTCCTACAACATCCAGTATCGCTAATACCCAAAAGGCAAACGCCCATTTTTTTTGCACCGGCTGCTGCATTTTTTTTTTGCTGGCTTTTTATTTCGTAAAAATTACCGTAGTTCTATAAATCCCTTCCCCGAATAATAATATTTATTCAGGGAATCTTTTATACGGGTTGTATCAGACAGCGGCAGCATGAAAGGCTCTGCCAGTTTATAGCTAAGCGAATCCTGTTTGTACATGATAATTTTATGCTGCCTGGCTGTAAGTACATTCATTCTTGATGCCGCTGCAGCCGAATCGGCTGTTACCATAAATACCACTTTAAAAGTATAGCCATCATTTGCAGGTATTGCCAGTGCAGTTGTTTTAGTAGTTGTATCGGTAACCGGTACAATAGTTTTTATGGTATCTGTATTTGCTGGAGTAGCAACATGGATAAGTTCTGTATCGTTGTTTTTCCTGGTTAAAAAATACCATACTGTGGTGCCAATTAAGCCAATGCCGATGACCAGCGCAGCTATCATGATGCCTTTTTTATTATTACTGCCGGTTGATTTACTTTCCGATGCAAAAGATATCTCTGCGGGTTCCCTTTTTTCTTTTAAAGCAGCGGGAGAAGTCTCCATTTTTGAAAGAAACCCAAGTCCCTTGGTAAACTCCAGGGCGCCTTGCTGATTTTTAACCAGCATGCCCATACCTTCTACCTTAAAAGGTTTACCGATGTTTAAGAATTGCTTACCCAACGCCAGGTAAGAGTCAAGATCGGCAGCAGCCAGTGCCCTCATTTTACGCGTTTGCTCAACAATAAAATCAATTAAGCCAGCATCTTCCGTTGCTTTTGGATTGTATTGAAATGAAATGGCATTATCAGGAATATCGGCATCCTTATCATTTTCTTTGGGCATTACAAAATCAGGAGAGAGCGTGAATGTGCCCATGCCCTGTAATGTAACTTGCCTGCAATTGTAAAAATGCTGAACCAGCAGTTGTTCTATTTTCATTCAGAATAGTTAAAGCTTGACAAACCTACAAGATATTCGGTATATATCAAAGTACTGCCAAATTACATTAGTTTTGTATGATGCTTTCTGAAAAGGATAAACAATTTATGGTCTATTGGGAAAAGGAACGGGAAAGGCAAAACGGCATGATGGCAAAACTGGTTGCCGGCCTACCCATGGCGGTTTTATTCTGTGCTCCCATTTTACTTTTTATTGCGGCTGTTTATTTTTTTTTACCGGAATGGTATACCAGGATTTCAAATAGTTTGCCCGGTTCAATTTTAACCATAGTGATTGCGGTTATTATCTGTATCCTGTTCTTTTCTTATTTCAGGATGCAGTATAAATGGGAAATGAATGAACAGCATTACCTGGAGTTAAAAAGCAAAACCGCCAAAGAAAATTAAAAACAGTTTTTTATATATTTTTAAACAAATACACAATTATTATGCTCAAGAAATTAATTATTTTCCTTTCGTTCTGTATTGTTCTTTCTTCCTGTAAAAAAAGTGATGGTGGTGGTTGCAAGTATAGCGATTCAGGCATTGTGGTACCTGCTTCCGAAATGGCAAATTTACAGGCTTATGTTGCGGCCAACCGCCCTGCAGCCATTTTGAATCCGGGCGGATTCTATTATGAAATTATTACCGCACCAACAGGAACCGTAAGCCCTTCATTGTGTTCAAATGTTACCGTAAAATATGCAGGCTATTTAACCAACGGTTTTAAATTTACAAGTCCTGCTGAAGAAAGCACCGGCGCAACTTATGCTTTAGGGCAATTGGTTCCCGGCTGGCAAAGGGGACTTCCTTTAATAAAAGCAGGAGGTTACATAAACCTGTATTTACCACCATCGCTTGGATATGGAGCCAATGCTTCCCCAACTATCCCGGCAAACTCTATACTTATTTTTGGTATTCAGTTAGTAGCGGTACAATAATTTCAGATCATACATGTTGATCCTGTATAAAACATCAAACCAATGAGCCACGAAGCGATCTCGGTTTTTGATATGTTTAAAATTGGTGTAGGGCCTTCAAGCAGCCATACCCTTGGCCCCTGGCGTGCTGCCCAACGGTTTACAAATTCTTTGGTTGAGAAGAATTTACTGGATGAAGTTTCCGGCATCCGTGTTTTTTTATATGGCTCGCTGGCCAAGACCGGTATTGGTCATGGTACTGATATTGCCGTGCAACTGGGATTAAGTGGCGATGACCCGGTGACATTTGCCGTAAATAATATTGATGCAAAGATCGCCGATATCAGGCACATGAAAAAGATACTGATTGCCGGTAAACACGAAATAGATTTTGACCCGGCCGAGGACATTGAATTTTTAATGAGTGAATCGCTTCCTTTTCATCCCAATGCGTTAAGTTTTTTAGTTACCCTGAATAATGGAGACAATTTTGCCGAAACATTTTATTCGGTAGGTGGAGGATTTGTGGTAAAGGAGGGAGAGGCCAGCAATGCAAAAGATGAGATCAGCCTGCCTTTCCCGGTCAATACCTCCAATGAATTACTGCACTGGTGCATGAAGACCGGTATGAACATCAGCGATGTGGTTTTGGAAAATGAATCGGCATGGCGTTCAGAAAAGGAAACAAAAGAAGGGGTACTTAATATCTGGCGGGTGATGAAGGAATGTATTTACCGGGGATGCCACGTTGAAGGTATATTGCCTGGCGGCCTGCAGGTAAAACGCCGTGCTGCCGGTTTGAATAAAAAATTAATGAACGGAAGGCCTTATACGGATTACGACACTTGGTTAAAACTGGTAAAGGAAGGCGGCAATAATTTTACTTATATTTTAGATTGGGTAAGTTGTTTTGCCCTTACGGTGAATGAAGAGAATGCGAGTTTTGGCAGGGTGGTAACAGCCCCAACCAATGGTGCTGCTGGTGTTATACCGGCTGTACTGCAATACTATATTGCTTTTTGTGGCGGTGATAGCGAGGATAAAATAATTCAGTTCTTATTAACAGCATCAGAAATTGGTAGCATATTTAAAAAAGGGGCTACCATTTCTGCGGCTATGGGTGGCTGCCAGGCCGAGATAGGCGTTAGCAGTGCCATGGCTGCTGCTGCATTAACAGAATGCCTGGGTGGTACACAACGCCAGGCATTAATGGCTGCCGAAATTGCCATGGAGCATCACCTCGGCATGACCTGCGATCCCATTGGCGGACTGGTACAGGTGCCCTGCATAGAACGAAATACAATGGGTGCTATCAAAGCTATTACAGCCAGTCAGCTTGCTATGCAAAGCTCGCCTGATTACGCCAAGGTAAGTTTAGACGGTGTTATTAAAACCATGTGGGAAACTGCGTTGGACATGAATCATAAATACAAAGAAACTGCCGATGGTGGACTGGCGGTGAATGTGCCGTTGAGTTTGTCAGAATGTTAGTAGTAGGTATTTTTTTTATTACACGAATTTTTGCGAATTACGAATTGTGTCCCATAGTTATTAATTGGCGTAATTCGCAAAAATTAGTGTAATCATTTACTTTACTTAATCCAGTTAAACTTGTAGGTAAGTTTTGGTTTCTGTTCTCTGCCGGCCACATTTCTATAACGATCGGGTAAGGCCATCAAATAATCTCTTGCTTTTTCTGCTTTGTCAGTCAGTTTCGAAATATAAGCAATTTTCCATTCTTTGATCAGTGATTCCAGTATATCAGTATAATCAGCCCCGGTATAAACTCCCAGGCGCTGGGCAGCATCACTAAAATGGTCATAAGCCTGCCCGATTTTTTCACCGGTCTGGCGTAAAAAATGAGCAGGCATTACAATTTTTTTCCGCATCATATCTTCAAACGCAAGCATAATCTCACTGGCATCAAGTTCAAATATTTTGGCTACAAAACTTTTATAAGCTTTGGCATGCCTGGCTTCATCAGATGCTATAACGCCGCAGATTTTTGAGAGTTGGGCACAACCATACGACTTAGCCATGCTGGCAGTACGCCGGTGTGAAATGTTGGTCGCCAGTTCCTGGAATGAAGTGTAGACAAAGTTCCTGTAAGGGTCTCTGCCTGTGCCTATATCAAAACCATCAGCAATAAGATATTGTGTACTTATTTCCATCTGTTTCATGTTAATACGGCCACTCAGGTAAATGAATTTATTCAGCAGGTCGCCATGGCGGTTCTCTTCAGCCGTCCACATCCTTACCCATTTGCTCCAGCCTTCGGGTTTCATTTTATCAATGCCGGTTACATCCGTAAGCCAGCTTTGATAAGTGGGCAGTGCTTCCTCGGTAATAATATCTCCAACCAGCACAGCCAGATAATCATAGGGTAGTTCCTTACATTGACTTTGTAAGTCTTTCAGTTCGCTGGTAAAATTTGCTGAAGAAGTATCGGGTAAAAAATCACTGGGTTGCCAGTTGGTATCAATCTTCTTTAAAAATTCCTGTATTATATTCTCAATCTTTTCTCCCAAAAAATTCATGACCTCAAGCCTTGTATGCCGATGTTTATCTTCCATGTATTGTATTTATAAGGATATCTTGGAACAGGAATGATAAGCTTGAACCGGATATCTTTAGTAGGTTATTGATACCAACAATATTAATGCCGAAAGGTTTGTTATGAGTTTTAAATAATAAGTAGGAAGCCAGATTTTGTTAGAATTACTTACAACCATATCCTATACCCCGTACTTACGCTTAATATCCCTGTCTGTTTCTCTTTCCTTAATACTATCCCTTTTATCGTAATTCTTTTTACCCTTGCCCAAACCAATTTCCATTTTAAAATAACCAGATTCGGCAAGGAATAATCTTAGTGGTATTATTGAGTAACCTTTTTCTTTTATTTTATTTTCCCATTTTTTCAATTCCCGTTTATTAAGCAGCAGCTTTCTTTCCTGCATGGGTTCGTGGTTGCTGTACGTGCCAAAGGAGTATTCGGAGATGTGCAGGCTTTTTACAAACAGTTCGCCATTATGAAACAAACAGTAGCTGTCATTAAAGCTGGCCTTACCTGCCCGTAATGATTTTATTTCGGTGCCGCTGAGTACCATGCCTGCAATATAGGTAGCTTCAAAAAAATATTCGTAATGTGCTTTGCGGTTTGTGAGTTCCATACTGCAAAGATATAAGGGATTGGCACATTATGCTGTATGCAGGCTAAAACTGCCACGCCCAGCAGTTTTTTAGCCCCGGTATTTAAGTATGCAATTTGTATAGAAATGCACTTGAAATGAATGTATTTTTATGTAAGGAGTGGCGTATATTTATGTGTTGAACGCAACTTTCAAGAACATCTTTTAAATTTGATCATAATGCGTCACTCATTATTTTTATTGTTCCAATTCATACTTATATCAACCGCTGGCCGTAGCCAACAAAATGTATATAATTGCTTAACCAATGAGAGATTCGAGTTTATTCAAAATGCTAAACTAGTTCCAGATCTTTACCATAAATCAAGAAAAATAGTAGACACTGGCAGTAATATAATTTTTAGAATTTATAGGCTTTATGATTGCCCTAATGTTTTTGATGAAGAAATGGAGGTTGTTTTAAAATGGTCTATACCATGGAATATAAATTCATTTCAAATAACCTTTAATCCATCGGATTCATTGACACTACCTGTTGATTATTCAGCAGAAGGCTTAGGCTCCCCACAATGTCCTCAATACTTTAGGACTGCTGAAGGGCATATAAATGGAACCCAAAATGACAACATTTGGTCTATACAGGGAAATGTAACTGTCGTCTATTATAATGATTGTAACAAAAAACTTGAGCGAATGTTATATACAATTTCAAATAATTTTATTCTTTGGAAGAAAGAAAAAAGGAAAAAATACAGATCGATTCCATTTTAAGAATTTCCCCTTTTCGCCGTTGTTTGCGTTACTGCTTAAGTACAAAAGTAGCAGGCTAAGCTAATGCCGCTGTTGGGCGTCCCCGCCAACAGCCGAAGCGTTAACCATTTTAATTTTTCCCCTTTTTTTTGCGTTACTGCTTAAGTACCAAAGCACCAGCCAATATTAACGTCACTGTTAAGCGTCACCGCCGACAGCCGAAGCAATAACTATTTTAATCTTTGAAATTAGTAGCATACTTTCACATTGATTCGTGGAATTTCTAATACTTCATAAAACGAAAATAATTTATGGAAAATAACGACACTATATTTTCAGATATAAAACCGGCTCAGGTAGAAGTCACATTATTTCAAGGGCTTTTAACAAGACTGATCGATTTTGCAATAGATATTTTTATCCTGTATTTTATCCACCTGCTGATGCCCAGGGATCTGTATTTATATTTAGTAAGATTAAGCGCACTTATTGTTCCGGGCATTGTTATTTTAGTGGTAACAGTATATAGGTTTCTTTTTCTAATGCTGTTTAGCAAAACAATTGGAATGATGATATGCAGCGTTAAGCTTTTGAATAAAGAATTCCAACCCTTATCAACCAAAGAAAAATTCCTTAGCATATTTCGGAGTCGATTTTCCACTATTAAGTATTATAAGGATAAATAGTACCGATACTAACCACCTGTTGCGTAGGTTCATCGTCATAAGAACAGAATAGATCAGAAGTAGTAATTTTTTTTTCGCCGTTGTTTGCGTTACTGCTTAAGTACAAAAGCAACAGGCTAAGCTGACACCGCTTTTGAGCGTTTCCGCCAACAGCTGAAGCGTTAACCATTTTAATCTTTGTAATGAGTAAGCATCCCAAACTCATCTACGCTATATTCATAAAATTTTGCTGAAGAATAATAGTGTTTAAAAAACTGGGGCCAAAAAACGGCTAATTCATATGAGAGTAAAATTATTAAATTTACAGCGTTGAAGTAACTGGATTTTTAAGTGCATAGAATTGCCTGGTTTCGGTCGTTGGCGGGGACGCACAACGACGGCATTCGGAATAGCTAACAGCTTAAAAATCTGGTTGTAATTCCAACAATTACGAAAAGTATCAAATGATGAAATATTCATTTAATATTCCAGGGACAGGTTACTTTACAATCGTAACATACCCCGTAAAAGGATCTCTACCGCTGCCCGGCTCAATAATGTAGTAGTAAGTATCCATGGGTAATTCCTTGCCTTTGTATTTACCATCCCAGGCTTTATATGCGCCACGGCTTTCAAAAACCAATTGCCCTGCACGGGTAAATACACGTGTATGCTGGCTGATGTATTCATCCAAATATTGTATTTCCCAAAGGTCATTTACCCGGTCATTGTTGGGCGAAAAAGTATTTGGTATGAGGGGTATCTTTAAAACATTTACATACATTTGGTCTGTTGTGGTGCAGCCACCAGGTGCAGTTACAGCCAGCGTATATAAAATATCAAATTTGGGGTTAACACATTTTGGTTTAAGCACCGTGGCATTATCCAGGTATTGGGAAGGGGTCCAAAGGTATTGCAGGTTTGTTCCGGTTGCGGTTGCCTGTATGGTTATGGTGCTGCCTTCCAGCATGCGCCTGTCGGGACCGGCATCAACAACAGGATAGGGGTGAACGGTAATTTGTTTGGTCAACAGGTCGCTTTTACAACCATGACTGTTTACCGTATAAAGACTTACATTATATACTTTCACTGCATCATAAATGTATAAAACGTTTTTTGTGTTTTTAATTTTTCCATCGCCCAAATCCCAGTTCCACTGCACGGTTGTACCATCCATACTGTTGGTGGAATCAGTTAAGAATACCGCATCGCCCAAACAAATATCAGGCTTGCTGATACCAAATTTGGTTTTGGGTTGGGGATGAATGCTGTTCACCAGGATGGTTGTATCTTTTATACAGCCGCCATTGCTGGTTACCCTGAGTTTAACATTAAATGGCCCGGTATTATTATACAAATGTGTTGGCGTTTTAAGTCTTGAAAAATTATTGCCTCCGCTTAAAAGATCATCAAAATTCCATGCATATCGAAAAGCATTTTCTGATCCGTCCGAAATGTGAGACAGGTTTGTAAATACGACAGATTCATCTGGCAGGCAAACCGAATTTGGGAATCCGAAACTGGAAACAGGTTTTGGTAAAATATTAAACGGAATAGCAGAACCTGCTACACAAGGCGTATCACATTCACTTAAAAGGGTATTACCATCGCTGCCAACTTTTAAAATTATCTGGAAATTACCGGTTTGAAACAGCGTAGTATTGAAATGGACCATGATCTGCCTGGTTAAGCCATTAACACAATTAACCGGTGTTGCCCTGTTTATATTTGCTGTATAAGTTCCCGTTACAAAAAAATCTGTACCATCAGCCGCCACTGAACTGCATTTTATTACATCTGGGAAAGTGATCAGCAGCGAATCAGTGCTGCATTTATTATTGGTAAGGCTGTCAAATGGAACGGGCAGCGGGGAAAGTACGGTGAAAGGAATTGATTCGCCGGGTGGAACATCATTATCACAAAGATCTAAAAGTGTATTTGCATCAATACCGTTTTTTGCAATTAAATTATAATTGCCCAACGGCAATGGATTATTGAAGGTTAATAAAACAGAATCCATATCAAAGGCATTGGAACAACCAATGCCAACGGCACTAAGGATCGTAGCGGCAGGAGGGCTTATACTAAAGTCGGAGCCATTAGCAGCCAGGCTGCTGCATTTCATGCGTTTATTAAGTTTAACAAGGATCTTTGTACCATCACAGGTGGCACGGCTCGCCGTATTGATGTGTGGAGGTAAGGTATCGGTAATAATAGCAGTACCGCCGCCAAAAGAAAGTGAATATCCCTGGTGTGTGTCGTAAAAATGACTTACCAGCAACAGATAGTTATGACCTTGAATTAGATTTGGGCTTAAAGCAAAAGTTGGAGTCATTTCGGAAGGGTCTGACGAACATTGAATATAATTAACCCCTGTTGCGGATGCGCCGGTAGAATCATAAGTGCCACTCCAGTTACCCGTTACTATGATGGAACTATCGGTGTACACATCATCGGGGATATGTCCTGTTACATCATACAACTGCCAATCGTAATCTTCAAACGGGCCATTGGGCGTTATAATAAAACTTAAAGTGCCGCTTTGAAAACAGGTAAACTTGTACCAGAATGGATTTGTATTTCTGTAAGATGAAATAGTATCTCCAAAAATGGTGCAGCCCGGTACATACAAATAGTTGGAGCTACAGATTGGAACACTATCCTGGTGAAAAACCGATGTGCCACATACAGGAAAGGCGGTTGATGGATTTTGGCCAAGCGTAGTACAGGTTTGGGCAGATAAACGGCCACAGCAACATATCAATAAAAGAATAATGATAAATATGTGACGTTTGTTAAGCAGCATAATGTAGTAACGATTATAACTGCAGGTTATTTGTTGGCTGTTTAAAAAAATGTGGCTGCAGTAATTTTTACCCTTTAAAAAGTGCCAACAAGTTACCTAATTTTTCCTTCAGATGCTTGCGGTGTACGATAAAGTCTAAAAATCCATGTTCCAGCAAAAATTCGCTGCGTTGAAATCCTTCCGGAAGGTCTTTTTTAATGGTTTCTTTAATTACCCTCGGGCCGGCAAAACCTATTAGTGCATCAGGTTCGGCACATATAACATCGCCCAGCATGGCAAAGGAAGCAGTGGTACCACCAAAAGTGGGATCAGTACACAAAGAAATATAAGGGATTTTTTTATCGCTTAACTGCGATAATTTACCCGAAGTTTTTGCAAGTTGCATCAAAGAGAAAGCACTTTCCATCATCCTGGCACCACCACTTTTATTAATGATCATAAATGGGATATTATGTGCTATACAATAATCACAGGCACGGCTTATTTTTTCACCCATCACACTGCCCAAACTTCCGCCTATAAATTCAAAATCCATACAGGCAACAACAAGGTCATTTTCATTTACCTTACCGTGTGCAACTGTAATTGAATCGTGAATGCCGGTTTTAGCATAAGTATCTTCCAGCCTTTTGCCATAAGGTTTCAGGTCAACAAAATTTAAAAAGTCTTTAGATATGATGTTGGCAAAGAGTTCGGTGTATTTATTGTCATCAAACAATATCTCAAAATATTCTTCGCTGCCAATACGGTGGTGGTATTCGCACTTGGGACAAACAAATTTATTTTCTGCCAGTTCAGAAACTGTACAAGTGTATTTGCAGGAAGGACATTTAGACCATAATCCTTCGGGGGCATCTTTTTTATCTTTGGTAGATGTAAGAATACCTTTTTTCATCCGCTTAAACCAATTCACTTTCATGTCACCTGCAGACTCTTCATCACCAGCCAGGCTGGCATCAAAATCTTCTTCTTTCTTCTGACTCATATTATTTGAGTTTAGGGGAATAGGGGTTTAGGCGTTTAGAAGTTTAGTAATAATTTATGTTCCCGACTAAACTTCTAAACGCCTAAACCTCTAAACTATGCATTCCTGTTAATACAATTTAAATCTTCAAAAGCTACTTCCAGTCTTTTAATAAAAC
>JBBRQF010000016.1:0-93389 GCA_038226715.1 Chitinophagales bacterium
CGATCTTTAAAACATCGGTTAAAAATTCAGAGAATTCGAAAATGCGTTTGCTAAGATCCTTTACGGCGTTATGCTGTGAAGAATTTTCAAACAGTTTTGCATAATAGTTTCTTACAAACCCAACGCAACTGGCACTCGGCGCCACAATATAATCGGCTCCTTCAAAATCCTTAATAAATTTTGTGCAAACATCCCTGCTTTCATCCCAAAATCCTGCATTAAAAGCGGGCTGGCCGCAACAGGTCTGATTGGTATTGTATATCACTTCGCAGCAGGCTTTCTCCAGCACTTTAACCATGTTAAAAGCGGTTTGCGGGTAAAGCTGGTCTACAAAGCAGGGTATAAAAAGTTGAACCTTCATAATTTATTTCAATGTCTTCAGATATTCTTTTACGGTTAGTTTTTTATCTGCTGCCACATCATACACTTTAATGTCGAGTGTTTTTGGATCTACAAAAAATCGGTAATAGGTTTCAAATCTTTCATCACCGTTATAACCGGCCTGCACTGATATACTTGTTTCACCGGTTTCCGGTTTATCAAGCATAAAAGAAATACCGTGTTTATGATTGCTGAAGGAATCTATATAATTATTACTCTTTTGTACAAAAGGAAGTTTTAATAATGCAGCCGTAATTTTATTTTCCAAAGACGTGTCACTGAATGTGTGAATGTATTTTGATGAAGAATCCGCTTTTATTACAGCTACAGCTGAATCTTTAACAACAGGCTCTTCAGTTTTGGAACTGTTGTTACACGCTGAAAAAGAAATGAGTACTAATAAATACAAAACATACTTCATAAACATTTATTTAAACGTATCTATTAACGAGATCATTTTTAGTGCAGTAACAGCAGCTTCTTCACCTTTATGGCCATGAATGCCACCGGTTCTTTCATCGATCTGCTCCTGTGTATCCACTGTTAATACACCAAAAATAGTTGGCACCGGTATCATCAGGTTCAATTGCGAAATACCCGAAGTAACTGCCTGGCAAACATATTCAAAATGTGGTGTGCCGCCACGCAATACACAGCCCAGTGCTATAAAGGCATGCGGCTTATCGTCTTTATATTTATGCTGCTCCCAATATTTTTTAATACCAAAAGCTATTTCAAATGCACCGGGTACGGTGATGATCTTGTGATGTACGTTGTGTTCGGTTAATATCTTTACACAACCGGTTTCCAGTTTATCAATGGTTGCAGCATTCCATTCGGTGCGTACAATTACAACACAGGCATCCTTTGGTAGCAGGATGCCTGTTGTATTATTTAAGTTTGATGAGTCTGTTGACATAGCATGTTATTCAGTTAATTTGTTTATTTGTATAAACCGCCTGCTAATTACCAATTCCTGATTACTTGGTCACTCCTAAGCTGGCCAGGTATTTATCAACATCACCTGAACTAACCCTTTGACTTGCCGGGTATTTATCTTTCAATGTTTGAAAAAGTTCAGTTGCATCTTTTGTTTTACCCATAGCTTCTGCATATCTCCCAGCAATGAATAATGCTTCTGAAGCCATTCCTTCATCAAGATCAGAAATTGAACCTGCTTTTTTATAATAATCCAGCGCATCATCAGTTTTCTTTTCTTCTGCATAAGCATGTCCCAATAAAATATAAGCCTTGCTCTGTATCTGCGTGGCACCATTAGCATCAAAGTCTTTCAGGTGTGAGATGGCTTTATCAAACTGCTTTAACTGCAGGTAACAGGCGCCGATCATATATTGTGCCCTGTTGCCCGATTTGGTACCGCCATAGCTGGCAGCTACTTTTAATAAACCGGTAAAGCCAATAGTTTTATCGCCATTCAATACCATATTCACCGTGTCTTTATTGTAAGATGATGATCCGGCCATTACACCAAACAATTTCTCAGCCGGAAAAATAAGGTCGTTTGCTGTTTTTTCGTTTGGTATCTGAATAAAATATTTATACCCCAGGTATCCACCCAGCAATATGATCAGCGTAGAGCCAATGATGATTATTTTTTTACTGTATGCTGCCCAAAATCCTTTTGCTTTTTCCACTACTGCTTCTGCATCGGATCGTTCTGCTTTTACTTGCTTATCTGCCATTTTAATTTAATTATTATGTTTTTTAATTTATACAATTTAAAGTAAGCTCTTTTGGAGAGGATTTAGTTAGTCAACTATAAATGGGTAATCTTCCTGAACGTATACATCCTTCAGCAATTCATTATCATCAGGCCAGGGGCTTTCTTCAGCAAATGTTACAGATTCCTCCACTTCCGCTTTTACACGGTCAATGATCACTTCAAATTCGGCATCAGTAACTTTGTAATCATCTTTCAAAACTTTCATCACATGCTCAATCGGATCTCTTTCCTTGTATTGTTCCAGTTCATCCTTGGTACGGTATTTTTGAGGATCACTCATACTGTGCCCTTTGTATCGGTAGGTTTTTATCTCCAGTAATGTTGGGCCACCTTTTTCCCTGGCACGGTTAACAGCTCTTAAAACGCCGTTGTGTACATCTTCGGGGCTCATGCCATCAATACTATCACTTGGCATTTCGTACGAATCTGCCATTTTATAAATATCCAGTGTTTTACTGGTACGGGCTACAGAAGTACCCATAGCATAATGATTGTTTTCGCAGATGAACACCACCGGCAGATCCCACAGCATAGCCATGTTAAAGGTTTCATGTAACATACCCTGCCTCGCCGCGCCATCGCCAAAAAAGCAAAGGACCACGTTTTTTGTATTGCGGTATTTTTCGGCAAAAGCCAATCCGGCACCGGTACCAATTTGTGCACCCACAATTCCGTGACCACCAAAGAAATTTTCTTTTACACCAAAAAAGTGCATACTGCCACCTTTTCCTTTACTGCAGCCTGTAGCTTTACCGTATAACTCTGCCATGCAGCTTTTGGCCGAAATGCCTTTGGCAATCGCCAATGCATGATCTCGGTAAGCGGTAATGAATTTATCTTCCGGAACTGTTGCTGTCATACAACCCGCAGCAACAGCCTCCTGCCCGATGTACAGGTGACAAAAACCACGAATCTTCTGCATACCGTATAACTGGCCTGTTTTTTCCTCGAAGCGGCGCAAAAGCAGCATCAATTCGTACCAGTACAAGTAGGTTTCTTTAGAAAATTTTGTAGCCAATGGGTTTAATTTTAGGCGGCAAAGATAAGGGAGAAATGGGAAATTGTATTAGGGAATTTGTTACCCGTTTTTTTACTGTAAAAAGCCTGAAATCAGGCTTCACACAAAAGGATTCTTCAATTGCAAATTTAAGAATCCAGTATCTTGCAATACTTAATGTTACAACTTTCTAAAATATCCCTTACACAGTTTAAAAATTATCATTTTTCTACTTTTAGTTTTACTGAAAGAATTATTGGTATCTGTGGTTTAAACGGCAAAGGCAAAACCAATTTGCTCGATGCTATTTATTATTGCTGTTTTACCAAAAGTTATTTTACCAAGATAGATGGCTTGAATACCCGGTTTGATACAGATGGGTTTAGGATTGAAGCCAGCACAAAACCCCCTCCGCACCCTGAAGCGGGAACTGACTATCTGGGAGAAAAAAGCGAAGATCGAAAAGAGGTACAGCAAAAGTCAGATGAAATTGTTTGCATTTTTCGTGGAACAGGTAAAAAGGAAATTTTATTGAACGGAGTGCAGTACACAAAACTGTCGGGACATATCGGCAAATTTCCGGCGGTTATGATAGCGCCCGATGATATTGGTTTGATAAGCGATGGAAGTGAAGAAAGGCGCAGGTTTATGGATACGGTACTAAGCCAGGTAGATGCTGAATACCTGCAGCAGCTGATGATCTACAATAAAGTGCTGCAACAAAGAAACAGTTTATTAAAACGTTTTGCCGAACTGGGACAAACAGACTGGCCACTGCTGGAAGTGCTGGATGAACAGTTGATGGTGCCGGGCAATTTTATTTATAACAAAAGAAAAGTATTTGCTGAAGCATTAATTCCGCTGGTACAAAAATTTTATCACCAGATAGCTGATAATGATGAAGTGATCAGTTTGCAATACGACAGCCATTTACATGACTGCAGTTTTCATGACCTGCTTAATAACTACAGGCAAAAAGACTTTTTGATGCAGCGCAGTAATGCCGGAATTCATAAAGATGATATTATTTTTCAACTGAATGGGCAGGTTTTTAAAACAACAGCATCGCAGGGCCAGCGAAAAAGTTTGTTGTTTGCCTTAAAGCTTGCCGAGTTTGAAATACTGAAAACCAATAAAGGTTTTGCCCCGCTCCTGCTGCTGGATGATGTTTTTGAAAAGTTAGATGACAAAAGGATGCAGCAGCTTCTGCATTGGGTTTGCAATGAAAATGAAGGCCAGGTTTTTATTACCGATACACATACGGAAAGGCTGGAAGAAGCTTTTAAAAATTTGAATACGGATTACCAGGTAATTGAGTTGTAATTTTTGCCTTCGGCAAAAAAGGGTTCGCCACAAATTTCACAGATTAACACGGATTGGCTTATTGATTCTGTCTGCGGCAGATTTTGGTTTGCCACAGAGGCACAGAAGCACAGAAGCACAGAAAAGAAGAACAGTATTTCTTCTGTATTACTTCAGTGCTTCAGTGCCTCTGTGGCAATAAAACTTTGCGAAGCAAATGACCTATTTTTGTGGTATGGGAGAAATTTCTTTACAGGACGCTATCAACCAGTTTTTACAAAAGAGCCGCCTTAAAACGGGTATACAGGCTTTGCGTATTGAAGACGTTTGGGAAGAAGTGATGGGTAAAACTGTTGCTAAATACACTGATAAGATCCAGATCATTAATGCTACTTTATTTATAAGTACAAATGTTGCCCCGCTTAAAAACGAATTGCTTTACCAAAAAGAAAAAATAATAGAACTGGTTAATGAAGCCCTTGGTGAAAAGACGATAAAGGAAGTTGTTATTAAATAGCCGCTAAGTCATTTGTCATTAAGTCATTTAATTTTATTACTACAGCATTTGTATAAGCAATGACTAATAACTCAATGACATTATTTATTTTCCAATCCCCTCACGGTATATCCTTCCTTACGAAATAAGGCTATCAGTCCGGCTTTGCCAACTAAATGTCCGGCGCCAACTGCTGTAAATACCGGTTGTGCTTTCATGATCTTTTTTAATTGTATCACCCAGTTTTTATTGCGGTCATCCAAAAATATGTCCTGGTTTTCTTCAAAACCAAATTCGGGATCGATGGCAATTTTTTCAATTTCATCAAGCCGCTGATTTTTGTATGCTTGCAACATCACTTCAAAATATTTTTTTGATTTTTCCATGCTGTCAATCGTACTCAACAATTCTGCAGCCTGTTTTTCGTAAGGAATGCTGTCGAACAGGGAAGCCTGGAAAGCCATTGTCTCCAGCCCTTTAATTTCTTTTCCACCGGCTTTAGCCAGTTCCATTATTTCTTCTTCCACACTGCTTGTTGCGTTGCAGGGCATCATCTTTGGATACAACAAAGCAACTAAAAATTCAGGTTTCATTCCCTGCAGCATGCCAATGGGTGTTTGCAGGCTGTCTTTAAAATAATCCGACACCCTTTTATATGCTTCTGGGGAATAAAGGTCCTTTAGTTTTTTACCTCCCTTCATATTCATCAGCATTAATCCGCTCATTAATGTAGCCGGGTCATCCATATCCAGTTCCAGGTAAACCCCCCGGCTGTTGATTACTGCCTGTTTTAAGGCCTTACCAAAATGTATATCTTCTTTGCACAACAGGTGAAAAGTACCAAATAAATAACTCGGTGCTGTAAGCTCTTTGCCACTTATCTCCCATAGCAATGTATTATCATCAGCATTTGTTTTTAAACTGGTTGTTTGCGCCATGACTGAACCGGTGCAAAAGATCATGGCTATACAATAAAATAATTTCATGTAAAAAATTTATGAATAAAATTACGATAACATTTATATCATACCTGCTTTTTACTATATTAGCTTAAATATTACCTTATGAGAATATTCATCATTCCCTTTATCTTTCTTTTTGCTTTTACAAAACCTGTTGTTGCTCAAAAAGGCCAGCCTTCATTTGGCAAAGTAGACAAGGCCGACCTGGAGATGAAAGAATGCGATTTTGATAAAGGAGCCGAAGCTGAAACATTAATAGCCTGGGGTAATATATTTTACCGCAGGGGAAAAGATCTGTTTAATACTGTTTACGAAAACAGGGTTCGTGTAAAAATATTAAAAGAATCAGGGCTTACGTATGCCAATGTATCTATCCCCTATTTTGATGAGAACAATGAAGAACAGATACAGAAAATTTCTGCTTATACGTATAACCTCGATGAGTCGGGTAATATTAAAGTAACCGAAGTTGGAAAAAGTTCTATTTACTCCAAAAGAATAAACAGGCAACATAGTACTATGATCATTGCTTTTCCCGAAGCAAAAGTGGGCAGTATTGTTGAATATAAATATACCATGGAAAGGCAAACCATGGGGCATATCAAAGACTGGTATTTTCAGAGCAAGATACCCACAAGGTATAGTGAATACCAGGTTAATGTACCAATGGCTTTTCATTTTACAGTGCAGCCTTCTGTTGTTGACAAGTTGGATGTTAAAGAAGATGTTAGCATTGAAAATATTGCCATCAATGATGGTATAGCAGAAGCAAAAATGCTCAAGAAAAATTATATCATGCACAACCTGCGTGGCATAAGGGATGAGCCTTTTATGGGATCTACAAGAGATTACCTGCAAAGACTGGAGTTTCAGTTATCGCAAATTGATTATGGAGATGGACAACTGGTAAACCTGCAAAAAACCTGGGGAGATGTAGTTGCTACGCTTATGAAAGACAATGATTTTGGTTTGCAAATTGATAAAAGGATACCGGAATCTGAAGCAGTTATTTCAGAATCTGAAAGAACACCCGACCAGGAATCCAAGATCAGACTTATCTATAATTATGTAAAGAAAAATATGACCTGGAATGATGATGAAAGTATTTATGCATACAGTGGTGTTAACAAAGCATGGAAAGACAAGGCTGGTAGTTCGGGCGATATCAACCTGCTGCTTGTCAACCTGCTTAAGCGGGCAGGTTTGATTGCAAATCCTATTTTGTTCAGTACCCGTGAAAATGGTCTTGTTAATACTTTTTATCCTTTTCTTAACCAGTTTAATACGGTGATGGCCTGCGTACAGTTAAAAGACAAGAATTATATACTGGATGCAACAGATAAGATATCGGGTTTCAGGTTAGTTCCGGTAAACGTAGTAAATACCAAAGGATTTGTTGTGAAGGGAGAAAAAGGAGAATGGATAGATGTGGTAGATGTGGATCATAAATACAAGATGATGGCAGCGGTTCAGGCTACAATAGACAATTCGGGCGTTATGAAAGGGAATTGCCTGATAAATAGTAACGAGTATGCAAAGCGGGAACGTTCTGAATTATGGTTGAAAGATAAAGAAAGGTTTAAGGATGTATTTCTTTTTAAACCATACCCTGCAATAAAAATTGAAAGCCTTGCCGTTAATAATGCTGAAGTTGATTCTTTGCCGCTTGAACAAAAGATACAGTTCAATTATACGCTGGACAATTCGGGCGATTACCGTTATTTTAAGATAAACCTGTTTTCGGGTCTTGATGAAAATGTATTCGTTGCTGATGACCGGGTGGCTGA
Source organism: Chitinophagales bacterium (assembly GCA_038226715.1). Lineage (GTDB taxonomy): Bacteria > Bacteroidota > Bacteroidia > Chitinophagales > Chitinophagaceae > Ferruginibacter. The sequence goes on from JBBRQF010000016.1 coordinate 7,670, forward strand.
TATTGATTTTGGATACCTTCAAAACTATAGCCTCTTTGGTAGTTACTCTATTCCGGAAGGATATGCCTATGAGCCGCTTCCGGAAAATATATCCATGGTGATGCCCGATAGAAGCATTGTCTTCAGCCGCCAGTTACAGGCCGAAGCAAACCTGCTGAATGTAAGGATTACACTGGAATTTAAACGTACTTTTTACAGTGTTGCAGATTATCCTGAGTTTAAAGAGTTTTACAAAAAACTGTTTGACAAACTGAATGAGCAGGTGGTGATAAAAAAGAAGGCAACACCTTAAACAGACCCGACAGAAAATACTTTTATTCCCGCATTCACGAAAAAAAACAGATTAGCCCTGGAATAAATTTTTGATAATTATTTTGGGATTCAGAATTAATCTTCTACTTTGTATTGGTTTTACGCTAATACCTACGATCTACTCTTAAAATTTCAATTATTCTGCTACGCATGATACTGAATTAACAGTATCATTTTTATACCAATAACGAAAGCTAAATCCTTTTATGAGAAAAGTTAACTACTTACTTACATCTTTTGCATTTGTATTATTGTTTATGCGCTTTACAGTTCAGGCTTATGCACAAGTGCCTGCTTCTGAAGCCGGCTTATCAAGTCAACCAAACCAGTAATTTCAATTATTTAAAAGAAATGAAAATAAATGCATATAAATTTTGTACATACTAAAAAAGCAATACCTTCCACGTCGATTTAAGAAATTATAAAACCTAACTACCTAAACTTTGTTTATGAAGAAGATTTACATTCTATTGACCATGATTTTATTTACTGCAGTTACAAACGCGCAAGTATCAGGCATCAAAACCATTGGTGTAGATTACCCAACCCTGGCAGCAGCGATTACGGACTTAAACACAGTAGGTGTTGGTGTCGGTGGAGCTACAATTAATGTGCCTGCCGGCTATACAGAAACGGCTCCTTCGGGAGGTTACGTTTTAGGGACAACTTTACTCAATGCAACCCTCATTGCAACTAATCCGCTGGTTATAAAAAAGAATGGCGCAGGAGCTAATCCACTTTTTACAGCGTTTACCGGCGGTACGTCAATTACTTCTGATGGTGTAATAAAATTAGCGGGAACTGATTATGTAACTATAGACGGTTTAAATGTGGTAGAAAATGCCGCAAACAGTGGTGCCGCTTTTATGGAGTGGGGAATTGCTTTGGTTAATCTTAACGCAAGTGCTCCTTTTGACGGATGTCAGAATGTAACCATAAAAAATTGCTCCGTGACATTGGATAGGACAAATCCTAATGGCGCTTTCGGCATTTATTCAGCGCATAACATTGCGACGTCTGCTACAGGGTTAACGATAACAGCCGTAGGAGACCTGCACAGTAATAATAAATTTTACAGCAATACAATCAGCAATGTAAATGAGGGTATCTGGCTATTGGGATTTGCTGCTGCAAGCCCCTATACTTTGTTCGATCAAAATAACGACGTTGGAGGAAATTCGCCAGCTACCGGAAACACCGTGAGAACCATGGGAGTAACCGCACTGTTTAATACATTTTGTATTTATCTGAATTTTCAAAATGGCGCAAATATTTCTTACAACACTATTGATAATGGGTTCGGAGGAGCAACTAATACAACCCAGCTAATGGGTATTTTTACATCCGGGGCAACTGCTTCGGCGACTGTATTAAACAACAATGTTACGCTAACCACTAGTGGCGGAACCAGTATTACGGGAGCGATTTACACTGCCTCAACAGGAAGTCTGACGGCAAATAATAATACTGTTTCTTTGAATACTTCAGCAGGTTCGGGTACGCATTATGGTATCTATTCTGCATCCGTGGCTACTACGAATATTTTGAATAATAACCTAACGGCTAATAACACCGGGGCAGTAACAGGGGCACTTTATTTTATCTACAATGCTGGCGCAGCCACTATTGCCAATATAAATAATAATACAATCTCTAATGCTAACTTAACTACTACCAGTACTACAGGAGGTATTTATAATGCAGCAACTTTGCCAACCTTAAATGTAAATAACAATACAATTTCAAATATTAGTCGCACCAGCGCCTCCGGCACACATTATTGTTTTTATACTGGTTCTCCGGCAAACGGAACTTATGATGGCAACACGGTTGATGGGATATCTTTTACAACGGTTACGTCAACAGGGACAATTTATGGTATCTACGACATCAGCTCCGGCGTAAATATGACTTATACAAACAATGTAATTAAAAATCTTTCTACTCCCACAACCGGAACACTATATGGTATTCGTGAATTTGGAACTGCCGGTATCAAAACCATTCAGAACAATCAGGTTTATAATTTTTCTACTTCCTCAGGTGGCGCAGGTGGTTTTTCCGCAACCGGTATTTCCTGGTTAACTGGCGGAAATCCAAATGATATCAGTAATAACAGGGTTTATTCAATAAATAGTACAGGAACAACAGGCGGTACCGCAGGTGCTATTATTGGCATACTTTGTTCTGGTGTTACTAATAATAACATATACAAGAACAAAGTGTATGATCTTTCAACAAACAGTACTGGTGCTACTCTTTGGGGTATGCAGGTAACCAGCGGTACAACAAACAATATCTATAACAACCTGGTTGGTGATCTTCGTGCGCCTAAACTTAATGCAGGCATTTCGCTGGCGGGCATCAACTGTTCAGGTGGAACTACAGATAATGTATATTACAACACAGTATACTTGAATAATGTGAGTGCCGGAGCTCTATTTGGCTCATCAGCCATATATGCCAGTACGACACCAACAGTTACCTTAAGAAATAATATTTTTGTAAACCTCTCCAAGGCCAATGGCGCAACAGGATTTACAACAGCATACAGGAGAACAACAACAACACTGACTACCTATGGCGCAACCAGTAATAACAACCTGTTTTATTCAGGGGGGCAGTGTACCAACAGCCTGATCTATTATGATGGAACCTTTAGTGCACAGACTCTGGCGGCGTACCAGGCTTTAGCAACACTTGCCCCAAGAGATAATGTATCAAAAACAGAGAATCCAAATTTTTTGAGTACAACTGGAGCTCTTGCCGCTTTCTTACATATCAATCCCGCAATTGCAACAGTGATTGAAAGTGGGGGTGCTAATATCGCTACCTATACGGATGACTATGATGGGGATGTACGGAATGCAGCTACACCGGATATAGGTGCCGATGAATTTACCGGTACTATTGCTGCTGCCTGCGCCGGCGCACCAGCTGCTGGAGTTGCCGCAGCTGCAACCAATCCGCTTTGTTCAGGTCTGTCCACCAATATTTGTCTGAGTGGTTACTCATCAGGCGTAACCGGTATTACGTTCCAATGGCAATCCGCACCAGCGTTAGCCGGGCCTTACACCAATATAGCCTGTGCAAACAGCAGTTGTTACAATACGGGTAACCTGGCAGCAGGTACTTACTATTATCAATGTGTGGTTACTTGCACAAATGGAGGTGGTACAGCCACTTCCAATGTGGTAACACTGGTGGTAAATCCAACTCCAGTGGTTACTGTTAATCCACCTGCACCTACAATTTGTAATGGTAGTTCTACTCCTTTAACAGCTTCAGGTGCTGTTACATATACTTGGTCGCCTGCAACAGGATTAAGTTCAACTACCGGAACTACGGTTACAGCTTCACCTACAGTTACAACTACCTATACTGTTATAGGAACAGATGCAGCTGGTTGTGTTAGTTTGCCTGCAACAGTTACAGTAACAGTAAATCCTAGTCCTGCTATTACCAGTGTTACAGCTACTCCGTCTACTATCTGTTACAATAGTAATTCACAGTTACAGGTAAATACAGCTGGTCCTGCTGCTTATTGTGCTTCAACACACTCCAGTGGTTGTGGTTTGGGCGATGAAATAACCAATGTGGTATTGAATACTTTGACCAATCCGTCAGGTTGTTCAGCCACCGCCTATACGTATTATACACCTACTCCAACAACTACACTTACGGCTGGAAGCACCTATAACCTGACCGTCAGTTTCGGTACTGATGGAAATCAATATTTCGGAGCATGGATCGATTATGATAATGATGGTGTTTTATCTGCATCAGAATTTCTTGGTGCTTCTACTAACGCTGGTTCAAACGGAACCATTTCCATATCATTTACGGTTCCTGCCGGTGCATTAAATGGTGTTACCAGGCTTCGTATTATTGGCGGTAATGATAGTCCGCCTACCAGCGGTCAGGCATGCGGTGCATCTTCAAGTGGCTTCGGTGAAACAGAAGATTATGATATTACCATTTCAGGAGGTGCTACACCATTTACTTATAACTGGTCACCGGTTACTTTCCTGAATAATGCGACAATTGCTAATCCACTCGCATCTAATGTAACCGCTACAACTCTTTATTCGGTTACCGTTACTGGAGGCAATGGATGTCCTTCAACAGGAAATGTAACCGTAACGGTTAATAATCCTGATGCAATTGCAACGCCTGCTTCACAATCCATTTGCACAGGTAATTCAATTACACCGATCATTCTTACAAGTTCTACAGGAGGTAGCACATTTACCTGGACTAGGAATAATCCGGGTATTACAGGTACTATTGGAAACAGTGGATCGGGAACACCAATCAGCGGAACATTGATCAATGCCGGCACTTTACCCGTAACTGTCACCTTTACCATCACACCATCGAATTCCGGTTGTACTGGTACAGGAACATACACCGCAACAGTTACAGTTAATCCAACTAATACTATAGCTTTATCCTCGGCCCCAGGTACGAACGCACAAACAGTTTGTATCAATACGCCGATAACCAATATTACGTATACAACAACTGGTGCAACCGGTGCAACATTCAGCGGTTTACCGGCAGGTTTAACCGGCTCATGGGCAAGTAATGTGGTAACTATCAGTGGTTCTCCCTCAACAACTGTGGGCTCTCCATTTAGTTATACTGTTACATTAACCGGAGGTTGTGGTTCAGTAACTGCTAATGGCACAATAACTGTAACAGCAAACAATACAATTACGCTAACATCTGCAGCAGGTACAGATGCACAAAGCGTTTGCCAGAATTCCGGGATTAGCAATATTACGTATTCAACATCGGGAGCAACCGGGGCTACCTTTAGCGGTTTGCCCGCAGGTGTAACCGGTGTTTGGGCTGGTAACATAGTAACCATCAGTGGAACACCTACTGCAGCACCAGCTACATATAATTATACGGTAACGTTAACCGGTGGCTGTGGTTCGGTAACCGCTAATGGTTCAATAACAGTTAAACCATTACCAATAATCAGCAGCATCCAGGTTGAACCAACAACTTGTGCTTCTGCAGATGGTTCAATAACATTAACCATTTCAGGTGCAGCAGGCCCTTACACTTTCGTATGGACAGGCCCAGGTGTCAATCCATCAAGTCAGAACCAAACCGGCTTGACTGTTGGTACTTTTACGGTAACTGTCACAGCAGCTAATAGTTGTACTGCAACAGCTACAATTTCTTTAATCGGACCAGGTGGTTGTAGTATTTGCCCAGCTATCGGAAGCTTTACTTCGAACCCATCCGGCGGTTCGTGTTCAGGAAATCCGATTACACTTACTGCTTCAGGCTTAAGTAATATGGGTACTACTTATGGTATCATTTTCAAGCAATCTGCATCGGCATTGCCTAATCCATACATAGGAGGAACAATCATAGCAACTATAGCAAATGGTGCTTTAACAAGTGGAGGTACGGTTGCAACTACAACAACAACTTTACCATCAGGTTCTTATTTCATCTACGTAATATTAACACCAACACCTGTTGATCCTTTGTGCAGGCCATCTGCATTGGTAAATCATACAGTTAGCCAAACCCCCGACGTTAATCAGCCTGCTAACCAAAGTGTATGTAACAATACATCAACTGCTGCTGTAAACTTTACCGGTTCGGTACCTGGTACGGTATTTAACTGGACTAATAACACAACTTCTATTGGCCTTGCGGCCAGCGGGTCAGGTAATATTGCCAGCTTTACAGCAACCAATGGAGGCATTACACCTGTAGTTGCTACAATCACAGTAACTCCAAGTGCTACATCAAATATTATAGCAACGCAAACCTTTAATTACACTGGTGCTATACAGACCTGGACAGTACCAGCCGGTATCACATCAATAACAATTAATGCTGCAGGAGCACAAGGCGGAGCCGGAAGTGCCGGTAGCGATAATGGTAGCCCTATTGCCGGCGGTGCCGGAGGCTTAGGAACAAAAGCAACAGGTACGCTGGCAGTAACACCTGGGCAGGTACTGAATATATTTGTAGGCGGAGCCGGAACAACGGGCACAGGTGGATTTAATGGTGGTGGAGCCGGAGGTAATACACTTGCCGGCGGTGGCGGTGGTGCCAGCGATGTTAGATATCCTGGAGTAACAGCAGCCGACAGAATTATAACAGGAGCCGGCGGTGGCGGCGGTGGACGCGGTGGTTGCGAAGGCAGCACCGGAACACCTGGCACAGGCGGCGCTGGTGGTAATGGAGATGGCAATGGCGTTAATGGTGGCGACTCACCAACAGCCGGTGGATTTGCCGGTGGTGGATTTGGTGCTATTGGAAGCAGCTTCGGTGCAAAAGGCATTGGTTGTGCAGGCTTTAGTGGAAATGACGGGACTGCAGGTAATGCATCAGGTATCGGCGGAGCCGGTGGCGATGGCCAAAATTGCTGTTGCTTCAGCTTCGGAAGTATTCCGGGCGGCGGCGGCGGCGGCGGCGGATTCGTTGGGGGCGGTGGCGCCGGTGGCGGTTCGGCGGGCACAGTTGTTTGCTCAGGTAACGACAAAGGCGCTGGTGGCGGCGGAGCTGGTGGTACTTCTAATACCAGCGGCGTAAGCGGTGGTTCAACTGCTTTAGGTTCACAAGCCGGAAATGGTTTGGTAACAATAAGTTATGCATTAACACCAATAACATGCACAGGTACATCAAAAACCTTTACAATAACAGTTAACCCTACACCAAGTGCAACGATTGCATATACAGGTTCACCTTATTGCTCAAATGCGGGTACAGCAGCAGTTACACAAACCGGCACAACCGGTGGAGTTTACACAGCCACACCAGCAGGTTTAACCCTTAATGCAGCAACTGGTGCAGTAACATTAGGCACCAGTACAGCCGGTACTTACACGGTTACTTATACTATTGCAGCAGCCGGCGGTTGTGCCCAGTTTACAACAACTGCAACTATAACAATAAATGCTGCACCAAGTGCCACCATCAGTTATGCGGGTACACCATATTGCTCCACAACTTTAACTGCAACAGTAACCAGGACAGGTACAGCGGGTGGTACATATTCATCTACTGCAGGTCTGACCATTAATGCTGCAACCGGTACAGTAACTCCTAATACCAGTACCCCGGGTACTTACACAGTTACTTATAGCATTGCTGCAGGTGGCGGTTGTGGTGCGTTCTCAACAACAACATCCATTACCATCACCCAGGTGCCAAATATGATTATCATGTATTTGGGTTCGCCTTATTGCTCTAATGCAGGTATAGCAACTGTTTCACAATATGGTACACCGGGTGGCACCTATTCAGCTTCACCGGCCGGCTTAACCCTTAATGCAGCAACCGGAGCGGTAACATTAGGAACCAGTACAGCAGGTACGTACACAGTAACTTACTCTGTCATTGTAGCCGGTTGTGGAACCACCATAACCACAACAACTATTACCATTACGGCTGCACCTGCTGCAACAATTGCATATACAGGTTCACCTTATTGTGCTAATGCAGGTACGGCTACTGTTACCAGGACAGGTACAGCGGGTGGCACTTATAGTTCTACTGCAGGATTAACCATTAATGCGGCAACGGGTGCGGTAACATTAGGTACCAGTACGCCGGGAACATATACAGTCACTTATACCATTGCCGCATCGGGTGGTTGTGGCGTGTTTACAACAACAGCAACCATTACCATTACGGCACTTCCTGCTGCAACGATCAGTTATGCAGGCTCACCGTATTGTCAGAATGCAGGTGTAGCTACTGTTACCCGCACAGGTACAGCGGGCGGTACATATAGTTCTACAGCAGGATTGTCTATCAATGCAGCTACAGGTGATGTAAACCTTGCCGCAAGTACAGCGGGTACCTACACAGTCACTTATACTATTGCAGCAGGTGGTGGATGTGGGGCAGTAACTGCTACAACAACCATTACCATTACTACGCTTCCGGCTGCAACGATCAGTTATGCCGGTAATCCTTTCTGCCAGAATGCAGGTACGGCTACTGTTACCAGGACAGGTACTGCGGGTGGTACTTATTCAGCCGCTCCGGCAGGATTGACCATCAATGCAGCAACAGGTGCTGTAACATTAGGCACCAGTACACCGGGGACTTACACAGTTTCTTATACCATTGCAGCAGGTGGCGGATGTGGAGCAGTAACTGCTACAACATCAATTACGGTTAGTTCACTTTCAGTTGCCCCAACAGGTATAACCGTATCTCAGTCGGTACTCTGCGGACCAACCACAGTTACTTTAAGTGTAACAGGTGGTAGTTTAGGTTCTGGAGCTTCCTGGAAATGGTACACCGGAAGTTGTGGTGGCACATTGGTTGGAACGGGAGCTTCTATTACCATCCTGGTAAATGCAACCACTACTTATTTTGTAAGAGCTGAAGGAGCTTGCAACACAACAACCTGTGCAAGCCAGTTGGTAACGGTAAGTGTACAACCGGTAATATCTATTGCAGCTTCGCCTTATACCAGCCTGATGCCATTTATGACCACAACGTTAACGGCAACCGTTACCCCTGCAGATCCAACCAATACTACGGTTTGGTACAGGAATGGAACGGTTGTTCCTGGTGCAAGCGGTTTAACACTTGTTGTTGGTGTAGATGCTTTGGGACTTTATACTGCCAGAACCACTACGACTTTGGGTTGCACTGCAATATCTAATGCCGTGCTTATTAAAGACACATCTTCAGATAAGTTGTTCATTACACCAAATCCAAACGACGGAAGATTTAAAGTGAGATACTATTCCAATCCTACGAATCTTGGATTCCGTCACCTGGTTATATTTGCAGAAGACGGTGAGAAAGTTTATGACAAGATATTTGGTATGACTGCTCCATACAGCAGCATAGATGTAGATGTCAGGAATCTTGCAAAAGGTTTCTATATGGTTATGGTAGTAGATAATGTTGGCAATAAAGTGCTGGCAACAGGAAAAGTTGTTTTACAGTAACCACTGTATCACCTGATACTATTTAATAAAAGATCGTCCCGGTTAATTCCGGGACGATCTTTTTGTATCAAAAAAAATGAAGCGTAATTACCTGCCTATATTAAAAAGGCTACCGCCCTTTTCAAAAAGCCGGTCGATCCTTCTTTCCGTTGCTTCATCTTTTTTAACCGGGGGCGCATGATGTGGTTTGATACGTGCATCAAACAGTAGCGGGCCATTACAACCCCAATGTTTATTTTTTGTAAAGCTTCTTATACCATACATATCATTTGCCGGGTTACAGCGGGTGAATGTTACCCATAAAAAATTATCAAGTGATTCACTTACAAAATCCGAATCATCACAGATTATGATTATTGGGAAATTCTGTAACTGATTATCCTCAGGATGCTGTTTATTGGATATTGAACCTGCCTGTCCGGCAGGCAGGCATTGCTTATTAAGTATTTCAAATTCAGTTGTTGCCGTTTCATAATTTACAAATGCTTTGGTTTGCAGCGCAATAATGCCAGGCATTATTAAGCGGGGCTTTTCAAAATTTTCTCCTACCGATCCAATGGGTAAATTTTTCAAGGCCTCAGGACAGACTTGTCCCAATTCTCTTATAGGTTCTCCGTATGCAGCCAAAACAACTTTGCTGCCACTGTTTAATGAAGTACCTGAATAATCAAGTGTATCAATAGTCGTGTTGGTGTAAAAATGAATGTCTCTTTTTAAATTGATCCGCTGTAAAAAATAACTGAAATAGCTTTTTATATCAGTTGTATTTAAAGTATCCGTTTCATCTGCAGTGATAAATAAAAATTTTGCCAGGCTCAGTTGCCCGGTACCTAAGATATGATTGGCAATGGTTAATATTTCAGCAGGTTGTTTGGTTTGTGCATAAGGTGTATAACGTTCGCGGCCTATTGCAAGCAATAAAGGATGAACACCTGCAGCATCTACTGCATGTACTTCTTTAAGTCCGGGTATTTCCTGCTGCAAAGCTTTGCCCGTCATTTTATGAATGAGCTGACCAAAGCTGGTGTCTTCCTGAGGCGGACGGCCAACTACAGTAAAAGCCCAGATAGCATTCTTCCTGGCATAAACCTTATGAACCTTCATTACGGGGAAATCATGCCTAAGACTATAATATCCCAAATGATCTCCAAAAGGGCCTTCAGGTTTATTTTCGTTTGGATAAACTTCGCCGGTAATTATAAAGTCTGCATCTGTACTTATGCAAAACCCATCCTCATAACAATACCTGAATCTTCTTCCTCCCAAAACGCCTGCAAATGTCATTTCGCTGATACCCTCCGGCAATGGCATTACCGCAGCCACGCTATGTGACGGAGGCCCGCCTATAAATACACTTACTTTAAGTGGTAATCCTTTTTCATTTGCTTTAGATTGATGAACACCAATGCCACGGTGCAGTTGATAATGTAAACCAACTTCTTTATTTAATTCGTAATCATTTCCGGTAAGCTGTATCCGGTACATGCCCAGGTTTGCATGCATGATGCCGGGCTTGTCCATGTCTTCGGTATATACCTGGGGAAGCGTTACAAATGCACCTCCATCCATGAGCCAGTGCTGTATTTGAGGAAGATCAGTAATTTTAATTTCTTCAAATAATACCGGTTTTTGAAATGGATTTTTTTTGGGTAATGCTTTTAATGCTGCCAGGCCTGCACTAAAATTTTTAACCGGATTTTTCACGGCTTTAACCGGATCTTCTTTTAACTCAATTAGCTGCTGTACGCTCCTTAATGTATTCCTGAAGATGAATTCGCTGCGTTCCAGTGTCCCAAAAATGTTTGAGGCAGCTCTAAATTTACTGCCTTTAACTTTTTCAAATAATAAGGCAGGCCCTCCCGCTTCATGCACACGCAAATGAATGGCCGCCATTTCAAGATACGGATCAACTTCTTCAGTAATACGCATAAGTTGCCCGTTCTTTTCCAGGTCGAGTAAACATTCTTCTAAAGATTTGTAAGACATGCGTATTTATTTCAACGCAAATGTAAAACACAAATGCAGGAGTATTGTTGTAAACAGAAATGATCTTTCTATTTCTTCATATACATCACTTCCTTCACCAGCTTAACCGTTCTTGGTACATCTGGTAAATAAAGTGCAACCAGGTTTGGTGCATAATGCATGGGTGCATCTGCAGAAGTGATCCTGCGGATGGGAGCATCCAGGTAATCAAATCCTTCTTTTTGAATACGATACGTTATTTCTGAAGATACAGAGGCGAATGGCCATTGTTCTTCTACAATAACCAGGCGGTTTGTCTTTTTTACACTTTCTAAAATGGTAAACCAGTCCAGAGGACGAATGGTTGCCAGGTCAATAACCTCTGCTTCAATACCTTCTTTGGCGAGTTCTTCCGCAGCAGCCAGCGCAATCTTCATCATTTTATTAAAAGAAACGATGGTTACATCTTTACCTGCTCTTTTAATAAAAGCCTTACCTATCGGTAACAGGTATTCTTCCTCAGGTACTTCACCTTTATCACCATACATCACTTCACTTTCCATAAAAACCACCGGATCATCATCGCGGATAGCACTTTTTAATAAACCCTTGGCATCATATGGATTAGAAACGGAGATCACTTTTAAACCAGGAATATTTGCATACAAGGCTTCAAAAGCTGTTGAATGTTGGGCGCCTAACTGGCCGGCACTCCCATTTGCGCCACGAAAAACTATCGGGCAACCAACCTGTCCGCCACTCATTGCCAGCATTTTAGAAGCGGTATTTAATATTTGATCTAAAGGCAGTACAGCAAAGTTCCAGGTCATGTATTCAACAATAGGACGTAAGCCACTTTGGGCAGCTCCAACGGCAATAGCTGTAAATCCAAGCTCGGCAATTGGTGTATCAATGATGCGCTTCTCTCCAAATTCATCCAACATACCCTGGCTTACTTTATAAGCCCCATTGTATTCGGCAACTTCCTCTCCCATTAAAAAGACCGTTTCATCTCTCCGCATTTCTTCCTGCATGGCTTCTCTAAGGGCTTCTCTAAAGGCAATTTGTCGCATCGGTATAATTTATTTATTAGGTTGCAAATTTATCTTATCAGGGGCAGATGAACAAATTGATATTTGGTATACAAAATAAAATATGCCTATCCTGATTACATATTCTGGATCACCATCGCACTGGCACCTCCCCCACCATTACAAATGCCTGCGGCTCCATACTTTGCATTATTCTGTTTTAAAACATTCAGGAGCGTAACGATTATCCTGGCACCGCTGCAACCCAATGGATGGCCTAAAGAAACGGCACCACCATTTACATTTACTGTTGCAGGATCTAATTTCATGCGTTTACTGTTTTCAATGCCAACAACAGCAAAGGCTTCATTTAATTCCCAGTAAGCAATATCTTCCATTTTTAATCCTGCTTTTGCAACTGCTTTTGGTACCGCCAAAGATGGCGTTGTAGTAAACCATTCAGGGGCCTGTTCGGCATCTGCATAACTTACTATTTTCCCTATTGGCTTTAACCCCAATTCATCTGCTTTTTCTTTACTCATTAAAACCAACGCCGCTGCACCATCATTCATAGTAGATGCGTTTGCTGCAGTAACCGTTCCGTCTTTTTGAAAAGCACCTTTTAAGGTAGCTATCTTATCAAATTTTACATTGAAGGGTTCTTCATCTTTAGCAAAAATGACAGGAGCACCACTGCGTTGTGGTATCTCCACCGGTACAATTTCATTTTCAAATTTTCCGGCTTCTGTTGCAGCCTGGCTGCGCTTATAACTTTCAATGGCAAATGCATCCTGCTCTTTGCGACTGATGCCACAGGTTGATGCACAAAGTTCAGCCGCATTACCCATAGCCTTTCCATCGTACACATCAGTAAGGCCATCTTTAGCCAACCCATCAATCAATTGCGTATTGCCATATTTATTGCCCCAACGCATGGTGTCAACATAAAAAGGAACATTACTCATGCTTTCCATGCCGCCTGCAATAACAATATCAGCATCGCCTAATAAAATACTTTGCGTAGCCTGTGCAATGGCTTTCATACCACTGGCACAAACTTTATTAATAGTAGTGCAATTTACTTCGTTGGGCAAGCCGGCAAATTTTGCAGCCTGTCTTGCAGGAGCTTGTCCCAGGTTGGCCTGAATTACAGAACCCATCAATACATCATCAACCAGTTCCGATTTGATACCAGCCTTTTCTAAAGCGCCTTTAATAGCAACAGCTCCAAGTTGAGTAGCCGAAAATCCTTTTAAAGAACCGCCAAAACTTCCCATGGGCGTACGAACTGCCGAAATAATATATACTTCTTTCATATAGCTTAAAATTTAGGAAGCAAAGGTAAGAATTATCAATGTAGCTTCCTTTTGTTTAATGACCAACCAGGGTATAAAATAGAAACAGGCAGATGAATCATCTGCCTGTTTCTATAAATTTGCTTTAAAGCTTATTGCACATTCGTTACTTCGTAACGCACTTTATCACCTTCAATAACTTCTTTGTAATAAACACCTCCTGCAGAAACAAAATATTTCTGTTGATTAATTACCTGCACTTTTGAGTCTGTAGGTAATTCATCATACCTGCTGCCAAGTGCAGGTATATCTTCACTGTTTGTAGTAATGTTTTCTTCATCACCTGAACCTGTTGTATTGATAACGCCATCTGTACCAACCACACGGTAGCTCAGTTTGTTATTCTCATCAATTTCCTCCTGGTAAAAAGTACCACCAACCTGGTAGTATTTCAGCCCGTCGATCACGGTTACCGTTGCATTTGATGGCAGTTTTTTTACAGTAGCATTTAAAGGAGGTTCTACCACTTCGTAGCCTCCATTGTTATAAGGACGATAATACACACCCTCATTATAATAGTAAGGATTTGAACCCACATAAATGCGGCTGTATCCAAATGGTAAAACATTTAACCTAAACCCAAATACCGGTCCGAAAGGTATATATGGCCTTGGACTTCGATAAACCTGCCTCACTATTGGCCGGTACACAGGGGAATACCGGTAATTAGGCCTGTAGCTGGGCCGATATCCATACCCATACCTGGGGCCCACATTTACTGAAATATTACTGCGTGGGTAACTGTTATAGTGATGGCTGGGCTGGTAATGATTGCTATACCCTCTGCCACGCTGGGCAGATAAACCAACTGAAAGTAATAACGAAAAAGTCATTACTATTCCGATCTTTATATTTTTCATAAACTTGTTTTTTATTGATTTAAAATTACTTAAAACTTCAACGTTGAGATGTTAACGGAAATATTTTAACATTTACCGGAATGCATTATCAACGCTATAAAACAAAACTAAAACCCCGGTTATGGGGCTTTAATTTATTTGCCGGTTAATTATTTACCAACGTTTTTTATCTCTTCGGCCATAATCACCAAACTGATTTTTTGGATTGTTGAATTTGTCATTTACCTGGCATATTCCAGCATTACGTTGTGCTTCCAGGTTATCAATGATGCGTTTTTTCTTAAACCAACTCATAAAATATTTGGTTTTGACTGACCGGATTTTGTAAGCATATTCCTGATTTATTTGTTCAATCTGCATATTTTTTTCCCTTGCAGTAAAAACATATCCGCCATAGCCATAACCTTTGTCATGCTTATCAAAGCCGCGGTTATCGTTGGCAACGTAAACATCATTTTCCTTGCCCCTGTTTCCCTGGTCTCTCTGGCCATATTGTGCAAATGCTGTACTCAACACTGCAGTGGTAAATAATAATGTAAAAATCTTTTTCATAATTGTAAAATTTAATTGTTATCAATGTATATAAGACGAAAAACGATAAATTCCGTTTACAAAAAATATGTTAATAGAATTTCTTCATTAACAGGCTTGCCGTTTGTAAAAATTTTGTCATCATTTCGTTTATTGTTTTTAAATTGTAGTCTAAACTCCTTAAACAACTAGTATGAAAAAAATTCCTTTTGTATTAATACTGTTCGCTATTACAGTATTTGCAGCCTGTTCAAAAAAATCAAATCCAGGTAAAAAACCCAAGATAATACCAACAACCTATACTGTTGATATATTACCATTGGTACAGGCAAAATGTGCACCTTGTCACTTACCTACCAAAGGAGGTAATAAAGCCGATTTTGAAAATTATGAATCAGCAAAAAAATATGCTGCAGAAATGCTTGACAGGGTTTTGATTGCTCCGGGCCAAAGAGGTTTTATGCCATTTAAACATGAAAAATTGCCAGACACAGAGATTGCCCTGATAAAAAAATGGATCGACCAGGGATTACTGGAGAAGTAAAATATATAAATAATATGGAAGGACGTTAAGATCAAATTAACGTCCTTCTTTTTTTAAATATTGACCGTAGTAATTAATGTAACGACCTTATCCTGGGATCTACCATGCTGTAAAGCAGGTCAGCAAAGAGGTTGATGATAATAAAAATGCAGGCACTAAGCAATACCGATCCCATCACAACCGGGTAATCTAATTTTTCCAATGCATCCACGGTTATTTTTCCAATTCCTTTCCAGCCGAAAATATACTCAACAAAAAAAGCACCCGCAAGTAATTCGGCAAACCAGCCGGTAATGGCAGTAATTACGGGATTGAGTGCATTGCGTAAAGCATGTTTGTAAACGATAACATTTTTACTTAGCCCTTTTGCATAGGCGGTGCGTATATAATCCTGGTTTAACACATCCAGCATCGAACTGCGCGTTAACTGTGTGATGATAGACAGTGGCCGTATCCCTAAAGTAAAAGCAGGTAGTATAAGATTTTTCAGACTTAAATATTTTTCACCTGTCACTTCATCCACATCAAACCAACTACCGGTTAAATTCAGCCCTGTATAAGTATGCAGTACCACAGCAAAGAAATAGGCAATAATAATGGCCATAAAAAATGAAGGTGCCGATATTCCTGCAATACTAGAGAATACAGCAGTTGTATCCATCCAGGTTCCTTTTTTTACGGCTGCAGTTACACCCAGCAAAATGCCTGTAATAGTTGCAAAGAGCATGGCTGCAATAGCCAGTATTAAAGTACCGGGCAATGCTTCCATTAAAACTTTACTTACTTCTTTTTTGGTTTGATAACTTTTGCGGAGGTATGGGATCTTAATACCGATCTGTGTATTATTACCAACGAATAATCCTCTGAGTTGCTTCTTTTCAATATCGGATTTACTGTGGATACAAAGCGGGGATACATCATTCAGATACAAAACAAACTGTTTCCATTTTGGCTGGTCGAGGTAGAGGTCGCTGCGGATATTATCCATGGTCTTTTTATCGCCTGTTTGGCCAACGATCATACGTGCAGGATCGCCAAAACCCTGGAACATGATAAAGACCAATACTACTACACCCAGCAGTACCAACAGCGAATAGAAAAGTCTTTTTAATAAATAGTTCAATATTTATTTTTTAACAGTAGCTACGTTTATTTCAAAGCGTGTTGAATATCGTCTCCTCCCCATTTGTTTTCAACAACCGGCCCATTCATTAAGAACAGGGTTATATTATTACGAGCCGCAGTTTTAAGTGAAGTCACATCACAGGAAAGAACAGGGATATTGCTTTTGCCTGTGTTGAGTGATGCGTAACGTTTTACAAGACCATTGTAGTTTGCAGTGATAATATAAACCTGTGAGCTTTTATTTATAAGCGCCTTTGCCGTTTCTATATCTTTATCCCAGCCGGCGGGTATATCCAACGTATCCCTGATAAATAAAAGATAGTAATTCTTTTTTTGCGATAAGATATCATTGGTTACATCAAGAGAACTGTCTGTTTTACTTACAAATGTCCAGCTACTGTCGGGTAATTCTGTTTCTTCAAAAGTAGATACCAGGTCTCCCAGGCGGTAATAAAAAACAGGGTATTCTTTTTTTAAGATGAAATCATTTATCAGCGGTACATTATTTTTACCCTGTGTAATTGTCTGCTTTCTTTCCACAAATTCCCAGGTACTGTCAGGTAAGGTATTTACAGTAAACTCTTTGTTTGCAGCATCCTTTTTATAAACAAAAACATAATCGAATTTATCGGGCACCGCATCTTTCGGCATTTTACGCAGTTCCAGTATATTATTACCTATTTTAAAAGGCAGGCAATCTTTTACCGGCAGGTGTTTTAATACATACCATTGTAAACCCAATACTCCAACCAGTGAAAGTAAAAAGATGCTTACGTTAATTGTATTTGAGAAAATGGGTTTTATATATTCCCTTCTAAAAAGAATCAGCAGCACCAGCAATAACAATACAATATCTTTTGTAAATGTTTGAATTGGTGTTAACGGGATGCAATCACCAAAGCAGCCACAGGCCCTTATCTTGCCGCTAAATAAAACATAACTGGTAAGAAATGTAAAGAACAGCATCAGTAACAATAGCAGCCAGGATACTAATTTTTTTCCCGAGCCCAATAACAGGGCAACGCCCAAAACAACTTCCATTGTTATCATCAGTACGGAAAACATAAGTGCCTGTTCATTTAACCATTGCATCATACCCTTCATGATACCTTCGGCTGCCCAAACGTCAAAGAATTCCTGCATTTTATAAGCAAGCCCTAATGGGTCGATGGCTTTAACCAATCCCGAAAAAATAAATAAAACGCCTACTAAAATCCTTGCTGTATTTACTACCGTCTTCATAAATGCTATATGATTTATTCTGTTTATGATTCAGGTCGCTTAAAACGTCCCGATTCTTAATGTTTATTTTCATCAATTAATACCAGGGCAAAAGCTGCATAATTAATGATATCGTAAAAATTAGCATCAATACCCTCACTGATGATGGTTTTACCTTTGTTGATCAATATCTGTTTGATGCGTAATATCTTTGCCAGCGTAAGATCTACAAAACTTTCCTGGCTCATCTCCCGCCAGGCTTCGCCATAGTCGTGATTCTTATCCAGCATCAGTTTCCTGGCAATAGAAATTTTGGCATTATATAATTGTTCAACTAATTCATAAGAGAGGTCTTCCAGTTCATCATCGGTAATATCCAGTTGTATCAATCCAATAATGCCATAGTTAAGTATTCCTTTAAATTCACTGATGATATCGTCGCAGATCTTTTGTACACCGGTTTCCTGGATGTTGCGGATCCGTTTTGCTTTGATGTAGATCTGATCTGCAACAGAAATGGTTCGGTACACCCGCCAGGATGTTCCGTAATCTTTGGTTTTCTGTAAAAAAATAACCTTACAGCTTTCAATTGCCTGGTCGTATTGCTGGTTCGTATTCATTTATCGATGTGCATTTGTAACTTAGTGTGATATTAACTCAAAAATAATTGAAAAAGATTTGATGAACAGCATAAACTGTAAAGGAAAACTTTTAAGCCTTTTGGAACCGGTAGTAATGGGCATCATTAATGCCACGCCCGATTCATTTTATGAAGGGCATTTAAAATCAGGCCGGCAGCAGATCGTTGCACTGGCAGGTAAAATGATCAATGACGGGGCGGCTATCCTGGATATTGGCGGACTTAGTACAAAACCAGGCAGCGAACCTGTATCTGTGCAGGAAGAAACAGATAGGGTTGCACCGGTGATAGAATTGATACATGCTGCATATCCCGGCATGATCTTATCTGTAGATACCTATAACCATGCTGTGGCCAAAGCCGCTGTAGTTGCCGGTGCATCTATGATAAATGATATCAGCGGAGGTAACCTGGATACGGACATGATTAATACGGTTGCAGCTTTGCAATTGCCTTATGTATGTATGCATATGCAGGGTTCACCTGCAACCATGCAGCAACAACCGTTTTATACTAATATCGTAAAGGATATTCTGGATTTCTTTATAAATAGAATTGAGACTTGCAAAAAAGCAGGGATAAAAGATATTATTATAGATCCCGGTTTTGGATTTGGCAAAACCATTGAACATAATTTTGAATTATTAAAGGGGCTTGCTGCATTTGCTGTAACCAACAGGCCCGTTCTTGCAGGCTTGTCCAGGAAAGGGACTATTTATAAAACTTTAGCTTCTACAGCAGCAGGGGCATTAAATGGAACCACTGTTTTAAATACGATGGCTTTATTAAACGGCGCTTCTATATTGAGAGTACATGACGTTAAAGAAGCAAGCGAAGCCATCACCCTTTTTAATGCTTATAAAAAAGCGCCCTGAACAGATCCAGGACGCCATTTGTAAAATATGCTGCTTGTTTAGTTGCCTGGCTTTTTCGGGCTTTCCACAGGTGCCTGATTCTGCTGGCTTTCCTGCATTTTTTTCATCATCTCTTCCTGTTGTGCTTTTTGTTTAACCGCAAATGCGTCTTCGGTTGATACATCTAAAATATCCATATCAAACACCAGGTTAGCATTGGGTTTTATTGCAGCACCTTTTCCGGTTACACCATATCCTAATGCAGAAGGAACATAAATAGTTGCTTTGGAACCTTTCCTTAACTGCATTAATGCATCTGTCCAGCCTAAAACCACATCAAATGCACCAATAGTTACATCGTAAGGCTTTACATGATTGAAAGCAGGATCAAGATTTGAATCAAAAACACGGCCACTGTCCAGTGTACGGCCTGTATAATTTACCGTTGCAACACTGTTGTTATCCACTTTGTCGCCGGTACCTTCTGTGGTAATATTTATGTAAGTACCCCATTTGGTTTTTGTTGCTTTGATATTATTTTTAGCCAGGTAGTCTTCTATTATCTTACTGTCAATTTCAAGTTGTGCTTTTTTTCCGGCAATAACTTTCTCAATTTCTTCCATCTGCTTCTTGTAAATTTTGGGTCTTGCAGCAGCGCTCTCAATTTTATTAGCGCTGTCAGCCTGTTCCTGGGTAGTAAAAAAGTTTACCATAGTAACATACGTGTTCATATAGGTACCCTTCTTCATAAAAGGAGGCATTTGCTGCGGTGCATTTTTAAATGCCGAATCTACCAATAACCGGATAACCAGGCTATCGCCCTTTCTTAACTGGCTTAAAATTTTATAATAAGCCAAAGGCGTATTTACAGAATCGAGTATCTGGATACGTGGCATAAACTCATGTGTATCCATTAATACGCTATCCGTTTTGCCACCATACACCTGTTTAATGTGTATTTGCATATAATTTCCGTACGCAATAGCCTTACCACTTCCGGATGAAATGATCTTATACTCCAGGCCGTCATCGCCCTTTTTAAAAGCGCCTTTACAAGCCGATAATGCCAACATACAAATGGCAGACAGATAAATAAATTGTTTCATTGTGTTTATTGTTTTAAAATTGATAACTGCTTAACTGGGCCACATTTTCTTTTATGGCTGCTTTAAATTTTTGTACCACTTCTTCCAGTGGCTCTTTATTAAACCCTCCTGCTGCATTAAAATGGCCACCACCATTAAAATATTTCCGGGCAAATGTATTAACATCAAAATCACCTTTACTCCTGAATGAACTTTTTCTTTCTTCTCCCCTGTCGATAATAACCGCTGCCATTCTTATTCCCTGTATGCTGAGGGCATAATTTACCAAACCTTCGGTATCGCCTGTTTTTACATTGAATTTTATAAGATCGGCTTGTGGTATAGTTATTAATGCGGTGTTGTACTCATAAAAAACTTCCATACGGTTCAATAATACATGGCCAATGAACCGAAACCGGCTTTCTAAAAAATTATCAAACAATGCTTCATGTACATGGCTATGCTCCAGTCCTCTTTCTTTTAACTCATAAACCATTTTGTGAACACTTGCTTTGGTAGATGGAAAGCGGAAAGAGCCCGTATCTGTCATTACACCTGCATATAAACATTCACCGATCGTTGCATCTATCATATCCAGGTTACCCGAATCATTGATAAAGTCGAATACCATTTCTGCAGTTGAACTTTTACCAGTATCGCTGATACCATAAGCAAAGACCTCCGTCTGCGGCTCCCGGTGATGATCTATCAAAATTCTTTCGCCTTTTGCCGACATAAGTTTTTCTTCCATTCTTTTTGTACGGCTCAACACATTAAAATCCAGGCAGAATATCCATTCAGCTTCATTTATAAGCGAATCTGCCTGGCTAAGCTGCGTTTCATAATCCAATACTTTATCGCATCCTGGCATCCAGTCTAAAAAACTGGCCCAGTTCGTTGGCGATATCACCGTGCAACTATGCCCAAACTTATTTAAAAAATGGTAAAGCCCCAATGTTGATCCCATGGCATCACCATCAGGTTTCTGGTGCATGGTTATAACCACCTTTTTAGGCTGATCAAGTAAAGTGAATATGTTTTTAATATCCTGCATAAAGCGGCGCAAAAGTAGGTGAAATGCACTTATAAACCAATTGATGATTTTAGAAGCTGCCGGCAATTTTAAAGATCTTCTTATACGAAAACGTTCACAAATCTGAAATCACCAATCTAAAATCTAAAATTGGTTCCTATCTTTGCGGCTCAAAAAAATAAAATAATGAGTAACAGAACATTTACCATGATCAAACCGGATGCAACACGCAAAGGAAATACCGGTGCTATATTACAAATGATAAACGCTGCAGGTTTTCGCATTGTAGCTATGAAAATGACAAAGCTTAGTACAGAAACAGCCGGTGAATTTTATGCCGTACATGCTGCAAGGCCTTTTTATGGCGAATTGGTTGAATTTATGAGCAGCGGACCTATAACTGCAGCTATTCTTGAAAAAGATAATGCAGTAGAAGATTTTCGTAAGCTCATCGGGGCAACTAATCCTGCAGAAGCGGCTGATGGCACTATCCGTAAACTGTTTGCAGCTTCTATCGGCGAAAATGCCGTACATGGCAGCGATAGCAATGAAAATGCAGTGATAGAAGGAGATTTCTTTTTTAGCAAACTTGAACAGTTTTAAGAAACCTTATGTTATTATAATTGGCAATGCCCCTGAGTTATCAGGGGCATCTTTTTTAAATCAAGCACAAACAAACTGATTTTAAGTCTGACCTGGTCTGTATAAATAACGGGAACCCTGCTTTTTTATTGCAAAGAAGCAGCATTTAGGGTAGCAGTTGCAATCCGGAAATGCCACTAATCATGAACACATGTCTTTATCTAAAAACTAAAGTTGTAAATTTGACGATTAACGGTTGTATGGGATTGGATTTACCATTGCATAATTTTTTATATGAAGAATATTAAACTGATAGAAGTACCTTCTGAAATAGGAGCCGGTACAAGAGGTGCAAGCCTGGGCATTGATGCTATAAAGATTGCTGCACTTGATTTTATGAGTAATTTCTTTGTTCATTTTCCTTCTGAAAAGATATTGGTGGAAAATCAATTATTGTATGAACCCATTCAATCTCCCTATGCCAAACGTATGCAGGGCGTTTTAACCATGTATGAACGGATAAGTAAGGCAGTAGCAGATTCCATTCATGCACATTTTTTTCCGGTAGTACTTAGCGGCGACCATAGTAATGCAGCAGGCACCATCGCCGGTATTAAAATGGCTAAACCAAAAAGTAAACTTGGGGTAATATGGATCGATGCCCATGCCGATCTGCATACACCATATACCACGCCATCGGGCAATATACACGGTATGCCCATGGCCGCCTCCATTGGCGAGGACAATATGGAAATGAAAGTTCACGACCTGGATGAAAAAACGGTTAAACAATGGGAACAGTTAAAAACGATCGGCAAATTAACGCCAAAGGTTTTACCCGAAGATGTGGTTTTTATTTCGTTGCGTGATTTTGAAAAAGAAGAAAAACACCTGATCGAGAAACACGGTATGAAAGTGATCACCACATCTGAAGTAAGACGTAATGGTGCTGAAAATGTAAGCCGGAAAGTGTTACGGTATTTAAGCGATTGTACCGATATCTACATAAGCTTTGATGTAGACAGCCTGGATTCAACCATATCAAAAGGTACAGGAACACCGGTGAGTAATGGTTTGCGGGAAAGAGAGGTGGAAGACCTGATCAGCAAATTTATGCAGAACCGAAAAATATGCTGCTTTGAAATTACCGAAGTAAATCCAACCCTTGACAAGGAAAACCTGATGGCCGAGATCGCATTCAATATTTTGCAACGGAGTGTGAATGTACTGATGATGAACTAAATCGCTGTTCGCAACGATTATTTGATCACACGAAATTTTATTATGAAGCGCATTTTTTTATTGGTAACCGCTATGCTTTTTTCAGTTTTTGCCATTGCACAACAAAAGGATTTTTATGTTTCCCGGATAAAGGCTTATCAAAAAAAGTATGTAAGTACACATGAAGTAGTATCCAAAAAAAACCAGAAATATTTTCGATTTTTTCCCATTGATAACCAATATAATGTTAGCTGTATTTTTGAAAGAATTACCGATACCGTTGGATTTACCATGACCACATCAGCCAAAACCTTAAAGCAGTATTACAAATATGGCAGGCTCGATTTTAAAATTTCCGGTACAGACTGCCATTTATTTGTTTATCAAAGCAAAGACCTGATGCAGGTTGAGCAATACCGGGATTATTTATTTGTTCCATTTACTGATGCAACAACCGGTGATGAAAGTTATGGTAGCGGCAGGTATCTTGAGTTTTATAAAAAAGATATACAAAACAATATGCTGGAACTTGATTTCAATAAGGCTTATAATCCTTATTGTGCCTACTCATCAGGATATAAATGTCCGGTACCACCAAAAGAAAACAGGTTACTGATCGCCATTAAAGCGGGCGAAATGAATTTTGGTAAACAGCATTGATCGTATGTTATATAAAAAAGCCGGAAGTTTTACTTCCGGCTACAAACTAAATCAAGCACAAAATTTTGAATAATATTTTACATACCCATCGTCATTTTTTTCTGTCTTAAACCTGCCAATGAAGGATCAAGTTCAATCGCTTTATCACACATCTGCTGTCCTTTTGAAGTATCACCTTTCTTTTGAAAACAAAGTCCTGCCTGGTAAAGCGCCTTGCCATCTTTCATATCCATCTCCATTAATTTCTGGCAATAGCCAAGGCATTTATCATACATTTTACTATCATAAAAAGCCATGGCAACATCTCTTAATAACTCTTTATCTCCGGGTTTGCGGGATATGATCTCAGTTATCAGGTTTTCGCCTTTATCATATTCTCCGCTGTATATATAAGAAAAGCCAAGGTTCTCATTAAAATCGTTGCTGCGTATAAAACCGGTTTCAGCCGCTTTATTAAAACTGATCACCGCGTTTTTATAGTTATCGTTATTGTAGTATAATAATCCTAATTCAAAATGCCATTTGCTTTTTGTGTCATCCAGTTGCAATGCCTTTACATAATACGGTATCGCTTTCCCTTCCACTCCCATTTCAAGATAAGTTCTGGCTAATGTATAAGTAGCTTCAGCATCCTGCGGATCTTTTGCAACCAGATTCAGTAATATTTTTTCTGCCTTTCCGTAATCCTCCATCTGGAAATACGACATGGCAATGATCCTTTCTTTATTTGCACAGGTTTTGCATTTTTGAGCAAAGTCTATTGCATTTTGAAACTGGCGGTAACTAAAATACAGGTCCATTAATTCTGCAATGGCTGTTTCATTGGTGTTGTCCAGTTCGTAGGCTTTGGTAAAATTTTGTTTGGAGGCATCTGTACGACGCATTTCCTTATTAACGAGGCCGTTTTCAAGATATGCTGCTGTGTATGCAGGATTAAAACTAATTGCTTTTTCAAAGTTGTTGGAAGAAACCTGGTATCTCCTGGCATTCTTCTCTTCCATGCCTTTTCCAAAATAATAGGTTGAACTGTCGGTGGTTTGTGCAAATGTGCTGCAGGATATCAGCACCAATAAAATGGTAGAGATGTTTTTCATAGTGGTACGGATACAAAAATTAGTCCAATTATCTTAGGATTATACCTCCTAACGCAGGAAGCTGAACTTTTATTTCGTAAATACCTTTCTTTTTATTCACCAAAATTACTTCAGGTGAAGGATTAACAACAGTACCAGAACCCCAGTACTTTTTACTGTCGCTGTTAAACACCTCAGCCCATACTGATTTACCTTTTACGCTTATTGTCCAATCTCTTCTTACAACAGGTGTTAGGTTTAAAATAACCAATATGTTATTTTGCTTATTCTTTCCTTTTCGCATATAAACAATAACTGATTCCTGACGGTGCCCCAGGTCAATCCATTCAAAACCTTTGCTATCAAATTGCAGTTCATGCAACGCCGGTTCATTTCTGTATAAATGATTCAAATCCTTTACACAATCCTGCATTTGTTGGTGACAATCAAATTGCAATAAATCCCAATCCAGTTCCGATTTGTAATTCCATTCGGTAGTTTGTGCAAACTCGTTACCCATGAACAAAAGTTTAGCACCAGGGTGTGTAAACATATAGGTGTACAACAGGCGAAGGTTTGCAAATTTCTGCCATTCATCGCCGGGCATTTTATATAGCATCGGGCTTTTACCGTGTACTACTTCATCATGACTGAAGGGGAGCATAAAATTTTCGTCATAATAATACATCATGCTGAACGAAAATTTATCCTGCTGAAACTGGCGCATCAGCGGATCCATTTTAAAATAGTCCAGTGTGTCATGCATCCAGCCCATCATCCACTTCATACCAAAACCAAGTCCGCCATGTGTTGTAGGCTTTGTTATTTTTGGCCAGTCACTTGCTTCTTCAGCAATAGTTTGCACATCCGGAAAATCGCGGTAAACCGTTTCGTTAAAATGTTTAATAAATTCTATGGCCTCCAGGTTACCGTTACCGCCGAACTTATTCGGTGTCCATTCGCCTTCCTTACGTGAATAATCCAGCCGCAATATCGAATTAACTGCATCAACCCTGATACCATCCACATGAAACTGATCGAGCCAGAACCGGGCACTGCTGATCAAAAAAGAACGAACCTCTCCCCTTTCATAATTAAAAATATAGCTGTTCCAATCCTGATGGTAACCTTTGCTCATGTCGGCATATTCATAAGTATGCGTTCCATCAAACATAAATAAGCCATGGGCATCATAAGGAAAATGCGAAGGAACCCAATCTAATATCACCCCGATATCCTCCTGGTGAAAAGCATCTATCAGATCCCTGAAATTGTCGGGTGTGCCAAAACGTGATGTAGCTGCAAAATATCCGGTGCCCTGGTAGCCCCAGCTTCCATCAAAAGGGAATTCCATAACCGGCATCAGTTCAACATGGGTGAAGCCCATTTTTTTTACATAAGGTACCAGGTGTTCTTTAAGCTGTATATAACTATTATAACTTTCTTCATCTGTTTTAACAGGCCGCATCCAGCTTCCCAGGTGAACTTCATAAACAGACCATGGCGCATCTAAAGCATTATTTTTTTTTCGCTTTTTCATCCAGGCCGCATCTTTCCATATATGTTTGGATTGCCAGCTTATAGATGCTGTTGCCGGCCTCAGTTCGCAGTACTGGCCATAAGGATCAGTTTTTTTTGTTACCGTGCCTTTAAACCCTTTTATATAATATTTATAGGTTTCGCCTTGTTTAAAATTGGGAATAAAGCCTTCCCAGATACCTGATTTATCAAGCCTTACAAAAAGCGGATGCAGTTGCTCTTTCCAACCATTAAAATCACCGATGACAGAAACTCTGGTTGCGTTTGGTGCCCATACAGCAAAATAAAAACCGGGTGTATCTAAAACCTTATGGAAATGACTGCCAAATTTTTGATAACCATTATAAAAAGTACCGTTCTTAAAATTAGTAATGTCTTCATCTGTAAACAACGAATAATTCCACACCGGTTTTAATGAATCAATAAAGTGCTCCTCTTCATATTTTGTAACATCCGCTGCCTTACTATTTTCACCAGGTGAAACTTTTACCGGTTGTGGTTTAGATGTTGCCATTTATAGAATTGCAGTTTAAATAACCCAGTTAAACAGTGATTTTTGCTTTTAACGTAAATTTAAGAATACCGTTTTAGTTAATTACAATTAATATATTCATCTTTAACTAAGATTTTAGTTATTAGCCATTAAAGACCAATCCAACTACTGTATGTCAAAGCTTACTGCACTATTATTTGTAGCCCTGTTTTTTTGTATCAAAACACAGGCACAAACCATTTCTGTTTCCGGTGTTGTTGAAGATACGATTAATAACAAGGGCGTTAACAATGCCGTTGTTGCCTTGCTCAATGCCAAAGATTCGGTACTGTATAAATTTACAAGGACCGATGTAACCGGCAGGTATTCCTTCAAAAATTTAAAAGCAGGCGAATATGTAGTGATGACAACCCATCCTTATTTTGCTGATGTGATCCAGCAAATGGATATTAAGGATGCAGAAACAGTAATCCCCAATATCGCTTTAACATCAAAGACTAAGTTATTGGAAGAAGTGATCGTTAAAACAGGTTCGCCTATAAAAATAAAGGGCGACACTACAGTTTATACGGCCGATAGCTTTAAAGTAAGGGCCGGTGCCAATGTAGAAGAGTTGTTGCGGAAACTGCCGGGCATACAGGTTGATAAGGATGGGAAAATTACTGCCATGGGCGAACAGGTAAAAAAGGTATTGGTTGATGGTGAAGAATTTTTTGGTGATGACCCGGGTATTGCAACAAAAAATTTACGCGCCGATATTGTTAAAGAAGTGGAAGTATTTGACAAAAAAAGTGATCAGGCTGCTTTTACCGGTATTGATGATGGCGTAAAAGACAAAACCATAAACCTGAAACTAAAAGACAATGCCAAGAAAGGCTATTTTGGTAAGGTGGAAGCCGGCACCGATTTTAAGAATTACTACAACAATAGTGTGATGGCCAATGCCTTTAAAGGCAAACGTAAATTAGCGGCTTATGGCATTATGAGCAATACGGGGCAAACTAACCTGGACTGGTCTGACCAGAATAATTATGGCGGCGGTATGGGTGATAATATGGTGATGCAGGATAATGGTGATGTGTATTTTTCTGGCGGTGGTAACGATGGCGATAATTATTATGGTGGTCGTGGCGGCATTCCACAAAACTGGAATGGCGGATTCCATTACAGCAATAAATTTAATAACAACAAGCAATCGCTGAACAGTGGTTATAAGATAACAAAAGTGAACAGCCCAAGTGGCGAACGAAATTTTACCACCAACTTCACCGGAGATTCTTCTTATAACTCAAACAGTATTTCTGATGGCTTCTCTACCAAACTTAAACAAAGCCTTAACCTCACTTACGAAACGAATTTAGATTCTTCCAACTCCCTGAAATTTACTGCCCGTGGTAATTTGAATAATACAAAATCGAACAGTAATTACAGCCTTACATCAATAAGCGATAAATCCTTACTGATTAATACCATCAACAGGAAAACAAGCGGCGAATCTGATAATTCGGCACTTAATACCAGCCTGCTCTGGAAACATAAGTTTAAAAAACTTGCCCGTACACTTACACTTAATGTGAGTTATAATTTGTCTGATACAAAATCTGACAACTACCTTAATTCGAAAAACGTGTATTATAAAGAGGGCGTATTCAGTAGTAATGATACTACCGACCAGGAAAATATCAAGGATAACAGAACCAATTCATTCTCTTCAAATATTACCTACACCGAACCAATTGCCAAAGACCTTTTTCTTTCGTTTAATTATGAATTTTCGCTCAGTAGTAATGTTAATGACAGGTTCAGTTATTCCCAGGATGGGAATAATAAATATAATATCCGTATAGATTCTTTAAGTAATGCTTATTTATTCAGGCAGGTGAATCATAAGCCAGGCGTTAGTTTCAGGGTGGCGAAAAAGAAATATAATGTCAGTGTTGGGCTTGCTGTATCAAACACGGCTTTTAAACAGGATAATCAGACAAAAAATCTTTTACGTGAATACAGTTTCACTAACTTCTTCCCGAGTGCATCTGTTTATAAGAAACTTTCGGGAAATGGCGGCATACGTTTTAATTACAACGGTTCTTCAAGAGCTCCATCACTTGATCAGTTGCAACCTATTGTTGACAACACCGATCAGTTAAACCAATATATTGGTAACCCGGATCTTAAACAATCATTTTCGCATTCAATAAATGCCAATTATAATTTTTATAATGTATTGCAGGAAAAAGGGATGTGGACCGGTATATACGGTAACGTAACGCAAAATGCATTTGTTAATGACAGGACGATTGACAGTGTCGGCAAATCAACTTACCGGACTGTGAATGCAAATGGTAATTATAATTTCAACCTCTATTCCAATTATAACTTTAAATTGAAAAAATCAAATATCCGGATCAATATCGGGCCCAGTGCATACCTCTCCAGGAATGTTTCTTTCCTGAATAATCAACGGGCTGTTAATACCAATTCAAGTTATGGTTTAAGAGGGGGTGCAAGTAAGCAAAAAGATAAGAAGTATGATATTTCCTTTAATGCAGAAATTACGAGGGTTAATTCAAAAAGTTCTATTAATACCGGCGCACTGGCCAATTACTGGCAAGGCAATCTTAGTACTGATATAGAAATAACACTTCCCTTAAAATTCAGGCTGGAAACAGATCTGAATTATAAAGCCAAACAAAAAGATCCCCGTTTCCCGGCGAAAAATACATTCACTTTATGGAATGCCGGTTTAAAACGTAATCTCTTTAAAGATAAATTTGAAGCTGGAATTTCGGTGAATGATATATTAAACCAGAACAGGGGTTACGACAGAAATTTTAGTGATAACCGTTACTCCGAAACTTATTACAATACCTTAAAAAGATTCTGGATGCTGACGCTTACCTGGAATTTTTCTAAAAATGGCAAACCAACTTCTGACTTTTAAAACTGATCTATGAAATATAAAATTGTAATTATTTTATTGCTTTCTTTCAACAGTATAAAGGCACAGGTATTTATTGACAAAGGCCTGATCGAATACCAGGTGGTGGTTAATAATCATAAAGCCATGGGCGAAGGAACCTGGGCCGAAATGTTTAAAGACAAGATACCTAAATTATCAACCAGTTATTACGACCTTACTTTTGACGCCAATAAAAGTATATACCTGTTTAACAGAAAGGATGAGAAAACAAAATCACCCTGGAATGATGGTGGCGAGGATAATATCTGGTTTAATGATTACAACAGTGAAAAGTTCGTTCAGCAAAAAAGTATATTTGGTGAGACTTATATTTTAGCTGACAGCTTAAAAAATACAAACTGGAAAATAACCAATGAAAGCCGCGTCATCGCCGGTTTTAACTGCCGCAAAGCAGTTGGTGTACTGTTTGACAGTGTGTATGTATTTGCTTTTTATACCGATGAAATTACGGTAAGCGGCGGACCCATGAGCCTGCATGGTTTACCTGGTATGATATTGGGCATCACCATTCCACGTATGTTCAGCAGTTGGGTTGCCAGCAAGGTTGAAATTAACGGTGTTAATTACACTAAAATAAATGCACCAACAAAAGGTAAAAAGAAAAAGCCTGTTGAATTGGAATCTAACATTATTCAAGCCACAAAAGATTGGGGGAACTATGGCCAGCAGGCTGTCTGGAATATGTATTTGTAGCTGAGTTTCTTAAAATAAATACTTTAACTATCACTTAAATTTTAATTACGCCCTTTCAGGGCTTGGTTACGGATTATGTTTCTTTCGATGGGCTACGCCCATCGTTAAAATATAATGCCCTTTCAGGGCTGATTAAAGATTCGCTTTTTTTCTCAATAGGTTATGCCCATCGTTAGCATATTGCCAATTAAAAATAAAAGGATACTATTCTATTTCAAATTCAATATTATAAATAATAAGTATAATTTTTGGGGTAAAATACATTTTTTTTATTTGAGGAATTCTGTCTTACTGCCCTGAAAGGGTACAATATGCCAACGTCCCGTGGAGCGGGACGTACAAACTAATACATGTCTTAAGCCCTGAAAGGGCGGCATACTTAATCCCACACATAACGCTCATCATAATCTACATGGTACTTTTGTAAAAATGCCCTGTATTCATCCTGGAATGTTTTCTTATTATGATGTTCATGCTGATTAGCAATGTATGTAATAACAGTTTCAACTTCCGATGGATTAACTGAAAACGCACCATATCCATCCTGCCAGTAAAATTTTTTCAGCAATTCATCTTTTGTTTTCATCCACTTAGATGAATGCGATTTCACTTCTTCCAATAATTTCATCAATGCTATTTTCTTCGACAACATGCAGAGTATGTGAATGTGATCTGTATAGCCACCAATTTTTATTGGCTGGCAATCCATATTTTTACAAATACCTCCCAGGTAGCTATGAAGTTCGCTTTCATATTTCGGAAGAATTATCGGGGCACGATGTTTTGTGCTGAATATGATATGTATGTAATTTTTTACCAGTGAATGTCCCATGGCTTTTAATTACGCCCTTTCAGGGCTCGGTTACGGATTATGTTTCTTTCGAGGGGCTACGCCCATCGTTAATATATAATGCCCTTTCAGGGCTGATTAAAGATTCGCTTTTTTTACTCAATAGGTTATGCCCATCGTTAGCATATTATGCTTTTTTTGGGCTTGACAATTAAAAATAAAAGGATACTATTCTATTTTAAATACGATATTATAAACAACTATATCACAAACCCATCCGGGATGATTGCTCTTTTCTTAACCACCACAATACCATCTTTAACTGCATACAGGGCATGGTCGGTATCTGCCAGGTGTGCGCCACCGGTAATGCTGACATTATTACCAATACGGCAATCTTTATCAACAATGGCATTTTCTATTTTACAGTTCTCTCCTATTCCAAGTTTTGGAATTCCTCTTTCTAATGAATGGCTCATTTCAAGAATAGTTTCATAATAATCACTACCCATGATGTAGGAGCTGATGATCTCTGTTCCTTTGCCAATGCGGGTTCTGATACCAATAACACTGCTTACGATCCTTGATGCGTCAATGATCGATCCTTCGGCAAGTATACTGTGTTCAACCTGTGTATTGCCGATCTTCATCGGTGGCAGCATACGGGCACGACTGAAAATTGCTTTATTGTTATCAAACAAATTAAATGGCGGTATCTCTAATGTTAAAGCCAGGTTGGCTTCGTAAAATGAATAGATGTTTCCGATATCTGTCCAGTACCCATCGTATTGAAAACTCACCACTTTTTTACTATTGATGGAATCAGGAATAATTTCTTTTCCAAAATCGGTAGCGTCTTTTTTATCTATCAGTAATTCATCGAACAACAGGTTGCGGTTAAAAATATAAATACCCATAGAAGCCAGGTATTTTCGGCCCTGTGCCTGCATTTCATCACCGGTATCACTTTCCCATTGTGGCAATAATTCTTTGGCAGGCTTTTCAATAAATGAAGTGATATAATGATCTTCATCCGATTTTAAAATACCAAACTCAGGCGCTTCCCTGTCGCCAACAGGTATTGTGGCAATAGAAATATCTGCTCCCTTGGCAATGTGGTTTTCAAACATATCCCTGAAATCCATCTGGTACAACTGGTCGCCGCTTAAGATCAATACATACTCAAAATCATTATTCTTTATATGTTTTAAAGATTGCCGTACCGCATCTGCCGTACCCTGGAACCAGCCCAGGCTGTCGGGTGTTTGTTCTGCCGCCAGTATATCTACAAAGCCACTGCTGAATGCACTGAACTGGTAAGCGTTTTTAATATGCTTGTTCAGGGATGCAGAATTGTATTGTGTTAATACAAACATCCGGTTGATGGCTGAATTTATACAATTTGAAATGGGAATATCAACCAGCCTATATTTACCGCCAATGGGTACAGCCGGCTTACTCCGTGTTGATGTTAAAGGATATAAACGGCTTCCGGCACCACCGCCAAGTATTACGGCTATTACTGATTTGCTGATCATGTGGTTTTATTTTAGTTGAATGGAGTTGTATAGATCAATATATTTCGTAGCACTTTTTTCCCAACTGTTGTCTATCTGCATGATCTGTTTTATCAACTCACTCATTCTTTCTTTATCATCATACAATTCAACAGCACGATGTATGGAATAAGTTATATCCCATACAGTGGCCTGATTAAAACGCAAACCAAATCCATTTGGTTCACCAATATCTATAACGGTATCTTTTAACCCGCCAGTACTTCTAACAACCGGGATGGTGCCATAACGTAATGCATACATCTGGTTTAAACCACAGGGCTCTACCCTGCTGGGCATCAGAATAAAATCGGCCCCGGCATACATCTGGTGCGAAAGTTTTTCATTATAGCCGATCTTTGAGTTATAATAGCCTGCAAAATTTCCGGTTAAATAAGATAACTGCTCCTCCACTCTTTTATCGCCACTTCCCAAAATTAAAAAATTCATTTTGTTGCCTAACTGGCTCAGCGAATCGGTGATGGCCTGTGGCAACAGGTCTGCAGCCTTTTCAGCAACCAACCTTCCGATATAAATGAACAGCGGCAGTTTAATATCCAGGTTAAAATCTTTACAAAGCTTTTTCTTGTTTAGTTTTTTGCCGGCTTCTGCATCTTTTAATGAAAAATTATCCAGGATATAAGTATCTGTCTGCGGATTCCATACTTCGGTATCAATACCATTTAGTATGCCGGAGGATTTTGCTCTTTCCATCACAAACAATTGTTCCAATCCATTTGCATCCCGTGTAAGTTCTTCCATATAACTGGGACTAACGGTGGTTACCCTGTAGGCACATTTAACTGCACAGGCAAGTGGATTGATGGTATTTTTCCAATCCAGTAAACCCCAGTTCCAGGTATCCCAGGCAGGAATATAATTGCTTTTATCCCAACCCATCCATCCCTGGTATTGTGCATTATGAATGGTGAATACAGTAGGCACTGCTGCCAGGTGTTTGTAAACAAAACAATTACGCATCATGAACGGTATAAGGCCTGTATGATGGTCATGTACATGCACGGCATCGGGCCTGTGCTCCCATTGCGAAAGCCAGTCAACCACTGCTATCTGAAATGCAGTAAAGCGTTCGGTATCGTCATCATAACCATATACATTTTCACGGTCAAGTAATCCGTTAATGTCCACACAGTAAAGATCAAAATCCAGTTTATTATTTTTTTCTTTGATGATGGTGTAATCATAATAAAAACTACCCATGTTAATATTTCCTTTGTATTCTACCGTCCATTCATTTTCATAAAGGAATTTTGTACGGTGCATGGGAATAACAACTTTAGCAATATGCCCCAGTTGTTGCTGGTATTTTGGCAGGGTACCTACAACATCAGCGAGTCCGCCAACCTTTGCATAAGGATAACATTCCGCACTAACATGTAATATTTCCATATAGCTGATTTATTGCTCTTCAATTTAGCAATCATTTCAATGCCAACCAATTTGTAATTAAAATTTTTCGCAATGATTTTTTTATTCTACTTTCAAACACTTAAAAAATAACGATATGCCAACTGAACAAAATGATCTGAATAATTTACAGGAATCAAGTACAACTATAAAAACAAAATGGGGACAATTCGGTACGCTAGTTAGCGTGTTCTTTTTTTGGGGCTTTGTTGCCGCCAGTAATGATATATTGATACCGGTTTTTAAAGAAAAACTTAGCCTGTCTCAGGTTCAGGCGCAAATGGTTTCTTTTGCTTTTTATGTGGCCTATTCAGTTGGGGCACTTATCTATTTTTTTATCAGTAAGATACTTAAACAAGATCTTTTAAATAAAATAGGATTTAAAAATGGCATCAGTATAGGTCTGATAATATCTGCCATAGGAACTTTATTATTTATTCCTGCCGCAAGCGCAGAATCCTTTCCATTGTTTATTTCTGGTTATTTTACAATTGGTCTGGGCTTTTCACTTCAGCAAACAGCTGCGAATCCAATGGCAATTAATATGGGCAGCGCTAATACTAGCTCTCAACGATTAAGTATGGCTGGTGGTGTAAATAATTTTGGTACTACTATCGGACCTCTCCTGGTTAAACTGGCAATCTTTGGATCTATTTCTACGGTAATGGTGAGCTCCTTGAGTGTAGTAAAAACTCCATATCTCATACTTGGTGGGGCATTTTTGTTAGCCGCGATCGTCATTTATTTCTCATCAATACCAAATAAATTAATAAGCAATACAGAAGAATTTGCAGAAGCAAAATCAAATTGGGTTGACAGAGGTTCTCCTTTTAAATATCCCCAGTTATGGTTGGGAATGATTGCCATCTTTGTTTACGTAGGTGTAGAAGTAAGTACTGGTGCAAATCTTCCTGAATTTATGAAGCAAAAACTGGGAATGTCAGCAGGAGAAACAGCTCCATATATTTCTCTTTTTTGGGCAAGTTTAATGATAGGTAGATGGACATCTTCTGCTGAAGCATTTGGTTTTTCTGCAAGTACAAGAAAAATACTGCAATTTCTGATGCCTTATCTTGCTTTCGGAGTTTTTTTACTGGTAAATGCGGTCACAAAGCATGATGTACAGCATTTTTTGGTTTATGGGTTAATCATTATTGCTTTAATTATCGCTAATTTTCTCAGTATGGGTAATCCTGCAAGACAATTAATAATTTTTAGCATTTTTGGTATAGCTGCTTTGCTTGTCGGCATTTTCTCTCCCGAGCCTACCGTAAGTGTATTTGCTTTCTGTAGCGTTGGCTTATTCTGTTCTACACTTTGGCCATGTATTTTTACTTTATCAATTTCGGGACTTGGTAAGCATACCAGCGAAGGTTCTAATTTTTTAATTTTCATGATAATGGGTGGCGGCTTTATAAGTGTTTTGCAAGGTTATCTTGCAGCTGATCATTTATTAGGGATAGGATATTCTTACGTGGTAGGCATTTTTTGTTTTCTTTACCTGGCATACTACGGCTATAAAGCAAGAATAGACCTTAAGAATCAGGGAATAGATTTAGATGCTTTAAGCAAAATAAAGGGCGGTGGACATTAATATTTGAAGATATTTTAACGATTATATGAAAGATAAATTTGCAGTTGGAATAGATATTGGTGGCACCAGCACTAAATTCGGCATCGTAGATCATCGGGGAGATACATTATACCGGGGCGTTATTGCCAGCAACAAGTTTGACGAAGTTGAACCTTACCTGGATGAATTGTACCATGCCCTTACACCTGCCATTGAAGAAGCCGGTGGCCTGGAGGCTATTAAAGGCATTGGCATTGGCGCACCCAATGGTAATTTTTATACCGGCACTATTGAATATGCGCCAAATTTAAAATGGAAAGGCATTGTGCCGATGGCGAAAATGATGACAGAAAAATTTGGCCTGCCTGCTGCATTAACTAATGATGCTAATGCCGCCGCCGTTGGTGAAATGATGTATGGTGCCGCAAGAGGTATGAAGGATTTTATCATGATTACACTGGGCACTGGTGTGGGAAGTGGTATTTTTGCCAATGGACAGTTGATACTGGGACATGATGGCTTTGCAGGAGAACTTGGCCATACTATAATTGTCCCCGGCGGAAGGTATCATCCGGGTACAGGTTCTCATGGTTGCCTGGAAAGTTATGCCAGTGCAACCGGTGTTACCAAAACTGCCATTGAATTTTTACAACAACGTATCGATGAAAAAAGTTTATTAAGAGATTTCGCTGCTGAAGAAATTGACAGCAGCATTGTATATGATTGTGCTAAAAAAGGCGATGTGATCGCTAAGGATGTATTTACTTTCACCGGAAAAATATTGGGTGAGGCGCTGGCCAATTTTGTCATGTTTTCATCTCCTGAAGCGATCATTCTGTTTGGAGGCTTAACCAAGGCCGGTGACCTTATCATGAATCCGGTTAAAGAGCATATGGAAATGAACCTCCTGCCCATTTTCAGAAATAAAGTGAAACTTATTTTTAGCGAGTTGAAGGAAGCCGATGCTGCTATCCTGGGTGCCAGTGCATTGGTTTGGGATATGAAAGTGTGATTAATTTTGCTTAATTAAAAACACTGCAGGCACTGGCCGCTCCACTCCTTTTTCGCTGGGCTTGATGGTTTCCTTACCGTTTATAAGCAGACAACTGCTACCGCCGCCGTCTAAATTCAAAGCTTCTACACAACCCAGATCAATAAGCAGTTTTGCTTCCTGTTCCAAAGTTGCACCTTCGGCAATACCCGGAAACCTGCCCTGTATAACCATGATAATGAGATACCCACCACCGGTATAACCCATGCATGTTCTGGGATGTTTATCGTTGATGGCTTTACCGGTGAATTTTAATTCTTCGTTATTCGTAATTTGTAGTTTTCCATTTTGAACAAGTACTGGCCCGCCGCCAACTGCGGTTTTCATTTTCCATTTCTTGAAATCAAGGTTTCTGAAAATTGGCCCAATTAAAGAACCATCGTAAGAATATCTCTCAGCAATATATTTAAATGAAGGGTTTAAAATTGAATCCTGTAACGGGGCCCCAGGCCGCCATTGACTTGCATAGGCATATTTTTTTGTAGAATCTGTATACACCCACGCCACATCGGCATTTCTCTTTTTGTCAATACCTAAGGCACTGCCTACAGGATGTTTGTATTGAAACGTGTCCTTACCCTTCATGGGAATGGTATGAATATTATAGCTAACCAATTTTCCGTCTTTAATAACTACATTCAAACTCCGGTTGGTTTCAAAACTAAAAAAAGTACAATTCACTATAACCAGTGGCTGATCATTTTTTTCATAAAACTTAACTGGGGTTAATCGTCTTCCCAATGTTGTGTCTGTTGTAAAATCCAGGCTTTTATCTTTCAGCTTTGCTTTTACATAATAAGCAATAAAGGGTTTGCCATCTAACGAATCTGTTGTTTTAAAAACCTGTACAGTCGAAGGTAAAGGTGCATATTCAGCATCAACATTTATCCACTTTACCTGCGCAAAAGATATAGCAGGGATAAAAAAACAAACAGCCGGTAATAAACCGGCTGCTAATAATATTTTTTTTGCTTTTATCATGAGTATAAACTTATGAATTTAAAATTAATCCTTTTCTTCCATCCACTTATTTTTTCCATAACCCGGTATCACATGTTTTTCGCTGTGATAAGAAGAACGAACCAGCGGCCCGCTCTCCACATAATCCAATCCAAGATTATAACCTATTTCTCTAAACTCAGCAAACTCATCAGGATGTACAAAACGGGCAACAGGCAAATGTTTTTTTGTTGGTTGCAGGTACTGGCCAATGGTTACTACATCCACCTGATTTGCTTTTAAATCCTTGAGGGTTTGTATCACTTCTTCTTTTGCTTCACCAAGTCCAAGCATGATACCGCTTTTGGTACGCATACCGCCTTCCTTTAAAATTTTCAATGTTTCCATGCTCTGCCAGTATTTGGCCTGTATGCGAACCTGGCGAGTAAGACGTTCTGTAGTTTCAATATTATGACTCACCACTTCAGGTGCAGCATCAATAACTCTTTGTATATTTTCTTTGTTCCCTTTAAAATCAGGTATCAGTGTTTCTAAAGTTGTTGTTGGATTTAAAGCTTTGATCGCTTTTATGGTATTGTACCAGATGATACTGCCACCATCTTTTAATTCATCCCTGTCAACTGAAGTGATAACTGCGTGTTTCACCTTCATCAGGTTAATGGCTTCGGCCACGCGTTGGGGTTCATCCCAATCAACTTCCAACGGCCTGCCGGTTGCTACATTACAAAAGCCGCAACTGCGGGTGCATATATTTCCGAGGATCATAAATGTTGCCGTGCCTTCGCCCCAGCACTCGCCCATATTAGGACAATTACCGCTTTCGCAAATGGTGTGTAATTTATGAGTATCTACTAAACCTCTTACGTGACGGTATTCTTCTCCAATGGGCAATTTAACTCTTAACCAATCAGGTTTTTTTACTTTCTGTTCTATAATTCCGTCAATTAAGGGTAGCTCTGTCATGAAGGACAATTCTTATGATTAAATGAATGGACTTTATTTTCTCTTGCCAAATAATATGCTTACATAGGCCGAAAAGAAAAATTGTTTTTGCTTGATATCAAACATCTGGGGGATCTTCTTTGAATAAAATTCTGCAACAACCCCAACTTCAATGGCCGACAACAATTCGTTATACTTCCCATAGTCAAAACGCACAGCCGGTTTAGCATAAAGGCCCGGCGTCATTTTCAGGTGATCCCAACCTTTGCCAAGTCCAGGCCCACCATAATAGAGCCCAGGGTTTTTAAAGAGTATACTATCTTCCGAATCGTAACGAACAAAAGTACGCTCCCCGTTTTTATCTACTTCTACTTCATAGGCACGTAATAACCCAAGCGATATTCCACCGCCTAAATTTCCGGTTATACTAACACCGTTCTTATTGCTTTTATTGCCTAATAAAAATTGTTTTTGTACACCAAATTTTATCGGGTAGAAAAAATTCACCTTGCCATAAATTACCGGAGATGTTTGAAGGGCCGAATTGGTTTGCTTTACTTCTTTCTGGTGTTTTCGCTCTGATATTTCAAATTGGAAGAGGGTAGCATTTTTTACAGATTTGGAATAGCCTTTTTCAAAAGACAGGCCATAGCCATCAGTTGTTAACTTCAAACCAAAAGCATAATGTTTTTTGTAAGCGATAACCCCTTCTTCTTCTGCCTTGATCTGGGCATTTATTTTTGCTCTTTTTGCCTCCTTGCGGGATTTCTTACCAGACTTTTGGGTTTCCTGAGCCGATACAGAAATTGAAATGGCTACAAACGATAAAAGAATCAATAATTGCTTCATGTGTACTGTTTACTTATTACTACGTAAATTTATGCAAAAAATACTATCTACTGATTAAAGATGATACTTTTGCTTTAAGAACTGCTGCATTTTAAACCATAAAATCTATAATCTCATAAAATTTAACAAATGACAGCTTCGATTGTTTATAAAGGACATTTAAGATGCGAATGTACGCATATACAAAGCGGCACGACAATTGAAACAGATGCCCCAACTGATAACAGGGGTAAAGGCGAACGGTTTAGTCCTACTGATACGCTCTGTGTGGCATTGGCAACCTGTGTGGTTACCACCATGGCACTCAAGGCAAATGATATGAACATTGACCTGTCCAATACGGCTATTGCCGTTACCAAACATATGTTAAGCGATCCGAGAAGAATTGGTAAAGTTGATGTGTTATTAAATTTTCCGGCTACTTTACAACTTGATGAAAAAGACAAAGCGGTTTTACAAAGAGTAGGTGATCATTGCCCGGTAGCTAAAAGTTTACATCCTGACCT
Organism: Chitinophagales bacterium; assembly: GCA_038226715.1. GTDB lineage: Bacteria > Bacteroidota > Bacteroidia > Chitinophagales > Chitinophagaceae > Ferruginibacter. The sequence goes on from JBBRQF010000016.1 coordinate 48,070, forward strand.
GGAGCTGAATATTGTGTACAACTGGTAAATCTTCTTCGCCCGTTCTCAGCAAAGTCGAAGGAAAAGGGAACTTGGAGTCTATTTTTTTAAGAGGTTTTTATCCTCAGTATTTTTCTGTGTTTCCGTGGCTCTGTGGCAATATCGTTTTTCTGACCACAGGTCAGAAAAAAAAATTCAATTTTTCCGGAGCAGACTATTTCCAATGCTGCAATCCAGGCAACGTTTTTTGTTACAATATTCATTTTTCAATTGAATGAATGCCTGGGAATCAAAAGCTGTTTTGTTCTCTACCTGCAATGCTGCAAATCCTTTACTGATGACATTTTGCTCTGCTTTGATCTGCTCCAGCCACGACAAAGCTTTGTCCTTGAAACTGTTTTCATGATGATAATGACCATACGCAAATAAAACCGGTATAATCGTATTGATAAGAATATTATCGATCATCTGCTCTCCCATTCTTTTCTTCTTAAAAGCTGTTAATTCATCAAAAATATAATGATAATGCCAGTAATCATTAGCTGTTACCTGCAGCAATTGTTTAATATTTTGTACATCTGTACTTTCTTTTATTTTAGAAAAAAGCTGCAGGCTTTTATTGATGAGCATGGCCAACTGGGCTATTCTTACCGTAGGAAAATTTGATGGCCGCATCCTTAAAAAGATCACTGATCCTTCAATTTTCTGTAGCCCGTATTTCTTCTTTAAAAACCGATATTCCTTTTGCAGCACTTTAGGATAATCTTCTTTAAAATCTGCATCCAGTAAACCTGCCTGGCCAAATAACAGGGCTTCGGTTTGCTGTATCTGGTCTTTATGTTTTGCTAAGATATTAATGGAGATCGATCTTGCGATCCTTTCAAACGCAACACTATTCAGTTTAATGCCGAAGTTTTTTGCCAGCAGCCACCAGAAAGTCTCCTCCCAGTGGTTATTATTTTGCTGCAGGTAATTAAAGATGCTTGCTGTTCTGTTTTCCATTCTTTCAACCAGCATCCTTTCCTTCCATTTTTGCCAGTTGAGCTGGTTTACCTGGTAAATATTTTTTTCGCAGGGAATAAAAGTATCCGAATGCATCAGTTCATCATACCTGCTCAGCAATACTTTGGCAACTTTATCCTGCAATTCTAAAGTAGAGAAAGGCAGACTCAGATCGCGGTCATTTTGCCAAACCACGTGCAGGATCACATTTTTGTAATGTTTATCAGCGCTGTGTTTATGATTATTCCAATCGGAACTATTTATATGCAATTCAACACTACCTGCCCAAATAGTTGCCCCAATTTTAATTTTAGCATCGATAAAGTCGGGCCCCTGGTTTGTGTTTAAAGTGCCGGGATGAATGACCTGTAGAGGCTCTCCTTCTGCAGTAACGAGGTCAATGGAGTTATAATACTGGAATTGCCAGATGTATTGGAATAATCTTTCAGTCATGGGTGGTACGATTAACTGAAACAAAATACACAGAAAATTGAATATTACAAATTCTGTAAAGTCTGTACTACCCTGCTTACCGGAAGCCCCATCACATTGTAGAAATCGCCCACTACCGATTTTATGCCTATCACGCCTATCCATTCCTGTATGGCATAAGCACCGGCTTTATCGTAAGGTTTATAATTATCAACATAAAATTCTATCTGTGCAAGGCTAAGTTCATGAAAACGCACTTCGGTTGTTTCGGCAAAAGCAATTTCCTTTTCACCATGCATAATCACCACGCCGGTAATTACCCGGTGCTGTTTACCCGAAAGTGCGGTTAAGATATTGATCGCATCTCCCCTGTCCTTTGGCTTTCCAATAATTTTATTTTCCAAAACCACAATGGTATCTGCGGCAAGAACAGGTTGCGTACATGTATTTGTTTGTTTTATCGCAAGTGCTTTATTCCGGGCTATATGTATGGCAATATCAGTTATGGCTAAATCTGCCGGATATGTTTCATCAGTTTCCTGTACCAGTATATCAAAAGGTACTTCGGCCAATTCCAGTAATTGTTTGCGGCGTGGAGATTGAGAAGCTAAAATAATTTTCTGCATAAAACAAAAACTATGAATAAATTTTGAAGAAGATCATTGACAGGAGACCAGCCAGCATTACAAATTTAATTGCTGTACTTAACCGGTGATAATCTGTTGGAACCTGTGCCTTAAACAATTGTTGCAATACCCAAATTAAAGGTATGATGACAAGGAAAATGCAATAAAGCATGCTCCATATCCAGCCAAACTGCCACACATATACCTGGACAATGCTGATCATCCCAATCAAAACAACCAGCCAAACAGCAACAAAAACCTTACTGGCAGGTATTCCCCAGGCAATGGGCATGGTTCTGCAGCCATATTTAAGATCACCATCTATATCTTCCAGATCTTTTATAACCTCTCTTATAAGTGAGATTACAAAAGCAAAACCGGCATACAAAAATGATATACGGATAAAACGGTTGTCATACAATTCAAGAAAACTACGGTTGCAACTGCTGCAATAAAAACTATGGTAATAACATAAAAAACATACAATAACCACCCAGGCAGTTAAGGCCGAAATTAAAATATTGCCCCAGAGCAATTTCTTTTTTAAAGTGATCGAATAACCAAACAACAAAAAAGCACAGATAATATTTGAAACCCCCAGCCAAAAAGTTGCAGATTTGAAATCGATATAAAAACTGATAATGATCGCTACAGATGAAAAACTGAGATGCATAACGATCGCCCATCTCCTTTTAATTATTTTATCAATAACTGTCCGTTCCGGTTTATTGACCTGGTCAATATTCAGATCAAAATAATCATTGATGATATATCCTGCAGCTGCAATTAATACCGATGCCATGATGAGTAACAGGAAATGCAGCCTTTCAAAAGTTGTATTGATCCCTTTTTGATAGAGCGGCTCAACAAGCGAAAAATAAAATAAGACCTGTGTCACCGCAATCATAACCAGGTTTGGCCAGCGTACCAGTCGTAAAAATGCAGTTATTAATTTCATGAAAAATTTGAGTAACGAAAATAAGCATTGAAAATGTAAATATGGTATTTACCTCGAAGGGATCGTTGTATCCAGGTCCCAGTGGCCATTCAATTTCAAAACCTTTTCAATTACATCCCTTGCACAACCCATACCTCCGTTAACAGGCGAAATATAACGGGATATTTGTTTTATTTCAGGAGCTGCATCAGCAGGGCAGCAGGGCAAACCGGTTAACTGCATGGGCATATAATCAGGCATATCATCTCCCATAAATAATATCTCCTCCCAGTTAAGCTGATGCTGTGTCACATAGTCAGCCAGCTTTTCTTTCTTATTATCTACTTTTAAAAAACAATCTTTTATGCCGAGCTTTTCAAGCCTTTGCTGCACGGCATCAGAAGTGCCACCCGAAATGATCACAACCCGGTAACCTTTTTTTACTGCAAGTTGCAGGGCATAGCCATCTTTAATATTCATGGTTCTCGCCATCTGTCCGTCGTTAAGGATTAGCAGTGTACCATCAGTAAGTACACCGTCAACGTCAAAGACAAAAGTTTTAATGATCTTAAAATTTTCGAGAACGCTCATACCGTTAATTCGTTTTGACAGTTAATCCGTTAATTTGTTTATTAGTTAACCCGTTGGGAGTATAACATCTATAAAAATTATTAAAACTTCATGCTGCATACATACGGATTAACGATTTAACAGATTAACGATATTACTTCTGATTATCCCGCCACTCATACACCCAACCGCTTTGTATCATTTCCAGGTGGCCTTCGTTACTGTCTTCGGCCTTACCTTCAAACCCGGGTATTTCCAAAACCCATTTAAGCAGGTCGGTGAAACGAATGCGGTAAATTTTGCTTTCGCCAAAATCATCTCCAAAGCGTTCGTATAGCTTCATGGAAATATCTTCATAATCGTTCCAGTGTATGGGGAGTTCAAAGGTCATGGTTAATTAGTTAATTGGTTAAATAGTTAATTCGTAGGGAGTATGTATTTGTAAAAGACTTTAGTTTTAGCCGGCTGTTTACCAATTAACGAATTAACGGATTAACAGATTAACGTTTTTTATTCTCCCAAAAACTGCGTCTGATCTGGCAAAGTAACCGAAATATTACCACTGCCTTCCAATAAAACACATTGGCAACTCAAACGTGAACTTAACCTCGGATTTATGGCACGGTCAATAAAGTCTTCTTCCTTATCACTTAATTCTTCTATAAATGCTTCTCCCTGGTCTATATAAATATGGCAGGTACTGCAGGCACAAACCCCGCCACAATTGTGGTGCAGGTCAATATCATTTTTTAAAGCTACTTCCAATATAGACTGATCGGCTTCTATGCCGGATAAAGTAATTGGCTGAAGCCCTTTCTGTTCAAACTTAAATGTTATATCATACATAATCGGCAAATTTCGGGTTGCAAACCTACTTATTATTACCAATTAAGGAAAATATAACTTGAGCACCTGCTTTTTATATTTGAAAAATAAAATGTTTTTATTAATTTTCGCTTTAAACATATACCTGCTATATACTATGACAGCCATTATAAAATCTCTCTCCGTCACTATAATTATTTTTGCGGCTGTATGCTTAAATGCCTGCGGTAATGGCGGTAAAGACAGCACTCCCGTAAAAGACAGTACTAAAACTGCCATAAGAAAAGTCGCCGTTAAAGAGCCTGACGGTAAATTTCAAAGGCCACCCATCGTAAATATTGTAGATACCGTTGCTGCCAAAACCATTGTGATCTTTAGTAAAGACAGTGCAGCAACTTTTGATCGCATCAGTCTTAAACTGGGTAAAATATATGGTGTTAAACTGCCTGAATACATTAAAAAGAACAATCTCAAAACAGCAGGCGCTCCCATGGCATGGTACAGAAAGCAAAAAGCGCCTTACTTTTTTGAAGCCGGTGTTCCTGTAAATAAAAAAGGAACAAAAGCTGTTGCAGGTGTGCAGGTAAGAGAAATGGCTGCTGGTAAAGTAGTAATCGCACATTTTTATGGGCCGTTTGAATTGTTACCCGTTGGCTATGATGCCATTAATGAATGGATGAAAGACAATAAGAAAACAACAGCAGGCCCTGCATATGAAGTTTATATAACGGATCCGTTAGACAAAAAAGGTAAGCCCATTGATCCATACAAAGTACAGACAGATATTATTTTCCCGATCAAATAATGCTGTTGCCTTTCATGATACTATCGGTAAGTTTCAGGTAAATATATTTTAAGCGTGGATGATCTGCCAATAAACGCAGATGCCGCTCTAAGGTGAATACATCATTTCTTGCGGCCGGCCCGGTTTGTGAATCAGAAGGCGATACCAGGCTAACACGATCAGCCGTTTCTTTTATCAATGGAGCCAGTAATTTAAAATCAATATTTTCTTTTATGCAGAATTCTTCGGCCAATGCATACAGGTGATTGGTGAAGTTACTTACAACAACTGCTGCCACGTGAAGTTTCAGCCTTTCGTCATCAGTAGCTTTGGTAACATTTGATGATAAGGTTCGGGCAAAATCTTCGATCAATGTTATAGTTTCTTCTGTATTACCGTCGATTAATAAAGGAATTTCATCAACGTATTTCATCTCCTTACGAAGGCTTTGCAAAGGATACAGCACGCCATAATTCAAAGAAATTTCCTTCAATACATCTTTTGGTACCGAGCCTGCGGTATGTACAACAAGTTTATTACCCAGGTGAACAGAGTTATTCAATTCATAGAGTGCGCCATCAGCAACGGCTACCAGGTAAATTTCTCCTTCTTTATTAACAGTTCTGTAATCTGTAAAAGGGCAGTTTAATTCATCGGCCAGTAATTTTGCATGATGGGCATTGCGGCTAACCACTTGCAGTATGTCATGTTCGTTTTGTTTACATAAACGCCCTAAAACAGAAGCTACATTTCCCGAACCGATAATTACAATCCGCATATCTTAACTTTGCATGATTATGAAACTCTCACAAAGGTTAGCAATTGGCTACGTACAAACAAAATTTAAATTATTAACCGTCATCTCAAAAAAGAAGACGGCTGAAAAAGCTTTGGAGATATTTGGAACGCCGTTTATGAAGTCGGTAAGAAAAGCGCCTGTTAAAAATGCAGAAACAATACATTTTTATTTAAGCAGTAAAAAGATGAATGGTTACCGGTGGAACCACCCTCAACCAAAAAAAGTATTGATCCTGCATGGCTTTGGATCTGCGGCACATAAATTTGAAGACTATGCCGTTTTGCTTGCCAATAAAGGATATGAAGTACTGGCATTTGATGCACCCGCACATGGAGATAGTGAGGGCGATACAACCAATGCTATTGAATACAGTGCCATGATAAGAAAAGTGATCGAACAGTTTGGGCCCATACAAAGTTTTATGGCACATTCATTTGGCGCTATTTCATTAAGCCTGGCATTGGAACAAATACCACATGATGCAAATACCAAAGTAGTTTTTATTGCACCGGCAACTGAAACAACTTCGGCAGTTGATAGCGCATTCAGCCTGCTTAAACTAAAGAATGAAGCCGTACGACATGAGTTTGATAAGATCATTATTAATTTAACAGGTCAAAAATTAGCCTGGTTCTCTATACGCCGGGCCATGTATAATATAAAAGCCTCGGTACTTTGGATACATGACGAAGACGATGATATTACGCCCTGGGCCGATGCACTGAAAGTAAAAGAAGACAACCACCCCAATATAAAATTCGTACTTACCAAAGGGCTTGGTCATCGTAAAATTTACCACGATGATGCTGTAAAAAAGATGCTGGTAGACTTTATGTAAAAGGTTAAAATCAGCCGGGTTTCAATAAGATTTATTTTGATTTTTCAATTTTAAAGTAATATTGCAGTAGGAGTTGCCCTTTTTAAAACAGGCAATTTTTAAGTAAGTACAGCTGTACAGGCTGTGAAACGATTCTTGCAACAACTATACTAAAACCGAATACCACAGTGTGTTTCAGGATAAAATACAACAAATAAATATGGCTAAAAATCTGTTAATAGTGGAGTCACCGGCAAAGGCAAAAACAATTGAAGCAATTCTTGGAAAGGACTTTGAAGTGAAGAGTTGCTTTGGGCATATACGCGACCTGGAGAAAAATGATATGGGCATAGATATCGCCAATAATTTTCAACCGAAATATATAATATCGCCCGAAAAAACAAAAGTTGTAAGCGAATTAAAAAGCCTGGCTAAAAAAGCAGAGACTGTTTGGCTGGCATCGGATGAGGACCGTGAGGGAGAAAGTATTAGCTGGCATTTGGCCGAAGTGTTGGGTTTAGATGTAAAGACAACCAAACGAATCGTGTTTCATGAGATCACTAAACCGGCTATACAGAAAGCTGTATTAAATCCCCGTATTATAGATATGAACCTGGTAGATGCACAGCAGGCCAGGCGGGTTGTTGACCGTATTGTTGGTTTTGAACTGAGCCCGGTTTTATGGCGCAAGATCGGTATGAGCGGCGGCTTAAGCGCTGGGAGGGTACAAAGTGTGGCTGTTAAATTAATTGTAGAAAAAGAAAGAGAAATAAACCAGTTTACCGCAGTTAGCAGTTTTAAACTGGAAGCTACTTTAGCTGCTACAGACCTCAACAACAGAACCGTTTCTTTTAAAGCAGAAGGAGCTAAAACTAATAATGAAGCCGATGCAGAAAAGTTTTTGCAGAGTTGTATTGGTGCAGCGTACACCGTAAGAGATATCCAGGTAAGGCCTGGCAAACGTACACCGGCAGCGCCTTTCACCACATCTACCCTGCAGCAGGAAGCAAGCCGTAAACTGGGTTATGGCGTTACCAAAACGATGTTGCTGGCACAAAAATTATACGAAAGCGGTAAGATCACTTACATGCGTACCGACAGTGTAAGCCTGGGCGAAACCGCCATGGATGGTATAAAAGCAGAAATACAAAGTAGCTTTGGAGATAAGTATCTGCAGGTTCGTAAATACAAAAACAAAAACGAGAGTGCCCAGGAAGCGCATGAAGCCATACGCCCTACATACATGCAGGTAAAAAACGTGGGCGACCCGGATTTGCAACGTTTGTACGAACTAATTTGGAAAAGAACCATCGCATCACAAATGGCTGATGCGGAATTGGAGAACACCACTGCAAAAATAAATATCAGCACAAATAACCAGGAGCTCACAGCCAGCGGGCAAGTAATAAAATTTGACGGGTTCTTAAAAGTATACCTGGAAAGTACCGATGAAGATGAGGAAAATGATAATGGCGATGAAAGCCGCTTACCTAATTTAACCGTTGGCCAGGCTTTGGCATTTGAGAAAATGACGGCCACCGAAAGATTTACAAAACACGCCGCCCGTTACACAGAAGCCTCGCTGGTAAAGAAGCTGGAGGAACTTGGGATTGGCCGTCCGAGCACATACGCTCCTACTATCTCCACCGTTATCAAAAGAAATTATGTTGAGAAAAAAGATAAGGAAGGTGTAAAAAGAGATTTCCGGGTGTTGCGTTTACAAAACGATGAAGTAAGAAAAATAACTGACCAGGAAAATACCGGTGCCGAAAAATCAAAACTGTTCCCTACAGATCTTGGCCTGGTGGTTACCGATTTTTTAAGCCAGCATTTTGATAAAGTAATGAATTATTCTTTTACTGCTGAAATAGAAAAGGAGTTTGATGAAATTGCCGATGGCAAAATGAAGTGGAATAAAATGGTGAGTGATTTTTATACACCTTTTCATGAAGGCGTTGAACATACCTTAGAGAATGCAGAACGTGCAGTTGGCGAAAGGGCTTTAGGTACTGATGCTGCAACCGGCAAAGCCATTATTGCACGCATGGGCCGCTATGGCCCAATGGTACAGATCGGTGTTGCCGAGGGCGATGAAAAACCAAAGTTTGCCAAACTAAAGCCATCGCAAAGTATTGAAACTATTACGATGGAAGAGGCACAGGAATTATTTAAACTGGGTGCTCCGCTGGGTGAATTTGAAGGATTGGAAATATCAGTTAACATTGGCCGCTTTGGCCCTTATATTAAATTAGGCGATCAGTTTATTTCTATACCTAGAGGTGAAGAACCATCAGGTGTTACTTTGGAAAGAGCGATTGAAATAATCAAGGCTAAACAATTTGAAGATGCTCCTGTTGGTTTTTATGATGAGAAACCCGTAACAAAAGGTAAAGGCCGCTTCGGGCCTTTTATCAAATGGAACGATATGTTTATAAACGTGCCTGCACGTTACGACTTTGAAAACCTTAGCCAGACCGGTATTAATGAACTGATAGAAGCAAAAATGGTTAAAGAAGCCAACCGCTTTATTCAGCAGTGGCCCGAAGAAAAAATCTCCCTCCAAAATGGCCGTTGGGGCCCGGAAGCCGTGTACGGCAAAAAACGCCTGCGCCTGCCCAAAGGCAAATACACTGCTGAAGCACTTGCCACTATCAGCCTTGATGAAGCAAAAGCTATGATAACAGCTATTGACCCAAAAGCATTTGATAAGAAGAAAGCACCTGCTATGAAAAAAGCTGCTGTTAAAAAACTTGTGTCAAAAAAGAAGTGATTTTTTGCTACGTGCATTTTATCTTTTTTTGGATATTATTGCTGTAACGGCAAAATTTTAATGAACCCGGTTGATATTTCTGTGTTTCCGTTCGTTAACTCCGATTGCAAACCGGTAGAATTAAAACGGCATACACTGTCGCCTTTACTACATTAAAATACCCATTGCTACGTACAATTAAGCTATAATTATACCTTACTTTTAAGTTTTTAATCAGATATTTATGTTTAAATATATGCGGGTAAAAATAATAACCTTGATTTTTGCTGAGATTATTTTTAGTACGGCTTTTTCACAATGCATTTCAGGAAATTGTACCAATGGAACAGGAACATACATTATAACGCCGGAAATTATTTATACAGGAAGTTTCAACAACAGCCTGCCTGATGGCAAAGGATTTTTTTTCAACAGCAGTTTTAAGATATATGAAGGTGAAGTAAAGAACGGCTTGTACCACGGCAAAGGAACATTATATTACGCTAATGGAAGTGTGTATGTAGGCACCTTTAAAAATGGCTTGCGTGAAGGCATGGGCGAATACCGTACTTTAAAAGAAACCTTTAAAGGGAATTTTCACCTGAATGCGCTGGATGGCAGATTCATGCTGGAAGATGAAGAGAACCGAAATGGGATTTTTAGTGTATACGGTCAAATTAATCAGGCCTATATGGGTACGGATAAAGTGGGAGTATACCAAGATTTTGACTTTACCATTTTTGATTTGCACACCGGTAAATTGTTAGAAATAACCCCATTTGAAAATTACAATGAACCCGATAGAAACACATTGTACCTGGATTTTGGTACCCGTTTCTATGATACCATAAAACACCGTTCCACTTTACCTTTAGAACTAAACAGTTATACTTACTGCGGCAAAAGCAACAATGCTGAACCCATATTTTCGCAAGTCACTTTTTTTGGAGTAAATATCATTACTATCAATGCAAACAACGATATAGTAAAAAAGACGACCATTGAGCCTGAGTTATATAAAATAAAAACCAATTTTCATATAGACCGTGCTGTTGTTAATGCCGTTAGTACAGATCTTTCAAAAGCAGTGGTAAATGGTATACTCATCAGTATTGAAGGAAAAAAACGCATATCCATACCTGGGGTGTCTTATAACACCGCAATGATCTTTTCTCCAAACGCAGATTCTTTAAAAGTAAATACAGAAAAGGGATGGGCTATTTATTCGGCTGGAACAGGTAAAAACCTTTCACTTGTCCCATTGGCCAATTTACCAGGCGTTAGCGATGAGGATTTTTATCATAATTTTTTTCCTGGCAATTTTTATGCAGTGGCTCGCAGCCTCAGCTCTAAACGTGCCGGCATGGTTTTTATCGAAAACCTGTTAGATACAAATAATATATTGCCATTGATCAATCCCAACCTTACCTACAACGAAGCCGATATTGTTTACCAGGATAATTTAATTAAAAATTTTTCAGACGAGATAAATAGTAAAGAAAAAAGGCAGCAAAAATATGCTGCTGAAATGGCCGACCGTTACGGTCCCGATTGGCGTAATGGTGGTGGTATGCGAAATTCTGTTTACGGCAATTCAACAAAACCTGCGGAGAAAGAGCGCAAATGCAGCTTTTGCCGTGGATCGGGTGTTATCAACATTCCCGGATCGGGAACCAGCCTGGAGCAGGACCGAACGAGTGGCCGCTGGTACAAGGTAGTAGGATCTGATAATGGCCAATGCCCTATGTGTAAAGGAACAGGTTACCTGAAATTGTAACTTAAATACTAATTTTTACCAACATTAATAACTGTTTACCATGAGACAAATGACCATTTCTTTACTATTGTGCTTTTTTCTACAAATTTCATTTGCACAAAATTTTCACCCAATCGGCAATTTTTCTGAATTTGTTCCTGAGCTGAAGTTTAGTCATAACGGGAAAATATTAGCCGCTTGCATTATGGGTGGCCCCAGTGGTTCGCTGGAGTTATACGATGTACAATCAGAAAAGCTTGTTGCCACTATCCCCTGCTATCCCTCATTTGTTTTATTTTCCAACAACGATTCCATCGTGTATGTAAGGATAAGCCTCAAAAGTTTTGGTGCTTATAATATCAGCAATCTTAGTGAACCAAAAAAAATAAGTGAATTTCCCGCCGAAGAAGTTCGGTGTGCAGACCTAAGTGTTGATGAAAGCATACTTGCGCTGGGGCTTGATGACGGGCAGGCAATGATCATTGATATGAAAACAAACCAGGTAATTACCTCATCACGTCCATTTGAATCAACATTATTTACACATTGCTGTTATAACAGTTGTCTTTTTTGCCCGGTATGGCATATCAAAATCATTGACAAGCAGCATTACCTGATAGGGGGTACCGGTTCAAGCGGCGAAGTAAAAATTCTGGACTTTAATAAAAACATTTTTTTCTCTAAATCTGTAAGCGAACTTGACGGCTGGTCGGCAGACAGAAGCGGGCAGCATTTTCTTTTATATACTGCAGGTGGTAGCCTGATTTACGGTATTAACGGTGGTACCAGCCTGATTGGGAGAACCGGTGCAAGATTTTCTGCTACAGTTTTCAGCCCATCAGGAAAATACATTGCCGGCCTTAAAGATGGCAGTTTAACATTACATGACGGAGTAGGCAAAACCTTAACAAGCGTTAAGGAGAAAAAATTTATTGATAATGTTCGTATCGTCGCAGTAAGTGAAGACGACAAACATATTGCCTGGATTTGTCATGATGCATTGATAATAGGCGACTTTGAGGCAATTATCAATAAAAGCAAATAGGCCTGCGTTAGTGACATACAAAAGGAAATAAATTGTTCTCCGTCTGGCGCAGATATGCAGCGAAGTAAACGAGGGTCCCCACTGGCGCAGACATACAATTACTGGCGCAGATATGCAGCGAAGTAAACGAGTGTTGGCGTATCTGTGCCAACTAATACTTTTACAAATTAAAATATCCGACCTTTAATTTTCAAAAGCTTACATAGCACAGATACGCAAACACACAAGGCCGTACTGCATATCTGCGCCAGTGACGAAAGTGTGTAATACTACGCCTTGGTTCGTGTCCTCACGAACCACTACGCTAAGATCCTCAACCGGCAGATATGCAGCCAAGGAAAAGTGCGTTGGCGTATCCCCACTGGCGCAGATATGCAGCGAAGTAAACGAGTGTTGGCGTATCTGTGCCAACTAATACTTTTACAAAATAAAATATCCGACCTTTAAATTTCAAAAGCTTACATAGCACAGATACGCAAACACACAAGGCCGTACTGCATATCTGCGCCAGTGACGAAAGTGTGTAATACTACCGGCAACAGCACCCTAATTTCCACTCCTCTACATTTCCTCAAAACAAACGATCTTACTAAACAACTATTTCCGCTTCAAATCTAAGGATTCACAAAAAGCTGTAACTTTAAATATAAATAGGTAAAACATGAATAAGGATAAAGTTATTGATACAGTTAATGAACTACCACAAAATTTTGAACTGGATGAGCTGGTGGAAAAACTGATATTTATTGAAAAAGTAGAATCAGGATTACTACAGGTTGAGCAAGGCAAAGTTATATCGCACGAAAAGGCTAAAGAAATTGCAAAACAATGGTAATAATTGAATGGTCTGAAATAGCGTTAGACGATTTAAAAGAAATTCATGTGTACATTTCAAAAGACTCAAAAATATATGCCGACAGGCACATCAATAAACTTTTTACCCTTGTTGACCAGTTAGAAACCCATCCAAAATCCGGCAGAGTTGTTCCTGAATATAATGTTGATACTATTCGTGAATTAATAGAAGGGAATTACCGGATTGTTTACAAAATTGTACAGGATACTATATCAATTTTAAGAGTTCATCATGCTTCAAGGCTTCTTAAATAATTTTTTTACCTTTTCATTACCTTTTCATTATCTGTTATTCCGGCGAAGTTTTCTCTTCTCCGCCTCGGTTCATGTCTTCACGAACCGAAACTCTCTGTCAATTACAGCCTGCTACCTATACATGAATTAACGCTGCATAACCCCTCCTTTTATTTTATCACAGCATGTGGAAAATTTTAACTTCTTAATCTCCTTTCCTTTTCCGAAATTCATTTAAAATAAAACTGAAGCTTGGAAGAAAATAAAGAAATAACAGCCCTTTTACATTTGATTGATGATCCCGATGAAGATGTGTATACCACGGTAAGTGATAAGATCATCTCTTTTGGAAAGGATATCATCCCCAACCTGGAAAGCCTTTGGGAAAATACCAGCAATGAAGGGATACAGGAGCGTATTGAATTACTGATACACCGTTTACATTTCCGCGACTTAACAAATGATTTTACAGATTGGGCATCCCGTGATGCCGACCTGATGGAAGGTGCGCTGTTGGTAGCCCGCTATCATTACCCCGACCTGGATGCTACTGTTGTTTACCAGGAAATTGAAAAACTGCGGCGCAATACCTGGCTGGAATTAAACAACTACCTCACGCCTATTGAAGAAATAAATATTGTTACCAGTATTTTTTATAATTACTACAAACAAAAGGGTGTTGAGTTTGCTTATAATAATCCCGATGATTATTTAATAAACAAAACACTGGAAAGTAAGAAAGGCAATGCGTTAAGCAACGGCATCATTTATATTGCGCTTTGTGAATTACTGGATATTCCGGTTAAAGCCATTAATATTCCAAGGCAGTTTATCATGGCGTATTTTGATCCGCAGTACGACCTGCTTAACCCGGCCGGCCATGCTTCGGAAAAAATTAATTTCTTTGTAGATCCGTTGAACGGACAAATGTACAGCCACCAGGATGTGGAAGCTTATTTTAAACGTATCTCTGTACCGCCTGTTGCTTCTTATTACAGGCAATTAAATAACCGCCGCATTATTCAGTATTTACTGGAAGAATTAAGCAAGTGTTTTGATAACGACCGCAACCGCTACAAAATGGATGAGTTGCTTTTACTGGCAAATATATTAGACCAATGATCTTTCATGTAGTTACCGCATTAAACTGGCAAAAAGCAATACGGCAGGGCTTTTACGAAGCTGATTCCCTGGCATTGGAAGGATTTATACATACCAGTAAGGCAGATCAGGTAGCAGGTGTTTTATCAAGATACTATGCAGGTCAAACAGAACTGTTATTACTGCATATTGATGAAACAAAATTAACCGCCCCGTTAAAATATGAACTGGCCCCTTCTGTTAATGAGGAGTTTCCACACATTTACGGCAGGCTTAATATTGATGCCGTTGTAAAAACTGAAAACTTATGATCAGTTGGGATGATTTTGAAAAGATAGATATCCGCACAGGAACGATCCTGGAAGTACATGATTTTCCTGCTGCTAAAAAAACGGCTTATCAACTCACGATAGATTTTGGAGATCTTGGTATAAAAAGATCATCGGCACAAATAACTGCATTATATAAAGCCGATTCATTAATTGGGAAGCAGGTCATTGCGGTTGTAAATTTTCCTGTAAAACAAATTGCCAATTTCTTCAGCGAATGCCTGGTACTTGGCGTTTATAATGAAAATAAGGATGTGGTATTATTGCAGCCAACATTACCTGTAAAGAATGGACGTAAGATTGGGTAGGAACATACCTCGAAGCATATTCCTACGAACCGAACTTTTCAAAATACTGTCCCAGTTTCTTAAAGTTGTTTTTATTCAGGCTGATATAATTACTACGTCCCTCCTTTCTGCAATCGATCAATTCACTTTCGGCCAATAGTTTAATATGGTGTGAACAGGTTGGTTGGGATAAACCGGTTAATCCTACCACGTCGCAACACCTGATCTCTCCTTTTGCAGAAATTTCTTTTAATATTGACATCCGGTAAGGGTCTGCCACGGCCGACATGGCTTTTTCGTAAAACTTTATTTCACTCTTCATACGTAACTGCTTCAATAACTTGCTCAAAGAAATTATATTTTAGTCAAAGAGACAAAAGAAATTCTGTAAATTGAGTAATGTCATGGCGCAGAGGAATCGACGATGTTATCTGCTGATCAGCAGATTGCTTCATTTCATTTACAATGACGACCTAAAAAAAATGAATATCGAAATCATATATTATCAATCGCCCCTTGGTGCGCTGGAGATCAGGAGTATTGGTAGTGCCATTTCTGATGTGTTGTTTGTTAACTCCTGGAAGGGTGTAAAAATAAATGAAGAAGAACTCAGTTTTGTAAAACCAAAATCTGCCGTTATTAAAACCTGTATCAAACAACTTGATGAATATTTTGCCGGTACAAGAACTGAATTTAACCTCCCCATGATGCAGACGGGTACCGAATTTCAGCAAACCGTATGGACGGAGTTATGCAATATTGCTTATGGCAGAACCATCAGTTACCTGGAATTGAGCAAACGTATTGGTAATGTAAAAGCAATAAGAGCGGTGGGTACGGCTAATGGTAACAACAGCATTTGTATCATTGTACCCTGCCACCGGGTAATTGGCAGCAATGGCGATCTGATTGGTTATGGTGGCGAACTCTGGCGAAAAAAATGGCTGCTGGAACATGAAGGAAAGATCGCTAATGGAGTTCAAACATTATTTTAGATCAACACTGCCAAACGATAAAGGTAATAGCGAATTTGCTTTTTCTACAATGATAACTTTCCCTTCCAGTCCGCTTAAGATCAAACGTATGGGTTGCTTAACCCTTTCTTCATACTCTACCAAACTTTGCCGGCACATACCACAGGGCGATATAGGATGATTACTTACGCCATTAATATTGTTATAGCTAACGGCCAGGGTATCTATCGCAATATCCGGGTAGAGGGAAGCTGCTGATCCTAATAAAATCCTTTCGGCGCAAATACCTACAGGGTAGGAAGCGTTTTCCTGGTTAGTACCTGTAACAATTTCGCCATTATTGAGTTTAGCAACCGCACCAACTTTAAAATTAGAATAAGGTGCATAAGCAGCTCCCGTAACTTTCCTGGCTTCCTTTACCAACCAGGCATCCTGTTCATTTAATTCGTCTACATAATTGTACACATCATATCCAAAACGGTGTTCTTCTTTATTCATACAACATTATTTAATCCCGATAAAAAATCCTCCCTGTACTGCTACAGAGAGGATTAACCAGTTATTTAAAGTTAATTCTTAAAATTTAAATAAACCAAATTATTTGATCCAGGTAATGTCTCATTTTGAAAAGTTGTCAGGTTGAGCTTGTCGAAACCGGGACTTTATTAAACTAGGCCAACTTTTTTCAGGACGGGACACTAATCCGTCTTCGACAACACTTCGACAAGTTCAGTACAGACTGACAGTAAAATTATTACCAAAGATTTCAAACTGATATATTATTTGATCCAGCGGAACAAACGTTTCCAGCGTGGCCCATTTTCATAACTGAACCAGATCAGCGATGCTTTACCCACCACATGATCTTCAGGAACAAAGCCCCAGTAGCGACTATCCAGCGAATTGTGGCGGTTATCCCCCATCATCCAGTAATAATCCATTTTAAAGGTATAAGTGCCAGTCTCTACACCATTGATGAAATATTTACCGCCCCTGTTTTCAAACTTATTTCCTTCATACACTTCAATACAACGCTGGTATCTTATTAAATTATCCGGTGTTAATTGTATAGTACCATTTTTCTTTGGCACCCAAAGCGGGCCAAAATTATCTGCTGACCAATCCTTACCGGCTGAATCGCTGTAATAAGGAAACAAGTCGTGGGATGGTGTCATAGTGTAATACGCAAATTTTGCCTTATTGGCTGCTGTCATTTTACTCATCTCTTCATTGGTAATATTGACTAAAACTTCACCGCCTGGATATTGTCTTATATCTCCTATGTCTCCATCTCCCACATGAATAGTTATTCCTATTTGCTTTAGATCTTCTATTTCAACAGAAGTAGCTTTTGGGTCTATTACTTTATACATTCTTTCTGCTTGAGGAAAAACTTCCTGGGGCTTCCCATTAATTTGTACAACCCCATTTATTATTTGTATCGTATCTCCCGCTATGGCCACACATCGTTTTATAAAGTTTTCTCTTTTATCAACCGGCCTGGTAATTATCTCGTCACCATAATCCTGCCAAACCTTTTCCCTGCCCATTTGTCGTACTGCTTCGTAATAAGTTACTTTAGAACCAAACTGCTGCTGGTTATCTATAATGGGATCGTTTATCAATGTATCATTTACAGGGAAGTTAAAAACAACTGCATCATTCCTTTTAACCGGGCTTGCAAACCAACGGGCGTAAGGTATGTGTATCCATTCTACATACGATTTTGTATTAAAATACGGAATGGTATGATGCATAAAAGGCATGGCGATCGGTGTATTGGGTATTCTTGGCCCATAAGTCATCTTACTCACAAACAGAAAATCATTCACGAGCAAGGTCTTCTCTTCAGAAGGTGTTGGAATGGTGTATGCTTCAAACACAAAAGTGCGGATGATGGTTGCTGCAACAATGGCAAAAGCCGCAGCATCTATCCATTCACGTGCACCGGACTTTTTGTGGTTTCTTACAACAGCTATGCCGGCATATCTTTCGCTTTTTGAATACCCGAGATAAGGAAAATATAAGAAGGGGAAAAAAACTGCCGCAGCATGATGTAGAAAACCAAAACGCCCAAAGTGCTCTACAAATTTTATACAGATCCAGATGGTGATGAACTGGCCGGCAACGGGAATGAACTGTAAAAAGAACCAGTATTTCTTGAGTTCCATTTTTTCAACCATGCACCAGGTATTGTAAAACGGCACCAGCGCTTTCCAGCCTTCCATGCCTGCTTTTTTAAACATGCCATACATACCGATATGCCATCCAAGCGTGCCAACAATAAAAACGATCCAGCCAATACTCATAAGTTAAATTTTAATAGTGCCAAAATTACCATAATTAACCGTTTGACAATGTTTTCGGTAAATAATGTTTTGAAATGTTTAACAGAAAAATTTTAAGGCTCATTCAGGATGGCATTGATACAGTCGCTTACTTCAGCAGCTTTGTTCATGATCATAAAATGGCCGCCATTTTTTATGGTGTAATTTGCTTTGATATTTTTGATAGGAAACATATTATCCTTATCGCCGTGAATATGATAGATATCAGGATGTTGCCATTCGTTCTTCCAATTGATGGCCTGGTTTACAGCCCAATTGGTATAAGGCAGGCCGGCTTTTCTTCTCAGCGAAGCCACCAGTGTTTTTTCTTCTTCAGATTGAACACCCAGCATACGGTTTTGAATGGGTTGTGTTAAGCGGGTGGATTTAAGCGGAACAATTTTATTAAGTTTTAAACCTGCCACAGCCTTCATCCAAAAGGGCAATTCTTTTGAAGATTTGATACTTGAAATAAGAATGATCCTCGCAACCTGTATTTGTTTGGCTATCTCGGTACAAACCATTCCTCCAAATGAAAGCCCCATCAGTAATGGGTTTGTTTCCTTTATATCCGACCGCATTCTTGTTGCATACTGTTGTATGGTTTCATCTTTCAGCGGCACCAGCCATGGAATAACCTGTAGCTGGTATCCGGTTATTGTAAGTTTTGAAAATGCCCTTTCATCTGCTCCCAATCCACTTATGCAATAAATAATTTTCATTCGGGATTTAAATTATTTTCTTGGTAATACATAATTTTCTACGTCTTCAAGCGTGATGGTTTTGCCGGATAAAATGATCAGCCTTTCCACCACATTCCTGAGTTCACGTATATTACCGGTCCAGTTATAATTCTTTAATGCCTCCATGGCTTTAGCATCCACTTCTTTTTTTGGCTGGCCATATTCTGTTGCAATAATATCCAGGAAATGTTCAACCAGTGAGGGTACATCATCCCTGCGTTCATTTAAAGATGGTACATGAATGATAATTACACCGAGACGGTGATACAAATCGAGCCTGAAGTTTTTTTCATCAACTTCTTTAAGCAGGTCTTTATTGGTTGCTGCAATAACCCGCACATCAACCGAAATATCTTTTTCGGCTCCCACCCTGGTTATTTTACCTTCCTGCAAGGCACGTAGTACTTTTGCCTGTGCAGTCAAACTCATGTCGCCGATTTCATCCAGGAAGAGTGTACCTCCGTTAGCCGTTTCAAATTTACCAATACGCTGTTTTACCGCCGATGTAAAAGAACCTTTTTCGTGACCGAATAATTCACTCTCGATCAGTTCTCCAGGTATTGCCGCACAATTCACTTCAACCATGGGCCCACTATTGCGGTTACTTTTTTCATGTATCCACCTGGCCACTAATTCTTTACCAACTCCGTTTTCGCCGGTTATTAAAACACGGGCATCTGTTGGCGCTACTTTTTCAATAGTGTCTTTAATTTTATTGATGGGGCCGCTATCGCCAACCATTTCCAATGCCTTTCCTACCTTACGTTTCAGTACTTTGGTTTCGGTAACCAGGCTTTGTTTATCAAGGGCATTGCGTAAGGTGATCAGCAAACGGTTAAGGTCGGGTGGTTTGCTGATATAATCAAAAGCACCTTTTTTTACTGCTTCCACTGCAGTATCCACATTACCATGGCCGCTGATCATGATCACAGGTACATCCGGGTTGATCAGTTTTGATCTGTCTAAAAATTCAATGCCATCCAATTTTGGCATTTTTATGTCGCAAAGGACTACATCATAAGTTTTTTCGCTGAATTTTTTTAAGCCTTCTTCTCCATCACCGGCTTCATCAATTTTATATCCTTCGTAACTGAGGATCTCTGTAAGTGTTTTGCGGATCGATTTTTCATCATCAATGATCAGAATATTTGCCATAGGTTTCTTTCTGTTTTATTAAAGCATCCCGGTTTAACAGGTCGGATATTCAAAATTAGCATATTAAAGCCTTTAAACCACGAGCTATCATAATTTAAAAAGCAGTTGTACAAAATATACAACTGCTTTTATTAACCCAGTTCAAAAAAATATTATACGGTATTAATTTTTAAGTTTGGTCTGCATCTCATCCAGGAAACCATCGTATTTTTTAAGCACGCGGCCAAAAGGCTGAAACTGTTCATCAGCAGTAAAATAAACCAGTGCTGCACATAAGTTATGGCCGAAAATAACTGATCAAACAAAGCTTTAACAAATATTTTATATGGATTAGCAACAGCTATGCATCCCGATAAAAATTAAAAACGATGAACCAACTAACATCACTCGTACTGCTACAGTTTCTCCTTGTATCCTGTAATGATCACAGCAATTCATCAAATCCTGCGATACTGATCAAAACAGCAAAAGGTATCAATCCTTATTCTGCCATGCAAAAGATACCGCTGCCTGCCGGCTATGAGAGGGAACCTGCAGACTCAGCATCTTTTGCATATTATTTAAGAAACACTGCGCTGAAAACAGACCAGATAGTTTATTTATACAACGGCCAGCCAAAGCATAATCAAACAGCCCAGTTTGCTATACTGGATATTTCTATAGGAAATACTGATCTGCAACAATGTGCCGATGCCGTGATGCGGTTAAGGGCCGAATACCTGTTCAAACAAAAGAAATATGAACGGATCATTTTTTATGATAATAATAAAATGCCTTATACATTTTCATCGCCTTATACAAGAAATAATTTCAGCAAATACCTAGACAAGGTTTTTGGTATGTGCGGATCAGCATCTTTAGCAAAACAATTAAACCGGGTTGATGATTTTTCAGCTATCCAGCCAGGAGATGTGATCATCAGGGGCGGTTTTCCGGGCCATGCCGTTATTGTGATGGATGTTGCCATTAACACTGCCGGTAAAAAAGTTTACCTGATCGCACAAAGTTATATGCCTGCACAGGATATACATGTGTTGGTAAATCCAATGAGTCCGGATCTGTCTCCCTGGTATGAAGTAAATGATGAGGAGTTTATTAAAACTCCTGAATATACTTTTACAAAGCACGAATTAAAAAGATGGTAAGTATGTAAGCATTGTAAAAATCAAAAGTCCCAAATTTTTGAAATCTTAGTATTTGCCTTTACTTTTGCCAACCTGTTTCGGGATGTAGCGCAGCCCGGTAGCGCACACGTCTGGGGGGCGTAAGTTCAGACCAAATTACAGATGAGATATTAAAAGTAGAAGGCTTTGTGAAAGGCACAGTTTTTGAAAAAACCGTACAAGCTATAGGAAGTTTATTAGGTATAGTACCTGCGCCAACTCAAGCAAAACAAGGCGATATAGTTGTATACGGAACTGGTAGTGGTAAATATGAACATTTTGAGTATTTTCAAAATAACTCCACTGTTGATACAAAAGGAGGAGTCCAAAAGGGGCCAATAAGTGCTCAACCTGGTCAAAATCCAAATTTTAATAACCCAGAAA
Organism: Chitinophagales bacterium; assembly: GCA_038226715.1. Classification (GTDB taxonomy): domain Bacteria; phylum Bacteroidota; class Bacteroidia; order Chitinophagales; family Chitinophagaceae; genus Ferruginibacter. Next base: position 69,943 of record JBBRQF010000016.1, read on the forward strand.
TTTATGTTAATACAAATGTTGGAGGGACACTAGACCCTAAGGTGCAAACAACTGGAGGTAAAACTGCAAATGGGCAAACAACAATTGATAAAAAACAATTTAAAAAAATTCAAAATGATGTTAAAGCCAAGAAACCATAAACTTTTTTTCGTAATCTTTTTTGTCATTACTCAAATGAATAATCTTTATTCTCAAAATATGGTAATCATCGAGAAGCAAATAAATACTTGCTTTACACAATTACAAAATATAAACGTAAAAAAGCCAAGCAATGCCATCTTAAAATTTTATCCAATATACGAGCCTTATATATATCAGAAAATTATAAACGAAGAAAAAAATAAAAGTGGCGCATTGTGTAAAGAATATTTAGTATCGGAAAAATTGTCATTATTGCAAAACATTTATATGCTTTATACAAATGACGAAACAAATTCTTTATATAACTTGATAGATAGTAATGAAAAAAAAATTTATGATATATTACGCTATAATTGCAGTCCAAAGGAAATTGGGAAAGTTGATACAATAAATCAAAATGCAGTCAATGATTTAGTAAAAAGCTACTATAAATGGTATCAAATTATGAAAGAAAAAGGGTTTGAAAAGACACTAAAAGAAAATATATCCCCTACATCATATACAAAATATAAATGGGTAAAGGAACTTGGTTATTTATCTGAAAAAAAGACAAATTCTGAAATCCTTGAAAAATATTTTCAAATAAAAAAGGACAGTAGTTATTTAAGCTATTTTATAACCAGTCAAGATTTAAGTAGGTTCTATAAGGGAAAAACAAGCACAGCAATAATAAATGAGATTATAATATTATCATTAGTAAATAATCAAACTTCATTTACAACCAACATTTTAAACTTCAAATTACAAGGAAAAGAAACAGATATTTTTGAAATTATAAAACAACTTGAAAATCATAAAGACTGCAATCAATTATTACAACAACTTAAGGAGAAAAATATCAGCATTACTTTAAAAATATAAATAACGTTTCTATCCAGCTAGGCGAATAGTTCCTCTATCTCATAACTGATGTGATGGTTTTGTGTGTTAGATTTCTGTGCGCTGCAACCTACAAACTGTGTATAATAAACTCTCCGAATATCAAACAATTAAAAATTAGGCTTGGTTTTAAAATTGAATGATCGATTTAATTAGCAAAAGTTCTTTGAAAGCTCCTATCCCGGCGGGATGGTGCAACCTTCAAGAAAATATGATGTCGGAAGTGGCTACAGGTATGGGTTTAATGGAAAGGAGAAAGATAATAGTACAGGTGAAGGTAATTTGGATTTTGGAGCAAGGATTTATGATGGAAGGATTGGAAGATTTTTATCGGTAGATCCACTTTATAGAGAATCTCCGAACTTATCGCCATATATTTTTGCGGGAAATAATCCGGTTAAATTTATTGATGCAGACGGCCTTTTCAAGTTAGACCCCTCGCTTCAAAAGAGTTATCCTTTAGTATATAAATATTTGAGCACACAATTAGAAAAAGATGTTTTAAACAGTAGTAAAATAATAAATGGATTTAAAACAATGAATCCAAAATTGAGGGACGCAAATATAAGAGGAACCTTTACTAATAATAGTGGGCCATCACTTGCAGTGACTGACTATCCTGGAATGATGTTTAATACAGCAGCTGGTTTTTATGATTATGATTCAAGGATGGTTGAGATTAATACCAAAATAATTAAATACGTAGAAGGAGTTTTATCAAATAAAAAAAGCACTTATAAACAGAAGCAACAAGCTTTATTATTGCTGGAAATGGAGGTGGTTCATGAAGGAAGTCATCATTTAAATATTTTTAATGGAACTGACGCTCAAGGTAATCAACTTGTTAAAAGTAAAAAAGATTCGCATGATTCAGATTTAGGTGAGCCTGGTACAGTAGTGGAAAATTTAATATGGGGAATTCCTCAAGAACAATCTGAGGAAGATCAAAAAAAGCCTGATGTAATACCAGGTGTAGAGCCGCACAATGCAAAAAACAAAAAAGGTGTAGTTGAAAACATAATTAAAAATGCAGAGCAAACAGAAGAGGGGAAAACAACACTTCCAACAGTTCCAGAGCCAGATAAAAACACAACAACATCAACTGAAAAACCCAAAACAACTAATAAAAAAGGGAATTAGAAAATGAAGATAATCTTATATCTTTTGTTAGTAGTTTGTTCAGAGAGTGTAACTGCACAACCGAAAAATTTTTCTTGTGAAATTTTTAATAAAATTTTGCAAGGTATAAGTGATCAAAATAAAAAGATAAAATTAGCAGGCTATTTACAAAATAAAGTAAAGATAATTTCAGATTCAGCAGGTATGAATCCGAAAATAATAAACATTAGCTCATTACCTGATTCCTTAGTTGATTCACTTGTGAAAGTCTCAGATTTTACTAATATAGAAGATGATCCCTTATTTCATGAAACTAATAAAAATGTTGTAATTGACACTTTTCACTTCTTTACTTCAGTTTGCAATTGTTTAAGAAATGGCAAAAATTATAAATTTATTCTAGAACCAAATTTTTCACGGCAATCTTCATTTAATATAATTGAACTTAGGAGTATTTTAATTTCCAAAGAACATTTTGTAGTAGCACTTAAAAGTCGAACTTCTAAATCAAATGTTCTTTTTTATTTCAAAATTAACTCTAATCGCATAAGTTTATCCAAAATAGATATTGTACGATTGGAATAAATTTCGTCAATTTTTAAAACCAAGCCTTATTTTTAATTATTTGATATTCGGACAGTTTATTATAGAATGTTCGTGTGGGTTGCACAGGATAAATTTAGTACCAACTTAATTTTACATGACTAAAAATCCAAAAAAGCACAATTAGAAACAAGAGGTATATTAATTTTTGTTCCATCCTCAGAGTTTAATATTAACAAATAAGGAACCGAGCCTACCATAACTAAATCATAGAAAGGAGCAGAATCAGAAAAAGAATAATTGTATCTTGAATATAATCTAGAGTCTTTACTGACACTCATAAATGGGAAATACTTATTAACAGCTATTTTATTCATTTTTAAAAGAGAGTCTTTGCCAATTGTACTCAACAAACATCTTGATAATTCTAAATAATAATTGTCCTGGTCTTTGACAATTACATTTTTCGAAAAGCATTCTTTCAGTTTCGGTTTGTTTGTGAGCAAATATTTTATATCTGCTCTATTTAATTTCAATTCAAGATTTTGTAAGCTACGTTTGCATAATAACGTACCATCAGTAGAGTAGATAACTATGTGGTAAGGAGAATTTACAATTTTAGATAAACCAACAATTAGTCCGGCTTTTTTTAAATAAATTATATTGGTAAGCGGAATGGTTGGAATATTAAATGAAAGTTTGTAATTGCTTTCAAAAATTAGCCTTGAAAATTTATTAAGAGTGTCGCTAAATAAGTCGTCATTAAAATCCGATAGTAATTTTTTATTTACTAAACTCGAAACCTTATGATAGTGTGTAATTAAATAATCATCTCCTTTAATTGTCAAGGTATCAGAATAAATATCTGGTAAGGAATTTAAACTATCATCGGTTTTTCTAAATATATCATTAACAGTTACGGAACTATATATAGAAACTTGACAATTGGCTAAGCCCCAACTTAGCATAATAGAAATAAATAAAGCCAATTTCTTCATAAACTATTGTTTCGTTGAGTCCTTTTTGTCTTTTATTCCGTCATTTTCATTTTTATATTCAGGGCGTTTCCGTTCATTATTATATATTGTACGATCAAAAACTTTATTTACATCAATTTTTCTTTTAAGAATATTGTGCATAGCATTTACATGCCCTTTGTTATGATTATTTCGGACAGGTTGATACGAAGGGTTTTCACCACCGTTTTCTTGTTCCCATTTATTGATCTGCCGAACATATACATTTTCCCTTTTCCGGGTATTTTTTTTCTCTTCTTGGTTATCAAAATCATCATCAGGACTGAGAAGTTCATTTGCACTTGCATAATATTTTGCAATAGCATCTTTATCTGTTTTGCTTGCTGTTAAGACATCATCTGCTTCTTGCCCATGTCCTATTTCATGAAACAAAACTGTTGACGGAACTAAATAGCCTTTAATAAATGGACTTTGGTCCACAACCTCGAAATCGGCATTAAAATCCCAATTTATACTACCAATCATATCTTCTCCTTTTGCACTTTTCTGACCTAACATAGATTTAAACTCAATATCTTTAGTTGCTGTACCACCCGTTACTGTAATACTATGTATTTCTATTACCCCTTTTGAATTTGCCAATTGATTCCAAACTTCTTTTCCAATTCCAGTATTCATATTATACATGCAAGCCTCATGTACTTTATTCAATATTTCATTATTGATTGTTGGCTTAATTCCTGGTGTATAGTCAAAATATTTGCCGCCATCATAATAAACTCTGATAACTTTTCCATCTGGGTCGATGAATCTTATAGGGCTATTTGCTACAAAATTATAAGGGTTTAAATCAGGATACTTTTTTTGAAGTGGATCTAAACTTAACCATCTTCCAATCCTTCCATCATAAATCCTTGCTCCAAAATCTAAATTACCTTCGCCGGTACTATTATCCTTCTCCTTCCCATTAAACCCATACCTGTAGGCACTTCCGGCATCAAATTTTCTGGAAGGTTGCACCATTCCGCCGGGATAGGAGCTTCAAAGAACTTTTGCTTATTAGATTTTTTGAAAAACGACAGGGGTGCAACAAATAGTATCTGAAAACATACTACACATCTGGAACTAATACAAAATAAATTTCATCAGACTGCTTAATTGAATACTCTTCGATATATTTTTTTGCTTTTGCAATACTTCTTTTTATAAAAATATCTTTGGGTTCGCTTGGCAATTGTTCACAATACCAACTATCATAATTTGGCTTAATAACACCTTCAATGTTTTGACATACATCCCCTCCGAGTATTGCAACCTGCATAGAATTTAATTTTTCAAGCACATTTAATACCTGCTTTTTTGTTAGTGCCCAATTATGTAGGCCTATATCTTTTAGTTGATGCCCCACACTTAATATTTGGTCTACTTCTTTTGTCCAAAGATTTTTCATTTTATATAATCTTTTATTGGGATAAATACCCTGTGATTTATTGAGCCGTCTGCTTCTTTTATAAATTCAAAAACGCCACTTCGTTCTCCGTACTGACCAGGTATCTTTAACATTTGACGCTCAATGCCATCTCCTCCTTTTATCACCGAACGAATACCGTATTTTTCAAATGCCGTTACTCCTTCCGGAAAGTCATGAAACATATCACTATTCATTTGCTTAAATACTTTAGAAGTATATCTGGTTCCTGCAAAAAAACTTGTTTCACCTGCACTTGCCGGAAGTGCTGCAACTAATGTCATTCGTGCAATTCCATAAGCACCTGCAATAGTATAAGCATAATTAGTTACTTTTTGTAAAGCCATGCAAAATGGAACGTCGCTTTGATAAGCAAGGGCTGCACCTAATCCCCATTCCGTATAAGTATCATAATCCTTGTTTTTTGCAGCATAATTTTTAAGTAGCCATGAAGGAGCTATACTTGCTAGGGCATATCTGTCATCCGGAAAACCTTTTACATTATGACCACCATTACGATAATCCGAGCGTTCACCTCTAATGTCAAGTGTTGTAGTCGTTGAACTTTTTGTAGAATTTCCATCTGCGTCAACTATTGTGGTATTATCTATAAGTCTAAAAACATCTTGCCCTTTGGCAGCAACTATGTTTATATTACCAGTTGTAGTGACTAAATCTGGAAGCGTTCTATTCACCGATGCCCCTGTATTTCCAGAATTACTTGCTGCACTGCTTTTACTAAATTTTTGCCTTGTTGTGTTACGGACGAAGTTGATTGTATCAGCCCCATTAAGGTCAATATTTGCTATTGGATTACCACCAAAAGTTAAATAGGGGCTTTGATTTGATTTAACCACAGGGTCTAGGTTCCAACGCCTACCAATCCGGCTATCATACAGCCAATAATCTGCTGTAGTAATATTTTCATTCAGTTCATTTTCTTTTTCCTGACCATTAATGGAATATCTGTAAGATGCACTGCCAGCTTGATATTTTCTGAAAGGTTGCACCATCCCGCCGGGATAGTAACTATTATGGCTCTAAATCAATATCCATCAATGTTTGGCTAAACTCAAAGAGCTACGTTTTTTGCTAAAATCTACATAAATCTACAAAAAAACATCCATTTTTGATAAAAATAAAATAGAAATTATAAGCTTACAAATTGAGTATTTTGTTTCTGAAAATTAAGGTGCATTTTATCAATTTCCTTGTCCATTAAACTTTGGGCCAGGCTTACATATCTAAAAAAGGCTTTACTGTCAGATGTGTGTCCGCTTATCTTCCTCACAACATATTCGGGCATACCGCTCGTAAGCATGGTGGTAATACTTGTGCGGCGCATGGTATGGCTGCTTAAAACATCGCAAAAGCGTTTTTCAGCTACTTTGCTGGCATTTTTTTTACTTTGTATCCCTTTTTTTGACCTTAGATTGGGTATTAAATTTGTCCATCCAGCCAATTGAGCTATGCTTTTTATATTTTCATTAAACCGAAATAAAGAAACGGTTGGTAATAATGTATTTTTATTTTGCTTATATTTTTCAAGTATTTCAATAGTAGGTGGTGGGAGCTTTACAAGTGTGTCTGTATTTGTTTTTTGAGAGCGCATTTTTAAATAGTAATTGCCATCCCGCTGTTCAATATTGGTTGCTTTTATGCGGCATAGGTCGCTGTAACGAAGACCTACCAGGCAACCAACAACAAAAACATCTTTACAGCAGCGCAGCGGTTTAGAAAGTGATTCTTCAAAACTTTTATCAAATAACAAGAACCTTAGTTGGTCTGCTGTAAGTGTAACAATATCAATTTCTTCTTTGCGGATATAAAACTGTTTATAATAAAGCCCTGTATTTATTCCTATATCGGTATTACACCAATTGAAAAAGGTGCGGATCATCTTAATGGTTTGACCAACATAATTATCAAAACAACATTTTTCCTGATACAAATAATCTGTAAAATTTTTATAAAATCCACCCCAATAGCGTTTTAGTTTACTGTGTTCCCGTTTATCGTTACCCCTTATTTCATAGATAATCAAAGGAGTTTCTTTGTCAATAATGAAACCATCTAACAGGTTATAGCAGTATTCGTAATTTGCTACGGTTTGCAGCTTTATTCGGGTGCCATCTTTATTTAGGCGTTTCCCATTCCGGCTATGGGTTATAAATTTTTGGAATAAAGGCAGGAGTGTATGTTCTTTTAGCATAAAATTTATTTTTCCCTAAAATAAACGATTTCAGAGATAAATGGTAAAAGCCAAACGTCCCTAAGAGTTTATTAGTTTTATTTAGAAATATAAAGCTAAAATGTGCGAAGAATTTTTTATATACTTTTGCTATTACAAGCAATAAGCCAATTACATCAACACAGTATTAAACATCGCTTAAAACATCAATTAATAATAAACTGAGTATTCCATGAAACTATTTTTTTCTTTCTTATTTTCTTGTGGATTATTTTTATCTGCAACAGCACAAAAAAGCCTGCTTAGTTATCCGTATGCTTTTTCAACAAAAAGAACCAATGCAGCCTCTTTTAATAAAGGGGCCTATGTAATGGCAGATAAAAGCAGCGCAAACATTGCTTTTGTTTTACAAGATATTGACAAGGCAGCTTACGTGCTGGTTGATTCAAATTTTAAAAAGGTTGCTGATTTTTCGTTACCGGCCAAAGAAACAATTTTTGATTTTGATGCTTCTAACCTGAACCAGTTAAATTATGTGGGTGCTACTTATAATGGAAGCAATTATAATTTTGTGTATAAAAACAGTACTACCAAAGCATTTACCTCAAAAGAATATTACAATTACAAGATCGAAACGGTAGATTTCTTTGCAAAAAAAGTGGCGCAGAAAGATTTTGTGAACGTTCCTAAAAAAGAAAAAGTAATTTCAGGCTTTTCGGAGTATAACCGGTTTTTTCTGATAACTGCACTTGATGAAACATACGAGTTAAAATTGTACATGCTATCGGGCAGCGGAGTTGCCACAGAGAAAACAATAGCCTTTCCTAAAATAGAAACGGACGCAAAAAAAAGTAAAAAACTTTCTGATTACCTCACGGATATTGTAACAATTAGCACTGGTGAAATGCCAGCATTGGATGATGCCTCTAAAAAAGCAAAGTTTTACACTGCCAACAATGCACTTACGTTTGTTGTAAACGATAATAAAACAACACAGATCGTCACCATCAACACCAATGATTATTCCGTTACATCCAACAATATTATGAACAGCAACCCCGAAGTCGGAGAGAGCAAGGATAAAAGTGCTGTAAACTCATACAAAACAGAAAACAAGCTATTTACCATGCAACTGGTTCCTGATAAAATTGTTGTATCAGTTTATGAACTAAACGGTAAATTTTTAAATAAAATTGAAATAACGGAGCAGAATATTAACCAACTGATGAACGGTACAGGCGAGTATGAAGAGCGGAGGGGAAGTAAAATAAAAAATGAACCATTGGATGATTTTGCCCAGCTTGTAAAAGCATTAAAAAAGGGGACGCAAGGTATAACTGTAGAAACTACCGCCACAGGCCGTTACTTAGTTACCATTGGTACTTATGATGAAATTATTGTTGAAAGTGGCGGCGGTGGTTCATATCATTCTGCAGTAGGATATGGGCAGGCAACCGCAGGGCAACAGCAAATGACCAGCAACACTTATAGTTATTCCTATTACACACCCGGTGTTTCAAAATTTATAAGTAAGCCTAATTATTATAAAAGTACCACAGCCAGTTTTTTGTTAGATGCTGCCACACTTAAACCAGTAAAAAGCAAAATACCCGAACCCGAAGCAACGCAAATAAAAAACTATGTAGAAAATGCAGGTGGCACTATGCGTAGGCAGTTTGTTTTTAAGGGCAAACAATACTATGGCAGTTACGACAAAGAGGCTGAGGCATATATTTTCAGCCAGATTCCTGTAAAAAAATAAATGCGGCATGTTAGATATTGGCATTAGTTATTTTTTGCAAATCAGCTATAAAAAGGTTCGAAATTTGTCCAGTCATCCCGACAATAAAATTAATCTCTGCTTCGTGTGGGGATTTTTTTGTTTTGTGATCCTCCCCCTAAAAGTGGGATCATCCCAACCTGAAAAATTTAGGTTTCTCAACCTGACTTTTTTTTATGATATTTGCACAATCTTATAAATAATGAAGATATTAATAAAGCAGGCTAAGCTAATTTCTCTCTCCTCTCCTTTTAACGGACAAATCAAAGATATTTTAATAACCGACGGGAGAATTACAACGATCGGAGATAATATTACAGAAAAAGCAGACAAGGTAATTGAACAGAACGGCTTATGTGCAAGCATTGGCTGGATGGATATTTTTGCTGATTTTGGCGACCCCGGTTACGAACAAAAAGAAGATATTATATCCGGTGCTAAAGCCGCTGCTGCCGGTGGTTTTACAGATGTAATGCTGATACCGAACAGCATGACCGTGGTTGATAATAAATCGCAGGTTGAGTATATTGTACAAAAAGCAAAACAGGTTACTGTAAATATTCATCCCATTGGAGCCGTATCAAAAAGGGCCGAAGGAAAAGACCTTGCCGAAATGTACGATATGCGCCAGTCGGGCGCCTTGGCTTTTAGCGACGGGATACATCCGGTACAAAACGCAGGATTAATTTTAAAGGCACTGCAATACGTAAAAAGTTTTGAAGGAACCATTATTCAAATACCGGATGATACGAGCATTGGTACTAACGGACTGATGAATGAAGGGATCATCTCTACCCAGATGGGTTTACCCGGAAAGCCAATACTGGCCGAAGAATTAATGGTGGCGAGGGATATTAAACTGGCCAGGTATGCTGATAGTAAACTACATTTTGCAGGTGTATCGTCTCCCAAAAGCCTGGAATATATTAAACGGGCAAAGGAAGGCAATATTAAAGTGAGTTGTTCCATCACCCCATACCAGGTTTATTTTTGCGATGAAGACCTGCAAGGCTATGATACAAATTTAAAACTGGATCCGCCGCTGAGAAACCGTGCAGATATGATGGCGATAAGACAAGCGCTGCTCGATGGAACCATTGACTGCATTGCTTCTCATCACCTGCCGCAGCATTGGGACAATAAAGTTTGCGAGTTTGAATATGCCAAACACGGTATGATCAGTTTAGAAACCATGTTTGCGGTATTGTGCGCATCGGGCTTACCTGCCGAAGATTTTGTACAGATGCAAACTATTAATGCCAGGCATATTTTTGGATTGCCGGTTCCTGAAGTTAAAGAAGGCGAAATGGCTTCACTTACCTTATTTACACCCGATACCGAATTTGTCTTTGAAGAAATCATGATACATTCCAAATCGAAAAACTCGCCTTTCATTGGTAAAAAATTAAAAGGTAAGGTTGTGGGTATCATTAATAAATCCAATATTCAACTGAATTAATAGTATGCTTAAAAACTTAAATGCCACTAATAAAGGATTATTTGCCGGAGTTGTTATGATCGGTTTGTCCTTGCTGTTTTTTTATTCCGGTCAGCCCTTTGACAGCCCTTTACAGTACGTCATTTATATAGTGTATGCGGCTGCCATAATCTGGACGGTTTATGCATTTTCAAAATCAGAAAAGAATACCAATAAATTTGCTGCTTTTTTTCTGCAGGGCTTTAAATGCTTTATTGTAATAACCCTGCTGATGGTGATCTTTACTTTTGTCTTTAATAAGTTGCATCCCGAGTTTAAGGATGAAATGGTTAAGGCATATACCAATGACATGGTAAAAAAGGGAAATACCACACCTGCAGAAATGGCTTCCAATATTGAACGGGCAAAAGATTATTATGTTACCATAATGATATCCAGTGCTATATTTGGATATTTGTTGATAGGCACAGTAATAACTGGAGCCGCCTCATTACTATTTATGAAGAGAAAATAATTTACATGGACCTGTCAATTGTCATACCACTATATAACGAAGATGAATCGCTGCCGGAGCTTTCGGCATGGATTGCCAAAGTGATGCTGGAAAATAATTTCACTTACGAAGTGATCCTGATAGATGATGGCAGCACCGATGATTCCTGGAATGTTATCGGTCAATTGCGAGAAGCCAATCCCAACATCAAAGGCATAAAATTTCAGCGCAATTATGGCAAAAGTGCTGCGCTTAACGAAGGCTTTAAAGCTGCGCAGGGCGATGTGGTAATAACTATGGATGCAGACATGCAGGATAGTCCGGATGAAATACCTGAACTGCGCAGGATGATCGTGGAAGATGGGTTTGACATGGTAAGCGGCTGGAAGAAAAAAAGATATGATAACACGCTGACTAAAAATATTCCTTCAAAATTATTTAATGCAGCAGCCCGGAGAAGTTCAAAAATAAAGCTGCATGATTTTAACTGCGGCTTAAAATCCTACAAAAGAAAAGTGGTGAAGAGCGTTGAAATATACGGCGAGATGCATCGCTACATTCCTATCCTGGCCAAATGGGCAGGCTTTAGAAAGATCGGCGAAAAAGTGGTAGAGCACCGGGCCAGGAAATATGGCATTACCAAATTTGGGTGGGAGCGTTTTGTAAACGGTTTCCTCGACCTTTTCTCTATTATGTTTGTGGGCAAGTTTGGTAAAAGGCCCATGCACTTTTTTGGTTTATGGGGCACACTTTTTTTTATGGCTGGTTTCTTTATATTTTTATACCTCACTATCTCTAAATTCTTTTTCGATCAAACCGGTATGACGCAACGTCCGTTGTTCTTTGTGGCTATTTTAGTAATGATCATCGGTTCTCAATTATTTCTCAGCGGTTTTATCGGCGAACTGATCGCCAGGAATTCTACTGAGCGGAATAATTATTTGATAGAAGAAAAAAAAGGGTTGTAAGCCATGCGTGTGATCATCATAGGCCCGGCTCATCCCTTACGTGGTGGTGGTATTACAACTTTTAATGAACGGCTTGCCCGGCAGTTTCAAAACGAAGGACATCATACAAGCATATTCTCTTTCTCCTTACAATACCCCGGCTTTTTATTCCCCGGCAAATCACAATTTACAGATGAGCCAGCTCCAAAAGACCTCGATATTCATTCAAGGATCAATTCTGTAAACCCCTTTAACTGGATCAGTGTAGGCAATGAAATAAAAAAACTTAATCCCGATATTGTAATTGTAAGATATTGGATACCATTGATGGGGCCATGTTTGGGAACAATACTCCGCATCATTAAAAAAAATAAACACACCCGCATTATTTGCATTGCAGATAATATCATTCCGCACGAAAAACGTATTGGTGATAAGCCGTTCACTCGCTATTTTATAAAACCGGTAGATGCTTTTATTACCATGAGTGAAAAAGTGCTGAGCGACCTGCGGTTATTTACGACAGATAAAAAAGCATTGCTTGTTCCCCATCCATTGTATGATAATTTTGGAGAGAAAATTTCTAAAGAAATGGCAAGAAATGAATTGGGAATTGGGAATGAGGAATTAGTTGTGCTCTTCTTTGGCTTCATAAGAAAATATAAAGGATTGGATATTTTACTTGACGCTTTTAAGCTCATAAAAGAACGTACCCAAATTCCGAATTCTGAATTCCAAATTCCAAAATTAATGATTGCAGGAGAATTTTATGAGGACAGGAAAACATATGACGACCAGGTTGAAGCATTGGGCATAAAAGATAATTTGATCCTGCATACCGGTTTTATCCCTGATAACGAAGTAAAGAATTATATGTGTGCGGCTGATGTGGTGATACAACCTTACCGCAATGCGACCCAAAGTGGTGTTACACCATTGGCTTATCATTTTGAAGTGCCGATGATCGTTACCAATGTGGGCGGCTTACCGGCCATGGTGCCTGATAATAAGGTTGGATTGGTAGCAGAGCCAACAGCAGCTTCGCTTGCGGCTAAAATCCTGGAATACTTTGAAAAAGGTGAGAACTATTTTCTGCCTCATTTAATGGAAGAGAAGAAAAAATTCAGTTGGACAAAAATGTTAGAAAGCATCCTTGAACTGGCTAATAGTAAGTAAATTGCGGCATTAAATAAATTACATGATCTACAGAAGCAGGGCACCTTTAAGAATTGGTTTGGCAGGCGGAGGTACAGATGTGAGCCCTTACAGCGACCAGTTTGGTGGTGCTATTTTAAATATAACGATCTCACTTTCTGCATACGCTACCATCGAACCATTGGCAGCAGATAAAATAATAATACAGGCACTTGACAGAAATGAAGAACAAAGTTTCGGGCTCTTAACTGAACTCCCTATTGATGGAACACTTGATCTTTTGAAAGCTGTTTATAACCGGATACAAAAAGATTATGCACCGCAATTATCCGGTTTCAGGTTATCTACTTTCGTTGATGCGCCCGCAGGTTCTGGTCTTGGTACATCTTCTACCCTTGTTGTGGCCATTCTTGGTGCTTTTTTGGAAATGCTGAAGCTGCATTTGGATGAATATAGGATCGCACAATACGCTTACGATATTGAACGTAATGACCTGCAACTGGCCGGTGGTAAACAGGATCAATATGCAGCAACTTTTGGTGGGGTGAATTTTATGGAGTTTTATGCAGATAAAGTAATTGTAAATCCCTTACGCATAAAACCACAGCACCTGCACGAACTGGAGAATAACCTGGTTTTATATTTTACGGCAACCTCCAGGGAGAGTGCTACCATTATTAAAGAACAGGTAAAAAATGTGAACGAGAAGAACGAGAAAAGTATTGAAGCCATGCACCACCTGAAAGACCAGGCAAGAATGATGAAGGAAGCCCTGCTGCAGGGAAAACTGGACGAAATTGGACAGATATTGGATTATGGCTTTGAACAAAAAAAAAAATATGGCTGCCAATATCAGCAATAGTAATATAGAACAGATCTATACAGCAGCCAAAGCAGCCGGTGCTATGGGCGGAAAAATAAGTGGTGCAGGCGGCGGCGGCTTTATGATATTTTATTGCCCCGGCAACACCCGTTATGCTGTTATAAAAACACTGAATAGTTTCGGCGGCGTTGTAAGGGATTATTCATTTACCAAATACGGGTTAACAACCTGGAGCGTTTAAAAAAAAATATGGAACAGATAAAAAATATAGTACAGGCCTCCATCAGTGTGAAACAGGATGTTTTACAAAATGAGGAACTACTGCAAACAGTAAAAGAATGCATCGCAGCAATTGTGCATGCTTTCAAAAACGGCAACAAAGTTTTGTTTTGCGGTAATGGCGGCAGTGCTGCCGATGCACAACATTTAGCAGCAGAATTTAGCGGCCGTTTTTATACCGACAGGGATGCATTACCCGCCGAGGCACTGCATTGCAATTCATCCTACATGACGGCTGTGGCCAACGATTACAGCTATGATGTAATTTATTCGAGGTTAATAAAAGGTATCGGCAACAAGGGTGATGTGCTGGTTGGTTTAAGTACTTCGGGCAACAGCGCCAATATCTATAATGCTTTTGAAGTGGCTAAAGAAAAAGGTATGGTCACCATTGCCTTTACCGGGTTAACAGGCGGCACTTTAAAAGCGCTTTCCGATCATTTGATAAATGTACCTTCAACTGATACTCCACGAATACAGGAAAGCCATATCATGCTGGGGCATATTATTTGTCAATTGGTAGAAGCTGAATATTTCGGATGATCAAAGAAGCCATCATATTAGCAGGCGGACTGGGTACAAGGTTAAGAAGCGTTGTCAGCGATGTACCCAAGTGCATGGCACCAGTTGCCGGTAAACCTTTTTTACATTTTGTTATTGAGTATTTATTAAAGCAGGGCGTAGATAAATTCATTTTTTCTTTGGGTTACAAAAGCGACATGATTATTGATTATGTAAATGAACAATACCCAATGCTCAATAAACAATATTCAATTGAGGAAGAACCTTTAGGCACCGGCGGTGCTATCAGGCTTGCCTGCAACCTCAGCACTGAAAAAGATGTATTGATACTGAATGGCGATACCCTGTTTAATATAGACTTAGAAAAACTGATTGCAACCCATCATCATACAAATGCAGATTGTAGCCTGGCTTTAAAACCCATGCAGGATTTTGACAGGTATGGTGTTGTGGAATTGAACAAAGATCTGTCCATTACCAGTTTTAAAGAGAAGCAACACTATGAATCAGGATTGATAAATGGAGGTGTGTATGCCTTGCATGTTAACGCATTCATACAGGAAGGCCTTCCGCAAAAATTCTCATTCGAGAAAGATTACCTGGAAGTTTATTTTGACAAAAGAAAAATGATCGGCATCATACAGGATGAATACTTTATTGATATCGGTATCCCGGAGGATTTTGAAAAAGCACAGCAGGAATTAAGAACTAAGAATTAAAAATGAAAAATTCGTGTAATTCGTGTTTTTAATTCGTGTAATAAAAAACTAATGATAGACTTAAGTAAAATAGACAATACCTGGACCCTCTTCCTCGACCGCGACGGTGTTATTAACCACGAAAAACATAAAGATTACATCCACAACTGGGATGAATTTAATTTTTACGAAGGCGTTACCGAAGCCATTGCCATTTTTGCAAAAAGATTCAACCGCATTATTGTAGTAACCAATCAAAAAGGTGTAGGCAAAGGAGTTACCAAACTGGAAGACCTGCAACTCATCCATAAAAATATGATTGCTGAAATTGAAGCTGCCGGTGGCAGAATTGATGCGGTTTATTTTTGTACTGATCTGGAAGAAACAAGTCCCAACCGAAAACCAAATCCCGGCATGGGTTTACAGGCTGTAAAGGATTTCCCGGGCATTGATCTGCACAAAGCCATCATGGTTGGCAATACGATCAGCGATATGCAGTTTGGCCGCAACCTGGGTGTACAAACCATCTTTCTCCCTACTACCAGGCCCGAGGTTGACCTACAGGATGAACACATTGATGTCGTATATGATTCGCTTATTGACTTTGCAAACGCTTTAAATAATCAGCAATAACGAACCCCATTTAATAATTCGTGTAATTCGCATAATCAGCCTCAATTCGTGTAACCCCTTCTAATCTTTAGTTAAATTTCATAGCTGTTACCTATCTTGTAAAAGAAATAACTATTTTCATTACATGAAGAAACTATTTTTCTTACTGGTTTTATTCTTTATCAGCTATTTTACCTTTGCACAGGGTATAAGTAAAGCCGACCTTAAAATACTGGAGCAAAAGGAAGATTCTATCAGAAGCTTTTCAGTAAAGATCATACAGGGCATCAATGCATCCGACCGGCTGGATGCAGACAGTATGTTCACCCGCATGTTGGTGAGGGCATTAAAAACAAAAAATTCCTTTCACTATCCTTTCGAATCTTTGCAAACTATTTCAGTTTTGTATTCGCCCGATAGTGTGTTCCGCATTTTTACCTGGCAACTGGTTATTAATGAGAACGTAATTCGCCAGCACGGCGCTATACAAATGAGAACGGCCGATGGTTCTTTAAAACTGTACGGCCTTATAGATAAGTCGGATGTTACCACAAATGTTGCCGACACCATAGGTGATCAACATGGCTGGATCGGCGCCATCTATTACAAGATTATTCTAAAGAAAAATGGCAACCAGAATTTTTATACCCTGCTAGGCTTTGATGAGAACAATATCCGCAGCAGCCGTAAAATAATTGAGGTATTGCGTTTTAATGATGAAGGGCCGGTATTTGGCGGACCTTATTTTACCGGAGAAGGCAGCAATGGTTTTCCAAAATCGCAGAGTCGTTATATCCTGGAATATAAGAAAGAAGCCGGTCCAAGGCTTGCTTATGATAAGGACATGGATATGATCATTGTAGAGCACCTGGTTTCAGAAAGCAACGAACCCAAAAAGAAATGGACATTGATTGGTGATGGCGATTACGAAGGCTTTAAATGGAGTGGTGGTAAATGGATGCATATAGAAAAAGTATTCAACATGGTAACACCCGATGGACAGCCTCCTTTACCCAATCCCATTCGTGACCCCGCAGGAAATATTGATGAAAAAAAGCTGAAGGGAGCCGAAGAAGAAACACCTCCTGTACCAGTTAAGCCAAAAGGTAAGGGTGATAATCAATGGATAATTTTATAATTGATAATTTGATTAACCTTCCACCAAAAAAGTTCCTAAATCAACAACCTCTCCCGCTCCCATTTTAAATTTTTCCAGGTCTTCCAGGCTTACATCACGCATTACCTGGCTTTGAAAAATCAAGGCTTCACCTTTGTACAAAGCAAAATAGAGATCAGGATTCACTTCCGGATTTAAAAAATCTGTATAATCGCTGTGCTTAAAAGACACGGTAGCAGTACCGGTTTCATCCAACCCGCTTTTACCCAGGTAATCATCTTCCATCAAGTCCTTTTCAAACAACCTGAATTCGTAATCATCACCGGTTAAAGGAGTATCGCTGCCCTTGCTGATGAAGCTGGCTTTTACTTCTATGTTTATATCGGCATCTAAAGAAAAATTACTCATGGTGATTTGTTTGGCCTCACCCCAACCCTCTCCAAAAGAGAGGGAGGATGATTTCGGTTAATATTTAATTTTCGTTTATTAGTAGTGATTTCGTAATTCTTTGAATCCACCCTTTCTAAAGTTAGTAAATTCTATAACTCACTTGAACTTCAGTTCCCCCTTCAGGGGGCGGAGGGGGTTAATCATTTAGCTTGAGTACTGCCAAAAACGCCTCCTGCGGCACTTCCACATTCCCAATCTGCTTCATCCGCTTCTTACCTTCCTTCTGCTTCTCCAATAACTTTCGCTTACGGCTTATATCGCCACCATAACATTTGGCAGTAACATCTTTGCGCATGGCACTGATGTTTTCCCTGGCAACTACCTTGGCGCCAATAGCAGCCTGTATCGCTATCTGGAACTGCTGCTTAGGTAACAACTCTTTCAATTTTTCGCAAAGCTTACGGCCAAATTCATGTGCACGGCTGCGGTGAATCAATGCACTCAGCGCATCCACTTTTTCGCCGTTCAATAAAATATCCATCTTCACAATATCACTGGGGCGGTATTCTATCGGGTGATAATCAAAAGACGCATAACCACGGGTAATACTTTTCAGTTTATCGTAAAAGTCAAAAACAATTTCGGTTAAAGGCATTTCAAAACTCAGCTCCACACGGGTTGGCGTTAAATAATGCTGGTGAGTAAGGATACCACGCTTGGTAATACAAAGCGTCATAATATTACCAATATACTCCGGCTTGGTAATGATCTGCGCCTTAATAAATGGCTCATCAATATGATCGATCCTGGTAGGATCAGGCATTTCGGTCGGGTTGTTGATCTTGATCACTTCTTTACGCACCGTGGTAGCAATAAAACTTACGTTGGGCACGGTGGTAATCACCGTTTGGTTAAACTCTCTTTCCAGCCGCTCCTGTATGATCTCCATGTGCAGCATACCCAGGAATCCGCAACGGAAACCAAATCCAAGGGCCTGTGAAGTTTCCAGCTCAAATGTAAGCGATGCATCATTCAATTGCAGCTTATCCATGCAGTCACGTAACTCTTCAAAAGCATCTGTCTCTACCGGGAAGATGCCGGCAAATACCATCGGCTTTACATCTTCAAAACCTTGTATGGCTTCGGTAGCGCCATTTACCATGGTGGTAATGGTATCGCCCACTTTTACTTCCTTGGCATTTTTAATGCCAGTAATAATATAACCCACATCGCCTGCTGCAACTTCGGGGCGTGGACTCATACCAAATTTTAAAATACCCACTTCATCGGCTCCATACTCCAGTCCGGTATTGCTGAATTTAATTTTATCGTTCTTTTTAAGCGTGCCGTTAAACACCCGGTAATACACTATAATACCGCGGAAACTGTTGTACACACTATCAAATATCAATGCCTGCAGCGGTGCTTTCGGGTCGCCCTTGGGTGCCGGAATGCGGTCAATAATAGCAGTTAATATTTCTTCAATACCAATACCACTTTTTCCGCTTGCCAGCAATATATCTTCGGGCTTGCAGCCTATCAATTCTACTATCTGGTCGGTAACTTCCGGTATCATGGCACCATCCATATCTATCTTATTGATAACCGGGATGATCTCAAGATTATTATCAATAGCAAGGTATAAGTTACTGATAGTCTGCGCCTGTATACCCTGACTGGCATCTACCAAAAGCAATGCACCTTCGCAGGCAGCAAGGGCACGGCTTACTTCATAGCTAAAATCTACGTGACCGGGTGTATCAATCAGGTTCAGTACATATTCTTCTCCTTTCCAATGGTAATTTATCTGTATGGCGTGACTCTTAATGGTAATACCTTTTTCCCTTTCCAGGTCCATATCATCCAGCACCTGCGCCTGCATATCCCGCTCACCTATGGTTTTGGTAAATTCCAGCAACCGGTCGGCAAGGGTACTTTTGCCATGGTCAATATGTGCAATGATGCAAAAATTTCTGATGTTCTTCATGTACGTTCGCTCGCTTTTTGAGGGGGCAAAAGTAGTTAAAAAAGGTGGGATTTGAACAGTGGTTACGTAGGTTTGAAAGGCTTTATGTACTAAACTTTAGTACTGTTATTTAGCTGCGGTGGCGTCGCACTCTTGTACATTTAATCTTAATTAAACTTTTATTGAAGCGGAGATTGTTACCGCGGGCAGGTCTATTGCCGTCGCTTGGGTTTCAATCAGTGCCATATTTCTCCTATCCTATCACTTCACAATCTCTACCGGAAAATCGTTACCCAACCCATAGCTGGCAGGGTATTGTGCAGTACCTTTATACTTTTTTGTAAGTTCTGGTACTTGTATTTCCAGGTATGCTTTTAGTTCGTTTATAGTAATTATTCTTTGGCTGTTGGCTGCATCACCTTTTAAACCTTGCAGCAACGCATAGGTAAACACCCCATGCCCAAGCTGACTAAACTCTGTTGCAAATTGCTCACTGCCGCTTGCTGTAAGCCAATGGGTACCTGTGCTGCGGGCAAGCTGTGCAATTGCCTTTTCTTCGGCAGCACCACGCATGGATATTGCCTCCAGCGCACCTGCACTCTGGCAGGCATCCAAAATGAATAACTGCTTTTGAGCAGGAATATTTTTTGAGAATTCCTGTAACTCTCTTGCTGATATTCCCTTTTGTGCAAGTGCATCATCGGCACCATACAACTGCAACACATCATAAGGAACAATATAAAAATCTTTCGATTTATCATCGGTACTCATTACACCATGCCCGGCATAATAAAATAAAAAAACATCTGTAGGTTTACAATCCTTTATTATTTCTTTAAAGGTATTTTCAATATTTATTTTTGTGGCATCGGCATCGGTAATAAAATGAACTTTTATATTACTGAATAAATCATTGGGTTTTTCCATTTGCTCTTTAAAGGATGTGGCATCGGCCTTTGCATAATTCAATGTGTATTTTGGATTTTTGTAGGCATTAATTCCAATAATGAGCAAGTGTAAAGTTGTACTTGCATAATCTGGCTTACCCGGAATATTAAGTGATTTATAATTGATGGTAACTGCATCAGCTTTGCTTTCGGTACGTTGGGTATTAAAGGCAGTTGCTTTAAAATTATTTGCACCGGCAATAAGGTTAACAGTAAATGTTTTGGTTAAAGATTTCTCACCGTTTTTATCATCTTCTACTGTAAGGTTCCTGGTAGTTTGCACCAGCTTTCCGTTTTGATATAACCGTATTTCTGTAACCGCATCCAACGGACAATCTGCTTTTACTTTTAGTGTTACTGTTTCCTTATCACTGCTGTAAGCAGGCGTATCATCCTCTACCGATAAATTTCTTTGTTGTTCTTCTAAAGCTATTTTTACAACCGGCGCATCTTTAATTGTATTGATATCAACAATGGGCGGCGTAAAGTTTTCATTATTTAAAATGCGTGGTAAAAGATTGGGTGTATAAAATTGTTCAAAACCCGATTCTAATGGTATTATACTCAGCCCTTTGGTGTAATACATTTTATGCATGCCCGCTTCGGTACCGTCAAAGCGACCGGCTTTATCTACAATCACCCAATCTTTTTCACCAAAAAATACCATGGTAGCTATCATTTCGTTGGTAGCCAGGTTCCATAACCGGATGGTTCTGTCGAAGCTTCCGCTGAATAAAAATTTGCCATCGGGTGTTACTACAAGCGAGGTAGGTGAGTTCTTATGACCGTTCAATTCAGCCGTTACTTTCTTAGTGGCGATGTCAATAATTTTTATCGTATTATCCGCAGAAGCACTTTCACCATTACATACGGCCAGTTGCTTTTCGCCGGGCAAAAAAATCATGCTGTTGATGACGTTCGACCCAACTTTCAAACTGTCAGTTTGTTTGCCAGTCGCCGTGTTCCAGAAACGAATGTTTCCAAATTGATCGCCGGTAATTAACGTGCTTTCATCTTTGCTGATCAGTAATTTCACCACATCAGTAACATAGGCATATTGTCCGGCATGATAAAAGGTATGTTTTATTGCCTTTTTCCCTATATCAATTTGCTCTGTTTTATCACTGTTAGATAAGCCTCCGTATACAGATTGTCCATCTTTACTTAACAATAAACTCCTCACTTTTTGAGGCATGGCAAAATTTATAATCGTCTTACCCGATGGTAGTGAACGAATGAGCAGTTCAGATTTATTTTTATCGAAGTCAGCACTGGCGATCAGGCTCCCGTCTTTGCTTATTTCTATTACGGTTCCGGGTTCGTGATTCGTTAACTTTTCCAAATTACCTGTGGCTGTATTGATGATTTGTAAGCCATTAAAATTCCCCAAAACCAGGTATTTATTATCGGCTGTATACTGTATTGCATCGCTGAATCTGCCGGTGCTTTTGTAACTGCTGCTCAACACTCCTTTTTCAAAATTCATTACCTGCATCAATCCATCCTGAAGATATACCTGGCTGCTGACTATGGCAAGCGATTTTGTATCGGGCGATAAAGCCATATTATAAACCACATTGGCATTTCCGCCTAATTGCTTTACTTTTTTATAATTTTCAAAATTGTATTGTCGGATGATCTGATCATAATTGCCAAAAAACATCGTTTTACCGTCGGGCGTAAAAGCAAATCCGTTTGGAAAAGACATATTATCGGTGAGCTTTGCCACACGCTTCATCGTGAATAAATCATACACATAAACCGTGCTGTCGGAAGCACTCAAAACATAGTGACTGTCGGGAGTAAACACTATCTCCTTAATGGAGGAAGTTTGCCCTTCAAAAACATGTACAATTTTTTTTGTATTACGATTGATAATTGTAAGACTTGCATGGTTGCCCTGCATATCTTTATCATAATTTAAATTCAGCCTATTCAAAATAGAAGTGGTGCTATCTATAAAAACAAACCCTTCTCCGGCAAACCATTTTCCATCGGGGCTTAAATAATGAGGCATTCCAGGGGTAAAAATTTCTGTATCCGTTATTGTACCGTCCGAAGAATTGATATGAATGATTTTGCCTTGTGCAATTTCCAGTAATTCGCTGTTTGAAGTAAAGCGAAGCGACTCCAGCTTCCCCTGCGCTTCCACCCGTTTCAGCAACGTCATACCGTCAATATTCCATAATTTTATTTCAAACCATTCCTCATCTTTTGTACCGGGTTTATTAAAACTACTTGCCGTTGCCAGCACATGGCTGTTAGGGCTAAAGGCAAGTGCCGTAATATCTTGAGGATGAACCTGGTTTTTAAAAATTTCCGTAACATCATCGCCAACACTATACAAACGCAATTCTTTAAAGCTACCTGCCGCCAGCATTTTTCCGTCGGGGCTAAAGACGACTGAATGAACCCAGTTTGCAAAGTTTTCAATCGCTTTCAATTCACGACCGCTTGATACTTCCCAGATACGTACAGACTTATCCCAACTGCCACTGGCTAACAATTTTCCATTGGGCGAAAGGCTCAATTGATCGACGCTTTCCGCATGACCGCGGGGAATCATCAGCTCCGGTTTTTGTGCCAATGACAAAAACGTAACGAAGCATAAAGTGACAAGAATATAAGCTGTTTTTATCATGAGAATGTGTACTGATGGTAAACAAATTACCAGGTTTAAAAAATAAAATTAACGATTCGTTTTTATTTTATTACTTCCACCGGAAAATCGTTACCCAACCCATAGCTGGCGGGGTATTGTGCAGTACCTTTATACTTTTTTGTAAGTTCTGGTACTTGTGTTTCCAGGTATGCTTTTAGTTCGTTTATGGTAATTATTCTTTGGCTGTTGGCTGCATCACCTTTTAAACCTTGCAGCAACGCATAGGTAAACACCCCATGCCCAAGCTGACTAAACTCTGTTGCAAATTGCTCACTGCCGCTTGCTGTAAGCCAATGTGTA
>JBBRQF010000017.1:0-89128 GCA_038226715.1 Chitinophagales bacterium
TATAGTACCATTTAAGGTTACACACGGTGGTGGAACCAGATTGTACGTAACAGTATTATCAGTACTTGTTGATGCAGTATTACCAAGTACATTAATAGTACCGGTAGCTGCATTTGCAGCAACTGTTGCTATTACTGTTCCGCTTGATGTCATACCGGATACTGCAACATTATAAGTAGTTGGGCCTAAGGTTACAATTTTATTAATAGCTCCCGCAGTACCAGATAAATTAACCCCTGTAGCAGTAAAGCCGGTTACAGGCTCGCTGAATACCACAGTGAAATTAATCGGTGAAATTGAAGTTGGATCAGGTTGCGTTGCAGCCTGATTTATGGTTACACTTGGCGCAACTGCCGCACAATAAGTAACCGTATTGTCTGTACTGGTTGATGCCGCATTACCCGTTGTATTGATAGTGCCTGTAGCCGCATTTGCAGAAACCGTAGCTATTACCGTACCACATATCGTCATACCGGATACTGCCACGTTATAAGTAGCCCCGCTTCCTGTTACAACTTTAGTAGTTGCTCCCGCAGTGCCCGCTAAATTAACACCAGCAGCAGTAAATCCTGTTACGGCTTCGCTGAATACTACAGTAAAATTAACAGGAGAAACTGATGTAGGATCAGGTTGAGCTGCAGCCTGGTTTATAGTAACTGTTGGCGCAACTGTAGATGTAGAAATTATTGCAGACCATATACCACGACCATGCGTTCCGGCGGCAATTGTTCTGTCATTTGCACGGTATTTAATCATATCCGTTCTCACTGTAGGGAAACTGGTGTTGGCAGTCCATATAGTGGCAGCACCGTTAATTAAATCTGTTTCCCAAACACCTGTTTCAGTTGCAATATATGCTTTGGTATCCGTATCAGGATGAAACAAAGCCCATCTTACAGGCATATCGGGCAGGTTACCATCAATGGCCGTCCAGGTGGTACCGCCATTTGTTGTTACCCAGATATTCTGTACACCGTAGTTGGTAAAACATGCAAGTAAATGCTGATCATCAGAACCGGTAACAACACAGTTAACATACCCGCCCGGCATTCCTGAGCCACTGTTGATCAAAGTACCGGCAAGCGATGTACCCACATTAGCGTTATCAAGCTGTATTATTGCACCGGTTCCGGTACCAAAATACACACGGTTGGCGGTATAGGGCGATGCATGTACTGCCGAAACATTGCCACCTGCAAATGATGAAGCAGTAACAACATCTGCGGAAGCACCTGTGCGGGGGTCATTCCAGCGAAGGAATGTACCTGCGTTATTACAGGCATAGATCTTAAAGTTATTATTGTCATAATCCCAGGGGTTAACAAACCTGCCGGTACTTTGATTATTTATTGGCGTTGTCCAGGTTAAACCACCATCTACACTTCTACGGTAAACATTAAAAACATACGATCCAAACTGGAAATTACCATTATTTTGATCAATAGCTGCATAACAGCCATCTCCGCCTACAACCTCGGCAGAACTGTCTAAACCCGGGTGATCAAGACGGTGCATTCCATTATCCTGTGCACCTGCAAGAAAATAATTTGGTTTTGTAGGATGAATGGCTACAGAATAAAATTGTTTTAAGCGTAAGCCTTTATTTCTGTCAGTCTTTGTAGTACCACCATCTGTTGAATAATGTACACCTCCATCACAGTTAAACATCAGTTTAGTGCCACCGTCCCACCATTGTATATTATGCTGATCGGCATGCACATAAAACCCGGGAGTACCCGTGGCCCAGCTTGAAAGTTGCGCCCAGGAAGTTCCTCCGTTCGTGGATTTCCAGGTATCTAAACCGCCTACAATAACCTCATTTGAATTAGACGGATTAATGGCACATGATAAAGAGTACCATCCCTGGCCGCTTGCCCAGGTTGTGGAAGGTTGTGTAGCAGTAGCTGTCCAGTTGGCACCACCATCACTGGATTTCCAGATGGTTGGCACCTGGTAACTGCCATTTGCGGGACAAGCGTATAAAACGTTACCGCTGATACCCAGTTCTATTCTTTGGTTAAAACTCGTGAATGGAGTTGCTGCCGCAATCCAACCCGATGCTGAAGTAACTGTTGCAGGGTTATCGGTATAACTGTAACCGGATGTGCTGAAAATACCTGTGGCAACATGTAATCTTGCTGCCTGCGAGGTAGAACTTATTTCCAGATCACAAACACTCGTACCGATACCGTTTGGTGTAATGGTTGTCCAGGTTGTGCCTCCATCATTTGAACGCACTAAACCTGTATTACGTGTGCCTAAATAAACATTTCCCTGAAAATCGCACAGTATTCTTGTACCATTAATAAATGAAGTACTGTTGGGCAAAAGGTTCCAGGTAACACCAGCATCAGTACTTTTAAAAACACCTATACCCCTTACCGCATCAGCATTGGAGAATGATTCACCTGTACAGAAATACATGATATTTTGAAATCCCGGCCTAGGATCCTGGCACATAGCAGATACCGCCAGATTGGCTAAATAATCATTTACTAAAGTCCAGTTAGCAGGGTTGGTATTTATATTTGTTGTTTTCCAAACACCGCCATCAACACCTGCAACCCAAACCGTGTTGTGGGTTGGATCAAGCGAATCAATCATGGAAGCCCTGATTCTACCGGATGTTTGTTGACCAGCAGGGCGAGGGTTACCACCTACAGTAAAATCACCGTTGGGTCCCCTTTCAATCCACGACAATGCAGCTGTCAAGTTTGATGAAGAACTTTTTGAAGAACTTTTCGACTGCTCGGTCTTTTGAATAGCCTGCCACAACTTTCCTACGGGAACTTTTCCGGTTGTCAGGTCTTTTGTACGCTCTATTTCAAACTCAATCGCCTTATCTGGCCCATCATATTCGTCATTCTCTTCTTTAATTTCTTTCTTTTCCTTTCTGTTTTCGCTTTTTTCTTTACGTAGTTCCTTGCGCCCTTTCTTTGTCTGGGATTGAGTTGTAAGGGTTGTAAAAAGGAAACAAAAAGTAAATGCGAGGAGTAATAATTTTCTCATAAATAGTCTGTTAATTAGTAAAGTAAAACCTCTTTGGGTAATAAATAATGTGTAATTTAAAGAAAAATTCTGTAAAAAAAATTTTATGTGCATTCAATTTTTAATCCTGCCAGATTTTTTTTGTTTTCAAAATTAAAACAGTTTTAAATTGATACCCTATTGACTAAAAGAAGATAATGAGATAATATTGTAAAGATCAGCCACCCGTTTTTATTCCTTTTCAAAAAACGCCCTGATTTTTTCATGTATCGTAATTACTCAAAAAAGATTGAATTCTCCAGACAAACATAAACACCCTCTTCTTTTTGTTCTACACTAAATGTTTTTAAATGATATCCTTCTCCACTAATATTTCTTCCGTTTTTCAGGCTGAATTTATATTTATGCAGGGGACAAACCAGGTTTCCAAGGACATCTATATATCCTTCGGCTAAAATACCTCCGGCATGTGGGCATTTTTGGGTACAGGCAAAAATTTCATCATTATGCAAGCCTATACAAATTTTTCGTCCATTTACATCTATTTCAGCAAGTCCATTTAACTGAAAATCAATTTCGGCCAGGCTTTCGGCAATTTTGTACCATTTATTATTGGGGCTAATTGCCATGATTTGTTTTATTCAATGCTGCAAATAATTATAATGTAAAGAAAGTGCGGTGCTCTTAATAAAAATATTCTGCCCGGTACGGATAACGAATACGGTACATTTCCCTTACCTCATTAAGTATGGTTTGACGCAGGCCATCGAGGTTTATACGTTCGGTGGCTGATACAAAAACACAACTTCCCTGTGTTTCATTTTGCCAGCGCTGTTTTAAGCTATTCAGTATTTCTGTTTTAACATCGGGTTCCAG
Organism: Chitinophagales bacterium; assembly: GCA_038226715.1. GTDB lineage: Bacteria > Bacteroidota > Bacteroidia > Chitinophagales > Chitinophagaceae > Ferruginibacter. The sequence continues at coordinate 3,865 of JBBRQF010000017.1, forward strand.
CCATTGGTCAAATGCCTGTTCTTCGTATTTATCCATCTTATTAAAAATGGTGATAACGGGTTTATCATTTGCACCCAAATCAGCTAATGTTTTTTTGACCACATTATATTGGTCCTCATATTTTGAATGAGCTATATCTACCACATGCAGCAAAACATCCGATTCCCTTACTTCGTCCAGTGTACTTTTAAAACTTTCTACCAGGTGATGTGGTAGCTTACGGATAAAACCTACCGTATCGCTGAGTAAAAAAGGCGTTTGCTCAAATACCACTTTACGGGTGGTGGTATCCAGTGTGGCAAATAATTTATTTTCGGCAAATACATCACTCTTACTTAAAATATTCATCAATGTGGATTTGCCCACATTGGTGTAACCCACAAGTGCCACTCTTATAAATTCACCCCGTTCCTTACGCTGCGTTACCGATTGTTTATCAATTTCGGCCAACCGTTTACGAAGCAGGCCTATTTTATCTTTTACAATACGCCTGTCTGTTTCAATCTCTGTTTCGCCCGGACCCCTTGTTCCCACACCTCCGCCCTGGCGTTCAAGGTGTTTCCACATTCCTTTTAACCGGGGCAGGATATATTGGTACTGTGCCAGTTCTACCTGTGTTTTTGCCTGTGCTGTTTTGGCACGACTGGCAAAAATATCTAGTATCAGGTCACTGCGGTCAATGGTTTTTACGTTCAGTTCTTTTTCTATATTCTGAATTTGTGAACCTGTGAGCTCATCATCAAATATTACCAGGCTGACATTTCCTTTAAGAAGTATATATTGTTTTATCTCTTCGAGTTTTCCTTTGCCTACAAAGATCTTGCTATCAGGATGCGGTAGTTTTTGGGTAAATCTCTTTACCGCAATGGCACCTGCAGTTTCAGCCAAAAAAGTCAATTCATCCAGGTATTCATTTACCATGGGTTCTGTTTGTTCCTTGTAAATCAGGCCCACCAATACTGCCTGTTCCTCCTGTCTTGTTATTTTTTTAGTTTCTATCAATCTTTTTTATTTTTCTGCAAGGTATAAAAAACCAAAGCGTTCCGCATATAATCCGGAACGCTTTGTTGTACTATCTGTTTGTATTTATTATTTTTTTTCTGCTAATACCCACCTGGCCATTTCGGGGCATGATTTATATTCATCATCAACCAAAATATAATAAGTGATCACTTTTTTATTAAACCATTGTTCCAAAACGCCGTTCTTTTTTTCTTCCAGTGCTCTTTGAGAGATCCGGTTATAATCATCTTTCAAATTCTCACGATGTGGTTCTGTTCTTGTTTTTAAATATACAATACGAACTCCTTTTTTCCCTCTTTCATCCACAAACTCTGTTGGCTGGGAATACTGCCCAACCTTAATATTCTTCAACATAACCACCATGTCTTTGTCAAGCTGGTCAATGGTTACATAATTGCTTCCGTCTCTTCCGGTTATTTGTCCGGCAGTGAACTTGCTCTGGTCATCATCACTGAATTTTGCTACGGCTGTACCAAAGTCCATGGTACCCGCCATTAATAATGCACGAACTGAATCTAATTTATCAACGCCTTCTTTCATTTCAAAAGAAGTAACCTGCGGTATCAGTAATAGATGCCTTACAGAAGCGTCATCACCGGCGCGGCTGACCAGTTGCATGATATGGTAACCAAATTTGGTTTTAAACGGGTTGGAAACCTGTCCGGGTTTTAATGTAAATGCTTTACCCAGCCAAACCGGATCCAGTTCTTTTGAATACCTGTTCACATCATATTGCCCGCCTGTTTCCTTACTACCCGGATCCATCGTGTAAAGGCTGGCCAATGAGGCAAAGTCTTTTTTGCCGGATTCGATCAGTTCCTTATACTCCTTTAACTGCTGAATGCAATATTCTTCTGCATCACGGGTAGCTTTTGGATATAAAATGATCTGGCTGATCTCTAACTCACTTTCGTACAGGAATAAACTGTCGGCAGGAATTTTAGTAAAGAATTCATTTACCTCTTTGGGTGTTATGTGTACATTTTCCACCACTTTATTACGCATAGCTTTAGCCAGTTCCTGGTCACGTATTGGTTCTCTGAAATCTTCTTTTAGCTGGTAAATTGTTTTGCCCGCCACTTTTTCCAGTTCTTCCTTAGATCCGAACTGGCTGATGAAAGCCCGTATCCTATTGTCTATGATCGTTTCAACTTCCTCATCTGTTACCGGCAAAGAATCTTTTTCGGCCTGTAAAACCAGCGCCTTTATACCCATGGCCTGCTCAAGCATGGCACATCTTGCATTGGCGGGAATTTCAATATTCTGTCGCTGCATATCAATAATGCTGTTATCAATATCGCTTTTTAAAATAACTTTATCTCCAACTACCGCCACAATTTTATCCGCAACGATTTTCTTTGGCAGGCTGTTTTGTGCCATGGATACCGATACCAAAACAAAAGCTGCAATAAAAAACAGTAAATATTTTTTCATCATAATAATTTTAAACCCCTGTTCGCCTTTATTTTCCAGGCAACAGAACAGCATCAAAAATAAACCTCTGTTTTATAACCCTGCCTTTGCTGCAGTTCATTTAACAAAAGATTGAGAAGAACGGATGAAGACTGTTTTAAACAGTTGCTATAGTTATAATGTACGTTTAACCTCAATTTCTTCGAAGGCCTCTACGATATCGCCAACCTTTATATCATTGTAATTTCTGACGGTTAATCCACACTCCATACTTGATGTAACTTCTTTGGCATCATCCTTAAACCTTTTCAGGCTTCCCAACTCTCCGGTAAATATTACAATACCATCCCTGATAAGCCTGATACGGTTATTCCTGGCCATTTTACCATCCAGTACAAAGCAACCTGCAACACTGGCTTTATCAAACTTGTACACTTCTCTTATCTCCACATTTGCCAATATTTTCTCTTCCACACCTGGTTCAAGCATACCTTCCATCGCACTCCTTATCTCTTCAATAGCGTTGTAAATGATGGAGTATAATTTGATCTGTATGGCTTCTTGCTCGGCTAATTTAGCTGCCTGCATGGAAGGTCTTACATTAAAACCAATGATGATAGCATCGGATGCATTTGCCAGGGTAACATCACTTTCGGTAATAGCACCAACGGCTTTATGAATAACTTTAATTACAATTTCAGGTGTACTTAATTTCTGCAAAGAGTCACTCAGGGCTTCTACCGAACCATCCACATCACCTTTAATAATTACATTCAGTTCTTTAAAGCTTCCCAGTGCCAGACGGCGTCCGATCTCATCAAGAGTAATGTGTTTTTTAGCACGCATACCCTGTTCACGTAAGATCTGGCCACGCTTATAGGCATTTGACCTGGCGTCACTTTCGTTTTCATATACTTTAAATGTTTCGCCAGCCTGTGGAGCTCCGTTCAAACCTAAAATTAATACCGGTGTGGAAGGAGGTGCAATATCTACACGTTGGTTCCGCTCGTTGTACATCGCTTTTATCTTACCAAAGTGCTGTCCCGAAACGATCATGTCTCCAACCTTTAGTGTTCCGTTCTGCACAAGAATAGTTGCTACATACCCACGGCCTTTATCAAGCGTAGCTTCAATTACAGTACCATTAGCTTCCCTGTCGGGGTTTGCCTTTAATTCAAGAATATCTGTTTCTAATAATATTTTTTCCATCAGCAGGTCAATATTCTGACCGTTCTTGGCACTGATCTCCTGGCTTTGGTATTTACCTCCCCAGCTTTCCACCAATACATTCATTCCGGAAAGCTGTTCTTTAATTTTTTCGGGATTAGCGCCGTCTTTATCCATTTTATTGATAGCAAATATCATGGGCACATTGGCTGCCTGTGCATGCGATATGGCCTCTCTTGTCTGGGGCATCACCGCATCATCTGCTGCTACAACAATAACTGCTATATCAGTAACCTTGGCACCACGTGCCCGCATGGCCGTAAATGCTTCGTGACCAGGCGTATCTAAAAAAGTAATGTTTCTTCCATCCGGTAATGTTACTTCATAAGCACCTATATGCTGTGTAATTCCGCCCGCCTCACCGGCAATAACATTGGTATTACGGATATAATCAAGCAAAGATGTTTTACCATGATCAACGTGACCCATAATAGTAACGATCGGTGCTCTTGGTTTTAGATCCGCTTCACTATCTTCCTCAATATCCATATCCAGGTCTCCTGCGTCTTCTACACCAATAAATTCTACTTCAAAATTAAATTCGCTGGCTACCAGTTCAATCACATCTGCCTCCAGGCGTTGGTTAATGGAAACCATGATACCCAGGCTCATACATTTACTGATAACATCAGCAAAACTCACATCCATCAAACCAGCCAGTTCACTAACAGAAATATATTCCGTTACCTGTAGTTTGTTGCTTTCATCACCTCCAATACCCGCCTGTTCAGCATGTTCATCTCTTTTTGCTTTACGGTATTTGGCTTTTAAGCTTTTCCCACGTCCGCCCGAACCGGCTAATTTAGCCTGGGTTTCTTTTAATTTATCCTGAATTTCTTTTGCATCAATTACTTTATCTTCTCTGCGTCCGCTTCCAGCGCCTGTTGTTGATGTTCTGTTAAATCTGCCACCAGTACCACTGCCTGCCCTGTTTGATGCACCGGTTCCGGTTGTACTTCCACCTGGTCTCCTGTTTTGAGTACCTGCTGCACCGCCGGTTTGGCCTGGTCCGGTTTGTTGTCCTCCGGGTTGACCACCAGGTTTTTTATCCATCGGTATACGCTTACGTTTGCGCTTCTCGTCGTTCCCATTTTTCTTGGGCCTGGTATCATTATCTACAGGTAATTCTATTTTACCCATGATCTTGGGACCGGATAATTTTTTTGCTTTTATATTTTCAATGATCGGACCTTCATCTTCTTTAACCGGCTCTTCAACCTTAACTTCAACAGGCTTTGTTTCTTCTTTTACAACTTCCTGTTTTTTAACTTTAGCCGGTTCTTCTGCCTTTTTTTCTTCCGGTTTCTCCGTTTCTTTAACTTCTGATTTCTTGGCTGATTTTTTTGGCCTGGTAGATGAATCTATTTTATCCAGATCTATTTTATCCAGCACTTTTGGTGTTTCCAGTTCGGGCGCTTTAACTTTTGTTATGCCCGATACCGGCGTTTCAATTTCTTTTACTTCTTCTTTTATTGCTGCCTTTTCAATTTCTTTTACTGGCTCTGCCACTGCTGCTACAACTGGCTCCGCCTGCTTTTCTGCTTCTGCAGGTTTTACCTTTGTTTCTTTTTTAGTAAAAGAGAGGTCCTGTTCGTCTTTTTTCTTTTTAAGTTCGGTACCGCTGGCACCTTTTGGAAGGTCTATCTGCATGGCTTTTTCATGGGCCACTTTATCCTGCTGAAATTCTGACTGCAAAATACGGTACATGGTTTCCGATAATTTTGTAGTGGGCTTCAGCTCTTCATTAATACCTTTTGACACAAGGAAATCTATTAAGGTATTTGTACCTATATTAAATTCCTTGGCCGCAGCCATCAACCTTGGTGTATTTACTTCTGACATTCGTTTTTTTGTTTGTCCGGTATCAAAAAACGGACTGATTTTTCTTTTTAGTGTTCTAAATAATCCTTCGCCGTAATTGAGAATCCTGTTCTTACTCTTTTCCAAATTCTTCTTTCAATATTCTTCTTACTTCTTCTATTGTTTCTTTTTCCAGGTCTGTTCTGCGTTCCAGTTCTTCTGCTGTTAATTCCAGTACTGAACGGCCGGTATCACAACCCACTCTTTTCAACTCATCAATTATCCATGGTTCAATTTCATCTGTAAATTCATCCAGGTCAATATCAAACTCTTCCACCTCACCTTCGTTATCGCGGAAAACATCAATTTCATAACCGGTCAGTTCACAGGCCAGTTTAATATTAACTCCCCTGCGGCCAATGGCCAGCGATACCTGGTCGGGTTTTAAATATACATTAGCATGCATTTTTTCAGTATCCAGTTCCATACTGGTAATTTTTGCGGGCGTTAAAGAACGCTGTATCATTAACTGGGTATTGCTTGTCCAGTTAATTACATCAATATTTTCATTTTTTAACTCCCTTACAATTCCATGAATACGGCTACCTTTCATTCCCACACAGGCTCCAACCGGGTCAATCCTGTCGTCATAACTTTCTACAGCCACTTTTGCCCTTTCGCCCGGGTCACGAACAATTTTCTTAACAACAATCAGACCGTCAAAAATCTCCGGTACTTCAATCTCCAGTAACTTTTCGAGGAAAGAAGGACTTGTTCTGGAAAGTATAATAACAGCCTGGCTGTTTTTTAGTTCTACTTTTTTTACAACACCCCTTACGCTTTCGCCTTTTTTAAAATAATCGGTTGGTATCTGTTCAGATTTAGGTAATAACATTTCATTACCCTCTTCATCCAGTATCAGCACTTCTTTTTTCCAAACCTGGTAAACTTCTCCACTCACAATTTCTCCAACACGCTCTTCGTATTTTTTTATCAGGATGTTTTTCTTGAGGTCGTTGATACGTGCAGCCAGCGTTTGTTTACCGGCTAAAATAGCACGGCGGCCAAACTCTTTCTGAATATCCACTTCTTCATACAGCTCTTCACCAACCTGGTAATCGGGCTCTATTTTAATGGCGTCTTTATATTCAATTTCGGTAAGAGTATTGTAAAGATCATCGTCATCAACAATAGTACGACGACGAAAAATCTCCAGATCGCCCTTCTGATCATTAACGATAACATCAAAACAATCATCACTGCCGTATTTTTTACGGATGAGTGTTTTAAACACATCTTCCATAACTTTCATCAGCGTTGGCCGATCAATGTTTTCGGCATCTTTAAATTCCTGAAAGGAATCAATTAAATTAATACTTGCCATATTCCGCTCCGGCCTCAGTTTTATTTCCCCGCCGGGGTTGGGGTTTTATTTAATAATTAAAACTTTATCTGAATCTTAGTTTGTTTTATATCAGTAAAAGGAATCTCCTCTTCTTTTAAAACAGCTTTTTTACCTTTGCCTTCGGTATAGGTTATTTTGATGTTTTCGTCAGTCACTTCTTCAAGTTTCCCTTCTCTTTTTACCTCATCATTGGTTATCACTTCTACATCCCTTCCAATATTTTTTTTGTACTGACGAAGTAATTTTAAGGGCTCATCCAGTCCGGGACTGCTCACTTCCAGCGAAAAATCACCTTCCGGGTACATCCCCATTTCTTCCATGATCTTATACAGTGCCCGGTTTATTTTTATGCATTTCTCTATACCCAGCCCGCTATCTGCATCTAAATATATTTTAAAATTGTTGGTAGGCTTTATTTTTATGGAAACCAGAAAAATATCGTCTTTCAATAATGGTCCAATCAATTTTTCAACCGCCTGTATTTGTGTGTCCTGAGTCATGATAAAAGAAGAAGGGAACGCCACCGTTCCCTTCCATTACTTCTTTGTCCGGTGCAAATATATGCAAAGCCCTTGTAATTGCCAAACTGTATATGATTTATGATCATTATTATTCTGTTACCAAATTTTAACAGGATCGCATTTGTTTGGTTTATAACTTTGTGCCATGAGTTTAATAAGAGTAATATTTGAGTTGCTGGTTTTGTACCTCGTCTATAAACTGATATTTGATTTTATCATTCCGGTTTATAATACAACCAAACAGGTAAGCCGTAAAATGGGAGAGATGCAAAGCAAGATGAATGAGCATATGCAGCAACAAAGCAATATGCAGCCAGGGGCACCAAAGGAAAAAACTCCCGGGCCGGTTAAAGAGGATTATATTGAGTTTGAGGAGGTGAAGTAAGAATACTGCGAGCTAAAAGCTACGAGCGAGTATTATTTACAGCGTATTAAAATCCAATAATTCTATTCTTTCTGTTGGTAAAAGATGATGGGTTTTTAATCCCAGGTTTTTTGCTGTTTCTATATTGATCAAGGTATCATCAATAAACAGTGTTTCGGCAGCCTGCAGGTTTTCCTCCTCCAGAACAAATTCAAAAATTTTAGAGCCGGGCTTACGCAAACCTACTTGGTTAGAATACCAGGCTTTAATAAAATACCCATCCAGCGTTGGTTTCCCGGTTTCTTTTGTAAATAATGCTTTAAAGCATTTTAGATGGATACTGTTGGTATTACTCAGCAGGTAAAGTTTATATGTATGTGATAGTTGCTCTAAAAAAGCTAAACTTTCAATCCTGAAATTCAGTAACAGTGCATTCCAGGCATTATCAATCTCTTCGTTCGTAACAACAAGATGGGTTCTTTCTTTAACGGCTGCATAAAAATCAGCTTCGTTCAGTGCCCCGGTTTCCAGTTTTTCAAACAATGCATCAGCTTTAAACTGCGAAAACATTGCTTCAAAATGCTGCAATCCCAGGTCTTCAAAGGCGGTAATGGTTTTTTGATAATCGATATCAAGCAAAACACCCCCCAGGTCGAAAATTATATTTTTAGTTATTGCCATCATAATAAAAAAGCGTTCCGAAAGAGACGGAACGCTTTGTGGGCCCACCTGGGCTCGAACCAGGGACCACCTGATTATGAGTCAGGTGCTCTAACCAACTGAGCTATAGGCCCTTTCTTCAGCTTGTTTTTGAAGAATGAGGCTGCAAATATAATCAAACCTGTTTAATTTAACGCTTCATTAGATTATTTGCCATTAAATTTGCAACTTCAAAATTAATTATGAAGAAATTATTATTTACCCGCAGGATGCTGTGCATTGTTCTTGCCCTGACAACTGTTTCTGCCGCCTCTGCACAGGAGAAAAAAAAACTTGGAGGTTTTACAAACCGTACCGGCGACCATTTTATGCTGCAATTAACCAGCGATCACTGGACTGGTACTCCAGACAGTATTAAGAGCCGGATGACTGGTATCGCCCGCGGTGCCAATGTGTATGTAATGCTTGACCAGCGTTTTAAAGGCAACCCAAAATGGAGCGTAGCTTTTGGTGTGGGTGTAGGTACCAGCAACATGTATTTTAAGAATTTGGTTGTTGATATTAAGTCGAGGACCAATAAACTACCTTTTAATAATGTTGATAGTATTAATCATTTTAAAAAATATAAACTGGCCACTACTTTCCTGGAGATCCCTTTAGAGTTGCGTTATACATTTAATCCCGAAAAAGAAAGCAAAAGCATTAAGGCAGCGCTGGGTGTAAAGGTGGGTACGCTTTTAAATGTACATACCAAAGGAAAAAATTTACTGGATAAAAATGGTTCCGCTGTAAACAGTTATACCGCAAAAGAAACCGGTAAAGGATTTTTTAATTCTACCCGCCTGGCCGCTACAGCCAGGGTTGGTTACGGTAATTTTTCATTATTCGGAAGCTACCAGTTCAATAATATTTTTAAAGATGGTGTAGCTGCTGATATGAAACTTTTTCAAATTGGAATAAACTTCAGCGGACTATAGTTCTGATAACATAAAATTTAATCCCTTCTGATAACATCGGAAGGGATTTTTGTTTGCTACTCTTTTATATTGTCTTAACTTTGCGCCTCACTCCACACCATGAGCGACGACATTAAACACGAATGCGGCCTTGCCTTCATCCGCCTTCGAAAACCTTTCAGTTATTATCAGCAGCAATATGGCACCGTAATGTATGGCCTTAATAAGCTTTACCTGTTAATGGAAAAACAGCATAACCGTGGCCAGGACGGGGCTGGCATTGCCGCTGTCAAATTAAATACCGAACCAGGTTATCCATTTTTACATCGGTTACGAAGCGGTGCCAATCAACCGATTGCCGATCTTTTTGCCCAAATAGGTAAAGAATATGATGAGGTGGAAAAGTATCAACCGGATATTAAAAACCATCCCGGCCTGATGAAAGGCCATCTCAATTTTTTAGGTGAGGTTTTATTGGGGCATCTGCGTTATGGCACACAAGGTAAAAACAATGCAGAATTTTGTCATCCTTTTATTAAACGTCATACTATTCCTTCACGCAACCTGGCGCTGGCAGGCAATTTTAACCTGGTAAACACCGAAGAATTATTTGGGTTGGTAAATATTGACCCCGGTGAATTCCAACGGCAAAGTGACCTGGCGGCCATGATGGAAGTGCTGTATCATTTTGTAGTAAAAGCGGATGAAGCATTTCCTGGCGAAATGGATATTTTGAAAGTTTTAAAAAAAGCAGTTCCCTTATTTGATGGGGGATTTACTTTCAGCGGTATGCTGGGTAATGGTGATGGTTTTGTGATGAGGGATGCGCATGGTATCAGACCCGCCTATTATTATATACATGACGATGTAATTGTTGCGGCCAGCGAAAGAGCGGCCATACGTACGGCTTTTCACCTGGAAGAGAACGAGGTAAAAGAATTGATGCCCGGCCATGCGTTGATCGTAAAAGCCGATGGCAGCTATGCTGTTGAACAGATCGTAGAACCAAAAGAAAGAAAAGCATGCAGTTTTGAACGGATATATTTCAGCCGCGGCAGCGATGAAAAAATTTACAAGGAACGAAAAAAATTAGGGTATCTCTTAAGTAACACGGTTTTAAAAGCAATTGATTATGATTTGAAGAATACCATTTTTTCTTTTATTCCCAACACCGCCGAAACGGCTTTTTACGGACTTGTAAAAGGCGCCGAAGCTTACCTGAATAAAATAAAGATAGAACGCATATTGAGTTGGGGAAAGGATTTTAATGAAGAGAAGCTGACAGAAATGGTTAGCAGAAGAATCCGCATTGAAAAAATTGCTATTAAAGATGTAAAACTCCGCACGTTCATTACCGAAGACAGCAGCCGTAATGAAATGGTACAGCATGTTTATGACATTACTTATGGCACTGTAAGAAAAAACATTGATACCTTGGTCGTAATAGATGACAGTATAGTAAGAGGTACAACTTTAAAAGAAAGTATTATCCGCATGTTATCAAGACTGGAACCTAAAAAGATCATTGTTGTTTCATCGGCTCCACAAATACGTTACCCGGATTGTTATGGTATTGACATGAGCAAGATGGGTGATTTTATTGCCTTTAGAGCTGCTATAGAGTTACTGAATGATACAGGCCAGCAGGGTATTCTTGCTGAAATGCTGGACAAATGCAAAGAACTGCAACGCAACAACCAGTTACACACTGAAAATATTGTAAGGCAACTTTATAAACCATTTACTCCTGAAGACATTTCTGCTAAAATTGCACAATTGATAACTGCATCTGATATTGATATTCCGGTAAGTGTTATTTATCAAACGATCGAATCTTTGCATGAGGCATGTCCAACCAATTTGGGCGACTGGTATTTTACCGGAAACTATCCCACGCCCGGCGGGAACCGCGTATGCAATAAAGCCTTCATGAATTATATGGAAGGTAAAAATGTAAGAGGATATTAAAAGGATTCAGGAGCTTAGAATTGGGTAGAATTTTTGTATTTCAGTTAATTTCTAAAATTTTCTTTCCTCACTTTGCCTCTTTGCCCGCCCGACTATACCCGTTCGGACGGACGGGAAAAAATTTTACCCAAAAATATCATTCAGCAGGCCCGCTAAATGTACTCCTCCTAATAACAATTGCTGGTTAACAGTACTTATAAACCTAAAATTATAATCATAACTCAGGTTGGCATCTGGTTTTGTATCGGTATAAATTTTTTCGGCTTGTTGGTACGATTGCCAGATCCAGTCTGCAACCGGTTCAGCCTGCCATGTCTTTCTTTGTGCCTTGGTTGTATAATTAATAGATGAGGCATATTCGGTATAACTCAATTGCTGAAAATCTATCAGCTTTGAATCCCAAACTGAATGCAGGTTTGTTGGGTCTTTGAACCAGTTTACTTTAACGCCATTTCCACCGCGGTCTTCAGGCCTGCCAATGTGCATGGGTTGATGAATATCGCCTACAATATGTATCAGCAGGCGCAGGTACAAAACCTTTTTATCCTGCTCCAGTTCCTTATTTTTTAACTGGCCTGTTAACCAGTTTATTTTTGTGTAGGCGTCTGTAGCCGTATCAGCAGCCAGGTAAGTTTTTACTTCCGTTTCACTAAGCCCCGCTTTTAAATTAATATAATGCCATACATCCAGGTATTTATAGGAAGGGTCTGATTTTATAAAGTCGGGCCAGTTGCTGGCCATGGCTACCGATTCGTTACCCAGTATCTTAAAAATCTCCCGTTTGGTATTTTTGGTAAGATATGCATCTGCAATCTGTCCAACTATACGATGGCCCAATACGCCCCAGGCCATACTGCAAAAAGGTAAATACAAAAACATGGTAAACAATACCGTTCTTTTTATTGGCTTTATCATCAGTTTAAAATTTAAATTCAAAGCTAACCAATCCTGCTAAATATGTAAAGCCATTTATAAAGTATTCTTTTATTCCATCACTTCAAATAATAAAACCTGGGTGCGCTGCAGCACGGCAAAGTTATTGTCAGCAATAAATAAAAGCGTTTTATGTCCATTAGGAAGTAGCGGCCCAAAAGTTACACCTTCAATATTATCAATATAAATACCCAGGTCATCCATATTCAATAACAGTTTTTTTGTTACCGGTGTAAATGATTGATTGTCTTTTAGTACAATGGCAGTTACATCGCTGGCGCCGTTTAAATCTGCAATAAAGATCTTGATAGTACAGGCTAATCTCCCTGTAGAAAATGAGCGTTCTATAACCAGTAGTTTATTATTTCCCAGGCTTAGTATATCAGGCACCCCGTTTAACATAAATGCATTTTCAGGCTTAGCGGCATATGCAACGGGTTCTAACTTATAAGCATACTGTGCTTTATTTTTCTTTACAGCAACAACAAACTCTAATATCCTGATAAAAGGTTTATTATCTGTTAACCCTGCCCTTGGACCATCTTCATACAACGGTTCTTCTACATTTACAAAAAGTGTTTTGTAATTATCGGCAAAACTCATTCCCTCCAATACCCCGTTACGCCTGGGTCCTTTTTCAACAACCTGCATTTTTAAATTGGCAGGCAGAGCAAAACTATCCATATACTTTCCTGCGGGATTGATGCTAATTACTGTGGGGTCAATAAGGACTGTATCATTTACTTTTACAACTCTTTCACCTTCGCTGCTCCAAACCAGTTGCTTATTTACTGGATTGTAACGTATCGCTTCCGGGTCCGGGTTTTTAAACTTGTCCTGGCTCCTGTTTGGATAAACACTTCCATCAGCTTGCTGTATATTTCTTACATCAGTAAAAACAAAACTATCGATCTTACTTTGGGTAAAAAATATTTTAGCTGTATAAAAACGTACCGGGTTAATATCGCTCCTGTCATCGCTTATGAGATAATATAAATTGTTATTGACATCGTAATCAATACCAGATAAACCTCCAACTGTTGTGTTCTTAAATTTAAAGTTGTAAGGTATTTCATAACCGCCTATATACTTCAGGCTATTGATATTGGCAGATGTGCTGGTACCCTTTTTTATTGTAGCACATGAAAACAAAAACAGCATTGTTGTTATTAATGATAATGTGCGGAAATTAAATGTATACATATCCCTGTTTATTTGTAAAGTTGTGAAAGTTTCGTTTCACAATTGCCGTTTCGGTAAATAATTTTTATTTTTATAAAAACAGCTTATTGAAAACAGTTTATATAATTCGCCACGCCAAAAGTGATCAACACTTTTTTGGTAATGACTTTGAGCGCCCCCTTAATGAAAGGGGTAGATCTGATGCTCCTGTGATGGCGAAAAGGTTATTAGATAAAGGAATTAAAATTGATGCGTTGGTATCCAGTCCGGCGCTGAGGGCAAAAAGTACAATTGAGCTCTTTGCAGAAACCTTACGGAAGCCTGTTGCTGACATCATTTTCATCTCAGCTTTATATCATGCCCCTGCAGAAGTATTTTATGATGAAATAGCCGCATTGCCTGATAGCTTAGATGCGGTTGTTATATGCGCACACAATCCGGGCATAACCTATTTTGTGAACAGCCTGAACACAAAGACCCGTATTGATAATATGCCCACCTGCGCCATTTTTGCAGTAGAAGCAGGCATCTCCAAATGGTCAGAATTCTTTAAAGCAAAGAAAGAGTTTTTGTTTTTTGATTATCCCAAAAAATGATCATTCCTGTATTTGTAATTCAAAATAAACTGCAGTTTCATTAGGGTTATGATAATAAGCGGGTATTTCATAAAAATCCCGTCTTTTGTAGAGCTTAATGGCAGAAGACATATAATTCAACGTATCTAATTTAATGCATTGGTAGTTTGCCGCTTTTGCCAATTCAATTGCCTTTTCAAGCAAATCTTTGCCAATTCCCTGGCCCTGGTAAGCCGGTTGAACAAACATCCTTTTTAATTCTGCTGTATGCCTATCGATTTTTCTTATGGCCACACAGGCAAAATATTCGTCATTTTTTTTGCACAAAATTATTCCGCCGCCAGGCAAAGCATACATGGTTTTTAATGCCACTAACTCCGCTTCTAAATTTTGAAAACTAAGGTCAATATTTAACCAGACAGCATATTCTTTAAAAAGCTTCGCAGCGTGTAGGTATTCGTCTTCGGTATTTGCAATTATATAATCAACCATTTTTAAATTGTTTATTTGCCAGGTAAACGCCACCAAAAATAAGCACAGCTGCTAAAATCTTATACAATGCCAGTTGCTCGTGTAAGAAGAACATGGCAATTAATGCGGCAAATACGGGTTGCGTATAAATATAAAACCCTGCAACAGAAGCGCCCAGGATCTTTATACCGTATAAATTAAACAGGTAGGCCAGGAATGTTCCGGTTATTACGATCAGTGCCATGCTTGTAAGATCAACAGCCGTGTATTGTTGCCAGGGAATAACCTTAAATTCTACCCAACCAAAAGGAAGCACTAAAACCAATCCTATTGTAAAAACCCATCTTAAGATAACAATTGCATTATACTTGGTCATTAACGGCTTTACAATAATAAAATAGATGGTGTAAGAGATGGCGTTGATGATAATAAACAAATCTCCCAGCAAAACATGGTCAGCGTTTCCGCTGCTGTCTTTTGCCAGTATTAAAACCAATGCCCCCGCAACACCCAATAAGAGACCGGTTACTTTCAAAATACCCAGGCGTTCCTTTAATATCCAGGCGGCTATAATAACAATCAAAATCGGCGTAATGAGTAATAGCAATGCCGCATGAATAGGGTAGGTTAGTGAAAGGCCTTTTATAAAAAATAATTGGTTAATAGCTATTCCCGCAACGGCACAAAAAAAGAGCCGCATCCTGTCTGATCTATCTATTTTAATATTTACAGGCTTTATTAAATACAATAACCAAAACAGGCATACACTTACTCCAACCCGCACAACATTTAAACCAAATGCCCCTACCAGGTGATTATTGGTAAGGTGTTTTACAGCAGAAAGGTTTATGGCAAAAAAGACATTTGTAAAAACCAGTGCTGTATGTGCTATGCTTCTCTTATTCAAATATTTTTTTTAAGTTGTCCGCGGGATCCTGAAGACAAAAATAAGCGAATAAAAAAAGCTATTGCATTTTTACATACAATAGCTTTATACTTACTAACCCAATAAGTATTTTTTATTTGCGATTAGGCCGATTGCATTTCTTTGATCTTTTCCCTGATCTTAGCTTCTATCTCATTGGCCATTTCAGGATTATCGAGCATCAATTGTTTTACTGATTCTCTTCCCTGGCCCAGCTTATCATTATTGTAACTAAACCAGCTTCCGCTTTTTTGTACAATACCCAGCTCCACACCCATATCAATAATTTCGCCCACTTTAGAAATACCTTCTCCATAAATAATATCAAATTCAGCCAGGCGGAAAGGCGGTGCTACTTTATTTTTCACCACTTTAACTTTTACGTGGTTGCCAATAGCATCATCCCCATCTTTTATCTGTGCCATACGGCGTATATCCAAACGTACGGAAGCATAGAATTTTAATGCATTACCTCCCGTTGTTGTTTCGGGATTACCAAACATAACGCCGATCTTTTCACGCAATTGATTAATGAAAATACAGCAACTGTTTGTTTTATGAATGGTAGCTGTTAATTTTCTCAAAGCCTGGCTCATCAACCTGGCCTGCAAGCCCATCTTACTGTCGCCCATTTCACCCTCCAGTTCACTTTTGGGTACCAGTGCTGCTACAGAATCTATAACCACCACATCCAATGCACCGGAAAGAATTAGCCGGTCTGCAATTTCCAGCGCCTGTTCTCCATAATCGGGCTGAGAGATTAATAAATTATCAATATCTACTCCAAGCTTTTGTGCATAAACACTATCAAAAGCATGTTCAGCATCAATAAAAGCACACATACCACCTTTCTTTTGTGCTTCTGCAATTACGTGGATAGCCAAGGTTGTTTTACCCGAACTTTCAGGGCCGTAAATTTCTATTACCCTTCCTTTAGGTAAGCCTCCGATTCCAAGTGCCATATCAAGCCCGATGGAACCTGTTGAAATAACTTCCTGTTCAATAATTCCCTTATCACTCATCATCATTACCGATCCTTTGCCAAAATCTTTATCGATCTTGTCCATCGTTAATTTTAGCGCCTTAAATTTTTCTGTTTTTTCTAAATTTTCTGTCTTGCTCATTGTCTGAATTTTTAATTGATGTATCTGGTTTTGCGTTGTAAATGTAAATTCGGAACCAAAGATAATCGTTTAATTTTATTAACACTAATTATTTTAGTATTTTTTTGATAATTTATTTAGTTTGTAAAAATGGCTGTAAAAAAAAGACCCATCCCGAGGAATCGGGACGGGGATGTGTTCAAGCATGAGAAAAATCCACAAAGGAAAGATCCCTTTGTTCTCAAAAAGGTTCGGTCTTAAAAACAGGCCCAATAATTTTTTGCGATTACAGAATGGCTTGCGTTTGAATTAATAAACAAATAGAAGACAGTTTTTTGAACTAAACAATACCACAAAGTGGTAATAAAGGGGGTGAAATCACCCTATTAGGAGGCTTGCATACAGTAAAAATATAATAAGAATGGGTCGGTAAATCTGTGTACGGTAATTTTAACCCCTCATTTCCATGATACGTTTCAGCATAAAATCACTTTCATTGATATAAAAGATATTTTCCAGCAGTTCATCTGCATCAATAGCAGCACCTATTTTTAATAGACCCTTTACTATATCGGCACGCATATCTTTTTTTAGTTGCGGCATACCGGTTGTTTGTTTACAACAGTCAATGGCATTTATCAGTCCGTCGAAATCGGTTCCAATACAAATTTGTTTTACAGCATCCTGTAAATGAATAGAAGTGCTTTTGTTGGCAACCCATAAAATATGAATGATATTAAATATACTCACTATGCCTTGAAATTAAAAGTGGTAAATATCCCATAAAAAGAATCATAAAAACCGAAGGCTGTAGCATGGGGAATTCTTTTTGTATAGTTGGTTTAAGATAGCAACATAATAGTTGCAAAAAATGTAAAAAACAGACATTGCCTGGTTGCTGTTTCTCCATTCATCTTTACCTAATAACTGTTAATATAATTATGCTACGAACATATTCGTTTTAAGTGCAGCTTTGTTTTAAAGTATATACCATGAAACCAGTTATTACATTTTTATTGATAGTTTTCTGCTTTTCAGCAACGGCACAGGAAAACAGCCGTGGAAAAATAACTACTGCCATTCTAAACAACCAGCAAACACCGGTTGAAAACGTAACAGTTGAGTTACGAAAAGCAAAAGATTCCTCGCTGGTGAAGGTTTCTGTTTCAGATAAAGCCGGACAGGCTGAATTTGAAAATATTAAATATGGCGATTACATAATTAAAGCCTCAGTTATAAATTATAAAACACAATACTCAACAGCATTTAATTTATCTGCTTCAAAAAATACGGTAGTGCTGCCATCATTATCGCTGCAACCCGGCACCACTGACTTAGCGGGCGTAACGGTAAACAGCCGCAAACCTTTTATTCAAAAATTATCAGACCGTATTGTGGTGAATGTTGAAAACAGTATTGTAAGTGCCGGCAGCACAGCCATGGAGGTTCTGGAACGCTCTCCCGGCGTGAACATTGATCAGAATGACAACATTACCCTGCGTGGCAAATCTGGTGTTATTATAATGGTTGATGGAAAACCAACAGCTATGACGGGGGAAGACCTTGCAAATTATTTAAAAGGATTACCCTCTTCGGCGCTTGAGCGAATTGATATCATTACAAATCCTTCTGCCAAATATGATGCAGCCGGCAATTCCGGTATTATTGACATACGCATGAAGAAAGATCAACGGATGGGAATCAATGGAACCTTTGTTGCAGGTTATGGGCAGGGGGTTTATCCAAAAGCAAATACAGGCCTGTCATTTAATTACCGCAACAAGAAAGTAAACATCTTTGGTAATTACAATTACGCCTATCGTATTGGGTTAAACCATTTATTATTAGACAGAAATTTTTATGAGAACGGTGTGTATAACGGAGGAGATCTGAAAGACAACTATTCAAAATCTCCTGTAACCAGCAATACCACCAGGTTAGGCATGGATTTCTTTCCTTCCAAAAAAACAATCATTGGCTTTGTGGTAAACGGAAATTTTAATCATTATACCCGTGATAATAATAACAGCTCTATTGTGCTTGATCCCCAAAAACAGGCGACAAGTACGTTCAACTCTTTAGCCTATAATAATGATCATGGAAATAGTATCGTTGCCAATATAAACTTCAAACATACTTTCAATAGCAAGGGCAGGGAATTAACTGCTGATGTTGATTATGGAAATTACGGATCAACCTCTTTAACAGTTAACGCAACCAATTATTATAAACTTGATGGCTCGCAACTACAACCAGGCTATGTACTTGATGGTGATCAAAACGGAAAACTCAATTTTAAAACTGCTAAAATTGATTATGCAAATCCTCTTGCAAAGGATGGCAAATTGGAAGCTGGTATTAAAACAAGTTTCGTTTCATCTGACAATGATGCAAAGTTTTATGATGTAAGCAGCGGTACGCCACAAAACGATCCTGACAAAACCAATCATTTTTTATACAAGGAAAATAACAATGCTGCGTACATAAACTTCAGTAAGACTTTTAAGAAATTTGATTTCCAGGTTGGGTTGAGGGGAGAACAGACAAACCTTAACACCGAGCAAAAGATCGGCAACGTAAAATTTGATTCGAGTTATTTTCAATTATTCCCCAGCGCCTTTTTTAATTATAAATTAAAGGAAGATCAAACACTTGGTTTGTCTGTAAGCCGCCGTATAGATCGTCCGGGATACTCCCAACTGAATCCGTTTTTGTTTTTAATTGATGTAACAACATACGCAACCGGCAAGCCCGGATTACTGCCTCAACTTACCTGGTCGTATGAATTAAGTTATACTGTAAAGAATTTGAACTTTGGTTTAAGTTATGCTCATACCAAAGACGACCAGAATATTACCCTGGCAAGATTCAAAGAAGTATTCCCAAACATTCCATCGGCAGATAATGTTACTGTGCAGATACCTATTAATCTTGAATCATCTGATTATGTAGGGTTATCCATATCTGCTCCCCTCAAGATCAGCAAGTGGTGGAACATGACCAACAACGGAAATATCTATTACCAAAAGTTTCATGGCAGTTTCAGCGGCACTACCCTAAACAATGGAAAGCCTGCAGCCGATATAAAAACCAGCAATACTTTCACCTTTAAAAAAGGCTGGACGGCTGAATTGAATGCAAGTCTGAATACCGGCGGGCAATATGGATATATGGTACTTGATCCGCAATGGGGCATTTCGACCGGTGTGCAAAAAACAATTTTAAAAAATAAGGGGACTGTCCGCTTTAATATCACCGATATCTTCTGGACCAACTTACCAAAGGCTGTTATCACTTACAACAACTATGTTGAGAAATGGCACGCTTACAGAGAAACAAGGATTGCTAATATTAGTTTCACTTATCGTTTTGGAAATAACAAAGTACAGGCTGCAAGAAGAAGAACAACCGCTTCGGAAGAAGAAAGGCAGAGAGCGGGAGGATAAGCACCCCTCCGCCCCTAAAGGGTTACCTGACCGTTGCGATGATTGAACCTGACTAACATTTTAAGAGAAAATGCTGTTACTTTTTAAGATTGATCATTTGCAGCAACTGCAAATGTGGTTGTAAATTTACAATAGTCTCTTTCCTTAAAAACTGCTTCAGGTGTTTACAAAAATGGCTGTAATCATAATAGCCGTATGATTCGTAATTAAAATCTTCCGGCGATTCTGAAAGTTGTTTTACTGCTTTGCGGATTCGTAAGATCTGCAACGCTTTTTTACTACTCAGGCTTGTAGTTGTTTCAAAATAACGGTGTAAAGTCCTTGCAGATATTTTATACTGTGCAGCAAACGATTCTATGGACCTGGTAAAATCATTTTTCCTGTTGCAGTATTCCAGTATTTCAGAAACAATATGTATTGGTTCCCAGGAACCCGAATAAGAGCTTGCAATGGATTGAAAATATTCATTCAGGATAATTATTCTTGCTTCGAATGACGCTGCTTTTTTTACTTTATCAATTACAGCCTGTTCCATCAGGTAACTCAGGGGATAAATATATTCCCGGTACTCCGAAAAATCTACTCTTGTTTTAAAAATGATCGGCGATATTTTGAATTTGATGCCAAACAATTTATTACCGGGTCGATGATAACATTCAATGGATTTATTACGCGGCAAAAAACCATCGGTTTTCATGTTGAACTTTTTATCATCTACCTGCATTACAAATGGAGTGCCCAGGTTGACCAGGTAGGTATATCCAATATTGGGGAAAAGTGCATCAGAAAATCCTTCGGGATATTGTTGCAGCAGTTCATCAAATTTTGTCTCCCAAAAAAAATCAATAAACCCTTCCAGTGCTGCGGCAGGCTTTACCCGGTGATAGTTGTTTTCAAAATGGGCAATATGAAAGAATTCGATGTGTTGCAAAGGCTTACTTTATTACCATAAATATAAATTTCCTGCCGGGTACAAAAAGATAATTTATACCAACGGTAATTATTTCCGCACAAGTTTTCACTCCATCCCCCCAATGCGTACCTTCGCCACATGAAGTATTTAGACGAACTGAACGAACCACAGCGGGAGGCAGTAATGCATGTTAACGGACCCATTATGATCATTGCCGGCGCAGGCAGCGGCAAAACAAAAGTGCTTACAACAAGGATCACGCATTTAATGGCTGCACACAATGTTGACAGCTTTAATATACTGGCACTCACTTTTACCAATAAGGCAGCGGCCGAAATGAAGGAAAGGGTAGAAAGAATTTTGGGCAATTCCGAAGCCCGCAATTTATACATCGGCACATTTCACAGTGTTTTTGCCAGGATACTGCGGACCGAAGCACCCAGGCTGGGTTTTCCATCAAACTTTACCATTTACGATACCGATGATGCTAAATCTGTTGTTAAAACAGTCATCAACGAACTGGCATTGGATGATAAACATTACAAACCCAATGTGGTTTACAACAGAATTTCTTCTGCAAAAAATTCGTTGATAGGGCCTGCAGAATATATGAACGATTGGGCGCTGCAGCAGGAAGATGCCCGGGCCAATCGTCCTGCTATTGGACAGATCTATGATGCCTATGTAAAGCGTTGCTTTAAAAACGGCGCCATGGATTTTGATGACTTGTTGTTTAAAATGTATATTCTGCTTAAGAATTTTCCGGATGCCTTAAGCAAATACCAGCGCAAGTTTAAATACATCATGATCGATGAGTACCAGGATACCAACACCGCCCAGTACGAGATCATTAAGTTGCTCGGCGCCATGCATGAAAATGTTTGTGTGGTGGGCGATGATGCACAAAGTATTTACAGTTTTCGTGGTGCAACCATTGAAAATATTTTACAGTTTCAAAAAGATTACGACGAAGTAAAAGTGGTAAAGCTTGAACAGAATTACCGCAGCACACAAAATATTTTACACGTTGCTAACGAAATTATTGCCAACAATAAAGGACAGATAGAAAAGAAATTATTTACCGTGAATGCTGAAGGAGAAAAAATTAACCTGGTACGCACCATGACGGATAATGACGAAGGCAAAATGGTGGCTGATACTATACAGGAACAAAAACTCCGCAATCATTATTACAATAAGGATTTTGCCATCCTGTACCGCACCAATGCGCAGAGCCGCAGTTTTGAAGAAGCCCTGCGCCGCATGGGTATTGCCTACCGCATTTACGGCGGTATGAGTTTTTATCAACGAAAGGAAGTAAAGGATTTTATTGCTTATTTAAGATTGGTTGTAAACCCTCGGGACGAAGAAGCATTAAAACGCATCATCAATTTTCCGGCCAGGGGCATTGGTAAAACAACCGTTGATAAAGCCGTGCTTTTCGCCAATGATAATAACCTTACCATGTGGGATATCATCAGCAACGCTGCCATATATGGTTATAAAAGCGGAACCCTGGAAAGCATCGACAATTTTGTAACGATGATAAAAATGTTCCAGAGTGAATTACAAAAAAAGAATGCATACGACCTCGCAATTATTGTTGGCAAAAGCACTAACATCGTTAAAGAATTATTCAATGATAAAACCACCGAAGGTTTAGCCCGTTACGAAAACGTACAGGAATTATTAAACTCCATTAAAGAATTTACCGAAACGCCCATGAATGAAGAGGATGGCGAAGTGGGAGATAAAAGCCTGGGTGCTTACTTACAGCAAATTGTTTTATTAACCGATGCTGATGGGGAAGATAAAGAAAACCAGGATGTGGTAAAATTGATGACCATACATGCAGCCAAAGGTTTGGAGTTTCCGGTGGTGTTTGTTGGCGGACTGGAAGAAACCCTTTTTCCAAATGCCATGAGCATAAATACAAGAGAAGAACTGGAAGAAGAACGCCGTTTATTTTATGTGGCCATCACCCGTGCAAAAAACAGGTTGTGGTTAAGTTATGCCAATGCCCGTTACCGGTTTGGGCAGTTACAACAAAACGATGCCAGCCGTTTCCTGGATGAAATTTCGGAAAATTATGTAGATAAAAGTTATGCCGGTGGCGCAGCAGTTAACAGCGGTGGTGGCTGGCAGCAGGGTGGTGCCAGAGAACGTATGCAGCGTAATTTTGGCAATGGCGGGGGCGGCTGGAATGCAGCACAACGTGCCGAGAAGCAATATGGTGCGCCTCCTGCAAAAAAAACAGCGGAAGTTTTTACAACAAAGCCTGTAACCAGCAAAGCGGTAGAACATACGCCTTCCGAAAATTTTGAACCCAGCGATACCAGTAGCCTGCAGGTTGGCAATAAAGTAGAACACATGAAATTTGGTTTTGGCGAAGTGATGAAAATGGAAGGCGCAGCACACAACCCCATTGCCACTGTAAATTTTGATCTGAATGGAGAAAAGAAGATCATGTTGAATTACGCCAAACTGAGAATTGTAGAATAATCTTTTTTATCGCAGAGAAGCGAAGAAAATGAGGTTACGCAGATTTTTTTCTTTGCGTATTCTCTTTAACTCATTTCCGCCGCGTTAAAATTCTTTGCGAAATCCGAAAAATCTCCCTTTTAACAGCCTTTTCAAACCAAAACAGCGCAATTCTTGTTAGTTTTGTAGTTGAATTTTTAAATACAGTATTATGATCAAGACAGGAAACCCGGTTATAAGTATATACACCGAAATGACACCCAATCCAGAAACGATGAAGTTTGTGGCAAACAAACTTTTATACCCGGGCAAGAGCATCGACTTTGCAGATGAAGCAAGTACAAAGCCTTCGCCACTGGCACAGGAACTGTTTACCTTTCCTTTTATAAAAGCTGTTTTTATTGCCAGCAATTTTATTACACTTACCAAAACAGCAGAAACTGAAGACTGGCAGGATGTGATTCCTTCTATTAAAACATTTTTAAAAGAATACCTGGAAGAAGGCAAAGCCGTGGTGAATGATGAAGAAGTGGCAGCGATGAAAACAGAAAGCAGCAATACAGTAAGTGCCGATGATGATGATGTGGTAAAGCGTATAAAAGAACTGTTGGAAAATTATGTGAAGCCTGCTGTTGAAATGGATGGCGGTGCCATTCAGTTTAAAAGCTACGAAGATGGTAAGGTTAATTTAATGATGCAGGGAAGCTGCAGTGGTTGCCCAAGCAGCATGATCACTTTAAAAGCAGGAATAGAAGGCATGATGAAACGTATGATACCTGAAGTGAAAGAAGTAGTAGCAGAAGCTGAGTAAGCAATAACAAACATTAATTTTTATACATCATAAAGCCCCGGAGTTTAAACTTTGGGGCTTTATCTTTGTTTCATATTTAGATGAAAGCAACAACAATTTTATTTCCATTAGTAATTTCATTGCTGATTTTAATAACCGGCTGCACCGTTAGCAATAATCCAATGCGTAAAGAACTTAAGTTACTGCAGAAAGGGATTCTTAAAGACGATACCAGTTATGTTTATCATCTTCCTTACCAGGAAAACAAGACCCATTTACTGGTGCAGGGTTATTTTAGCCACTACACCCATAAGCACCGTGCTGCACTTGATTTTAAAATGAAGAAAGGGACAAAAGTTTGTGCCGTAAGGGATGGCATGGTTGTGCGTATAAAAAAAGATGGCAGTAGGGGTGGTTCAAACGTTAAGTACCGGGGAGATGGTAATTATATTGTTATTCAGCATGAAGACAGCACCAGGTCGGGCTATTGGCATTTAAAACACGATTCGGTTTTTGTAAAGCTTGGCGATCCAGTAAAACAAGGGCAGGTAATTGGCCTTAGTGGCCGCACCGGTTATTCTTATTTTCCGCATTTACATTTTATTGTTTGGCGATACGATAAAAATGATAAGTGGACACAGGTAGGCACCAGGTTTCAAACACAAAAGCGAATCCGCTATCTTCGGCCTTTCAGATTTTACCGGAATACAAAACCAACCAATTAAAGCAAGTGAGCTTACCAGAAATTTACCAGCAGTTTATTGCAGATATGTCGCACACCACCTGGTACGAATACGTAGCCGTTTTTGCAGGTATTGCCAGTGTTTGGTATTCCCGTGCTGAAAATATTTTGGTTTACCCTGTGGGATTGATCAACACCATCATCTACATTTATATAAGCGCTAACGGGCATTTGCTTGGCGAAGCATCCGTAAATTTATACTATACCATCATGAGTATTTCGGGCTGGTATATGTGGACGAGGAAAGACCAGCGAAAAGAAATTGTATTACACATTACCTACTCCAATAAAAAAGAGTGGGTACAGCAAATCCTTTTCTTCCTTTTTTTTTACATCAGCATTTTTGCGGCCCTTACCTATTTTAAATCTGCTTTTTTTGATGGTGTTATTCCCTGGGCCGATGCCTTTGCCTCTGCAACCGCATTTACCGGTATGTGGCTGATGACAAAAAAGAAAGTAGAAAGCTGGTTTTGGTGGATAGCTACCAATATTGCCTCCATACCTTTATACTTTGTAAAACATTATGTGTTTACCAGTGTTTATTATATTGTGTTGCTGGTGATGGCCGTATTTGGATTAGCGGAATGGATAAAAAAAACAAATAAACAATGAGCTATTGCACATTTATCAATTCACTAAAACCCGGCGAACAAGCTGTTCATAAAATTTATCATGATACACAATATGGTTTTCCTATTGATGATGATAATGAATTGTTTTGCCGCTTTGTATTGGAAATAAACCAGGCCGGTCTTAGCTGGACCACCATTCTGAATAAGCAGGAAAATTTCAGGAAAGCTTATCATAATTTCAACATAAAAAAAATTGCCGGTTATAAAGAGAAGGATTTTGAGCGGTTGATGAATGATGCTGGTATAATTCGTAACCGGCTTAAAATAAATGCGGCTATCGAAAATGCAAAGACCATTCTTACGCTTCAAAAAGAATCCGGGTCTTTTAAAGCATGGCTGGCACAGCAGCATCCTAAAAGCAAAGAAGAGTGGACAAAACTTTTTAAAAAGACCTTTAAATTTACCGGCGGTGAAATTGTTAATGAGTTTATCATGAGTGCCGGTTATATACAGGGGGCGCATGACAAAGACTGCCCCATTCATAAAAAAGTAGTAAAGGCAAAACCTATGTGGCATGAGCAGTAATAAAAAAATATGGTTGATCATTAAAGCCGTGCTGATCATACTGTTTACGGTTTATATTTTAGCGATACCATCTTCGGATAGTTTTAGAAAATTGCTTAGGTTTGGCATGCTCACCTATTTTGTAATTAGTTTTATTATGGATCTGAACCGTTACAAAAATACCAATGGTTAAAAAAATTGTCATCATCGGACCCGAGTCAACCGGCAAAAGCACCCTTTGTGAACAGCTTGCTGCACATTACCAAACTATTTGGGGAAAAGAATATGCCAGGGAATATCTTTTGAAGAACGGTACTGCTTATACATATGAAAACCTGCTGGATATTGCCAAAGGACAGGTTGCGGGAGAAGAGCTGGCCATTGATCGTTGGTTGTTGGGCGGAGTAAGTTCTCCCGAACAACGAACAACAAACAACGGTCAACCTGTATTCATTGATACGGACATGTACGTTATGAAAGTATGGTGCGAATTTGTTTTTGAAAAATGCCATCACTGGATACTAAACCGTATTGCAGAAAGAAAATATAATCTGTACCTGTTGTGCAATATTGACTTGCCCTGGGTTAAAGATGAGTTGAGAGAGTATC
Organism: Chitinophagales bacterium; assembly: GCA_038226715.1. GTDB lineage: Bacteria > Bacteroidota > Bacteroidia > Chitinophagales > Chitinophagaceae > Ferruginibacter. Next base: position 30,508 of record JBBRQF010000017.1, read on the forward strand.
CCGACCTGGTAAGCAGACAGAAACTATATCATCATTATAAAGATATTCTTGTTAACCAACAGGTTCCCTGGGTTGATATAAGCGGCAATTATGAAGAAAGGTTACAAAAAGCAATTGTCGCTGTAAACAAACTATAAGCAATTATTTAATTATCTCCTGTACATCCGGATCTCCTGCCAGGTTACCCATCTGCCGTACAATACTGCCGTACCGAGATGCCACATAATTACTGAGTGGCTTTACGGTTAATCGTTTGGGGTTAGGCAAACAGGCGGCAATCTGCGCCGCTTCTGCGGCGGTTAGATCTTTAGCATTTTTATTAAAATATTTTTTTGCTGCAGCCTGTACACCAAAAATACCGGGGCCCATTTCTGCAACATTTAAATAACGTTCCAGGATGGTTCGTTTGGTCCAGATGCCTTCAATAGAAAAAGTAAAAAAAACTTCAATACCTTTTCTTAAAAACCCGCCACCCTGGTACAAAAAAACATTTTTTGCAACCTGCTGGCTAATAGTACTGGCGCCCCTTACTTTATCTGGATGACGCTTGTTATACTTCATCGCAATTTTTATTGCTTTAATATCAAACCCGTCATGATCAGGAAATTGCTGGTCTTCGCTGGCAATTACAGCCAGTTTTATATTGGGGCCCATATCATCGTAACTAACATAGTCTCTGCTTAAACCATAGCCCTGTAAAATACTGCCTACCTGTGTTAACGTGATCAGCGGATTAAAAATGATACCCAACAATAAATATAAAGTGGAAGAGATATAAGCAATGATAAAAGCTTCCCGTAAAACGATGGCCGCCTTTTTTACAAATTCAATATGGCGCAGCTTAAAATAATAAACAAGTCCAACAACAAGAACAACTGCAAAAACAATTAACATTTTTGTTTTAAGGTTTGCAACAGCAAAACCTGCAACAGAAAATTTTTGAATGATAAAAACCAGGAACCAGCATATATGTACAATAAAGATCCAGAAGAAGATCCTTTTTACCCACATCCATATTTTTTTCTTCATCGCCGGGTTATGTTTAGCTGCAATATACCATTTAGCTGGTGTTGGAGTACGGTAAAGAATCAGGCTGTGTGTTAATTTGAAAAACTGTCAGGTTTGAGCTTGTCGAAACCTTTTTTTGGTATAAGCCGCCTTCGACAAGCTCTGGCTGACAATTTCGTTTGATATATCGAATTTTCAAAATGATTCACTACCAGGAATTAAGTTTTCCTATTGCTCATGTTGATATAAACCAATTTATATTTTTTGCCGATTACCATCGCATTGCCGCCCTTTTTTCCTTTGGCCATAAAATATCCAAGTGTTCCCAGTCCAACAGATGCAAGCAATAAAGGTGTACTGAATTTTTTTCTGTCGGCCACATATATAACGCCGCTGGCCAAAGTAAGTACTGCACCGCCGCCTAATAAAGCAGCGCCGCTTCCCCGGGTATTAAAATTTGTTTTTTCTTTTTTACCAATTGCTGCCACCTGGTTGTAATGGTATTTATAATGATAACTGCCTGCAGTATCAACAATGTAAGTGCCGATTGTTGTAGGAATGTAACGGATGATGAACTCCTGCAGGTAAATAGTATCGTTGTTTATACCGTTGATATTTGCATTAATATAAGCACCGCTTTCGGTAGTGAGTGAAATATTCATTCCGCTGTAATACGTGGTGATGGTTTTATTATTCTTTTTAAGTTGTATGAAGTCGGCCGATTGCGAAAAGGATGCTGTAGAAATGAAAAGGAGAATTGGCAGTAGTAATTTCATGCAGCAAAATAAAAATTGATGTTCATGAAGTACTAATTTTTACTGTTAATTTTTTACCAATGTGTAAATGATGCCTGCCAGGATCGCAAAACCAAAAATAAGGTATAATACGCCCGAAGCCCGGTTGATGATAAGGATCACCCGGTCGCTTAATTTTTTGCCGATATAACCAGCACCAAAAACTTTTCCAACATCAGCCAGCATATTTACGCCCAGGCAGGTAGAAAAAATAATTACACGGTCATAAAATGAATAAACAGATGCCAATGATGCAGCCATAATTACCCAAAAAGAAATGACTGCCGGGTTTAGTGTATTGATGATAAAACCTGAACTCATAATTGCGAAGTAGTTTGTCTTTTTACCGGTAGGGGTATATTCATCGCCTGCAATTTCTACAGGTTCCTGCAAACGTCGCGGTTCTGTTTTTTTTATAAATGCAAAATAAATACCCATCCCTATTAAAAAAGCACAACCTGCAATACCGATGGGGATCTTGAAGTTTAGTAGCGTTTTTATGGCTTCGCTGAAACCATTGCTTAACACAACCCATATCAGATCGCTGACCCAAACGCCAATAATAAAACTGAAGCCACCACGCCGGCCATGGTTTATACTTTGCTTGATGATGGTAAATATTACCGGGCCTACAGAAAATATCAGCAGCAAACTAATCGCCAGGCCTTTTAAAAAAGCATTAACCATCTGCTAAATTTAAGAAACCATTTTTAATAAAATAAATATGATTACGCAGTTAGCTTTATTTATATAAATTTTTAATGCCGTTTAAACAGTATGACCTCATCTTAATTAAGATTCATTTAACAGTTATAGCAACAATTCAGATTCCTGTTTACCGTTCAAGAAAAAACACTTTATATGAATACAAGGCTACATTCGGGTACTACGGAGCTTTTAGCGAAGTAGTATGGATACCATAACGCTGCTTTCATTACATCAACTTAAAACGAAGCCTTTTGAAAGCGACAACCACAGCCATTGTATGCATTTCCTTTTTATGTTTTGCCGGTAAAAGCAATGCCCAGTTTTATAAAGACATGAGCGTTGGTCTTAACGGCGGTATATACATTTACCAGGGCGATCTCACGCCTGAAAGGTTCGGCTCCTTCCGAACCATACAGCCGGGATTTTCTTTTTTTGCAAAAAAACCAATTAATCATTTTTTAGCTGCTCGTGTGCTTGTTAGTTTTGCAAGATTAAAGGGCGATGACAGCCGCTACAGCAAACCCGAATTCAGGCAGCAGCGTAATTTTTATTTTACCACGCCTGTAAAAGAATTTTCGGCACAATTAGTTTGGAATATACTGGGCAGAAACTACGATGACCGGGGCATTATGCCTTATATATTTTCCGGCGCCGGTATTTCATTGGTGCGGGTAAAAAAAGATTACAGCCGTATGGACATGAATGTATTTGGAGAATCGGCCGATGTTATGGACGGGCTGGCTGTTGACAATGCAAGAGGAACACCCCGTGCGCTTTTATCGGTGCCTGTTGGCGTAGGTGCAGAGTATCCTTTGTCGCCCAGGTTTTCTGTTAACATCGAAACTTCTTACCGTTTTATTTTTACAGATTACCTGGATGGTTTCAGCCAGTCGGCTAACCCAAAGCGGCAGGACCATTACCACAGTACTTCTGCAGGGTTAATTTATAAATTTGGGAATAAGGAAAAGGGAATTGGTTGCCCGGTGATGAAGTATTAGTTTTTATTACACGAATTTTAAACACGAATTACACGAATTATTCAGCCTTGAATAATTCGAATAATGATTAAGCGATCTTTTCTCCTTTTAAAAACAGTTGCCAGTCTTCCAGTATTTTTCCTTTCAGTACCCTTGGAAATTTGTGCTGGCCACCGATCTTTCCTTTGGCTTTCATAAAATCCATAAATGTGCTTTCAGGTAAAACTTTAACCAGCACCTCTTTTAATGCATGCTTACGCTCCACTTCATAATCATCGTTGAGCTCTTTAAGCTTTGCATCAATACCGTTCTTCAGATCGGCTTCGTCAACTTTATCATCTGTTGCTATATACCATTGGTGTGCAAAAAAAGTTCCGTAAGGCACACCGGCAACAGTAAATTCGGGGATAGAAATATTGAGGTCGGTGCTCACCATTTCAATGGCCTTATTCATATTGTCAACACTCAGGTGCTCGCCAACCAAACTTAAAAAATGTTTGGTGCGGCCGGTGATGATGATCTCACTTCTTTCCCTGTCAACTAATCTTACCGTATCGCCAATGGCATAGCGCCAGGTACCGGCATTGGTGCTGATGAGAATGGCATAATCTTTATGCTCTTCAATCTCATGTATCATGTATGCTTCAGGTTCCTCCACCATATTTCCTTCCGAATCAAAATTCTTCTGATCAAAGGGTACAAACTCAAAAAAAATATTGTTGTTAAGTGCCAGGTGCATCCCTGCAGCATCCTGCCTGTTTTGATAAGCCAAAAAACCTTCACTGGCCAGGTAGGTTTCTATATAAGTAATGGGTTTGCCCAATAATTTTTCAAAGCCTTTTTTATATGGCTCCATCGCCACGCCGCCATGCACATAAAATGCCAGGTTGGGCCACATCTCATGAATATTTTTCAGTTCATATTTCTCAATGATCTTCTCCATGCACAATTGCAACCAGGCCGGTACGCCCACAATAAAACCAATATCCCAGTTGGGAGCGTTGTTTACCACTTCTTCCAGTTTTCTTGCCCAGTCTTTTTCTTTGGCAATTTTTTTACCGGGTTTATACAGCCCCAGTCCCTGGAACCAGAAAGGAATATTTCTTTGCTGAATACCACTGAGATCACCGGCAAAATAAGTTGGCCCTTTTTGCAGTTGTGTACTACCACCCAGGATCAGCCAGCCTTTTCCTACCGAACTTCTGGGTACATTATCGTATTTGGTTAAACTGAGCAGTTGATTAAAACTGGTAACCGTATTACTTCTTATCAGGTCTTTGGTGATGGGAATAAATTTACTGGTAGCATCGCTGGTGCCGCTGCTGAGTGCAAAGTATTTTATAACACCGGGCCAGCATACATCCGGGCTTCCTTCCTTGGCTTTATACCACCAGGCATTATATATTTTATTGTAGTCGAATGTTGGCACATTTTCCTGGAATTTTTTTCCGAGATGGTTACTCATCAATACATCATCAAAACGGTAGCGCTGGCCAAACTCGGTAAACCTGGCTTTTTTCAAAAGTTTCTTAAGTACTTTAATTTGCTGACTTCTTGGGTTACTTATAGGAATATTAAGTGCCCGGGCAATAGATTTTGGAAGCTTAATATCAAATAGCGGCATTTGCAGTATAAGGTTAAAGAAGCAAATATAAAGAAAAAAGAACGGGGCCCTCTATCTCCCCCGAAGGGGGAGGATATGGAGTAGATATAAGCGAAGAATATGTTTTGTATAGAATGTGCAAACCCTGCTTATTGATGAAATACAAAACAATGTTGATATAAAAGATGTAACGATGGTCTACTTTTAATGCACAGGCTCCTCTCTTTAGGAGAGGAGGAAAGGAAGTGAGGCCCCGAATGGCTTTAGGTAATCAATTAATCGCTAAATTTGTTTCCTAAAAAATAAGCAATATGAAGAAGATTTTAATTATGGTTGTGCTTTCGCTCAGCCTGTTTAAGGCGCAGGCCGATGAAGGCATGTGGTTACCCATGTTATTAGGCCAGCAGGTTTATAACGATATGGTAAAAAAAGGTTTGAAACTTACCAAAGAGCAATTGTATTCCATCAACAAGTCATCATTAAAAGATGCTATACTTATTTTTGGCGGCGGATGTACCGGCGAAATTGTGAGTAACCAGGGCTTGATCTTTACCAATCACCATTGTGGTTATTCAGCCATTTCCGGAGCCAGCACTGTTGAACATAATTATTTACAGGATGGCTTTTATGCTTATAATAAAGACCAGGAAATTCAGAGCAAACTAACGGTGCAATTCTTAGACAGGATCGTGGATGTTACCAAAGAAGTGGAAGACCAGTTAAAAGGATTGACCTATGCGGAAAGGGTAAAGAAGATTGCCGAGGTTTACAAATCTATTACTGATAAAGTTGCTGATAAACCAAATGAACTTGCCGGAAGGATCTATGGCATGTTCAAAGGAAATCAACACATCATGTATGTATATAAAACATACAGAGATATACGCCTTGTGGGCGCACCTCCTGAAAGTGTTGGTAAATTTGGCGGCGATACGGATAATTGGGAGTGGCCACGTCATACCGGTGATTTTTCTATATTCCGTGTGTATGCATCTAAAGACGGCAGGCCCGTTGAATACAGCAAAGACAATGTTCCTTTAAAACCAAAACATTTTTTACCGGTTAGCATCAAAGGAATTAAAGATGGTGATTTTGCTATGATCTACGGCTACCCCGGTGGTACCAACCGTTACGAAACCAGCTATGGCATTAAATTGAAAAATGAAATTGAAAATCCTTCTTTGGTTGGCTTACGTGATGTGCGTTTAAAGTTCATGCACGAGCAAATGATCAAAGATCCTGCAGTTAAATTAAAACTGGCAGATAATTATGCCGGTGTTGCCAACTACTGGAAATTTTTTGATGGCGAAACAAAACAACTGATTAAATACAAAGTATATGACCAGAAGCAGGCATACGAAAATAAATTTGCTGCCTGGGCAAAAGGTAAGCCTGAGTACGAAAATATTTTAACCGATTATGCAAAAAATTATGCCGACTGGACACCTTATGCCAAACAGCGCCAGTACCTGAACGAAGGTATCCTGGGCTCTCCGTTAGCTGCTGCAGCAGCAGGCTTAGGCGGACTTGAAGATAAACTGTTAAAGAACAGTACAACGGCTGCCGATCTTAAAAAAGCAACCGATGCTGCTACAGCAAACCGTAAAGATTTCCTGGATAAGGAAGACCTGCCAAGTGATGAAAGAATATTGGCTGCTACCTGTATGATGTTTTACAATGATGTAGATAAGAGCCAGCACCCCGTTGGTTTTTACGAAGGTCTTAAAGCTACTTATGGCAGTTTAAATGATGAAGCCACTTTTAAAAAGTGGGCTCATGATGTGTTTGCCAAAACCATGTTATTGGATGATGCAAAATGGAATGCTTTTGTTGCAAAGCCTGATGGCGTTGTTTTACAGGAAGATCCTGCTTATGCCTATGCATCTGCTTTTCTAAAAAATTATAACAGCAAATATGTTTCATTATCTACAGCTTTCCGCACCAAAAACGATGAGCTGGGCCGCCTGTACCTGAAAGGTATTATGGAAATGAACCCGGCTGCTGTAAATAAAATGTATCCCGATGCAAACTTCAGCATGCGGGTAAGTTACGGCAGTGTTAAAAGTTATCACCCCAGGGATGCCGTGTTTTATGATTATGTAACAACCAGCAAAGGTATTCTTGAAAAATATGTTGCCGGTGATTATGAATTTGACCTGCCTAAAAAACAGATCGAATTATTAAAGAATCGTGATTTTGGTCAATACATTGATAAGCGTACCAATGACCTGGTGATTGGTTTTATTACTACCAACGATATCACTGGTGGTAACAGCGGCAGCCCGGTAATGGATGGCAATGGCAATTTAATTGGCCTTGCCTTTGATGGCAACTACGAAGCCCTCAGCCATAAAATTGCATTTGATAAAGACCTTAACCGTACCATCAATGTAGATGTGCGTTATGTACTTTGGTGCATTGATAAATTAGGCGGCGCAAAAAATATTATTAATGAGTTGCAGTTGGTGAAGTAAGATTTTTAGTGAAAAAATTTGAACCGTCCCGATTAAACCGGGGCGGTTTTTTTATATCTTCACCACATGTCAATACTCAACATAGAATTTAAAGCCAGCACAACTAAACTCGCTGCATTAGAAACTGTATTACAGCAACAAAACCCGCTATTCATTGGTGAAGACCACCAAATAGATACCTATTTTAATGTACAGGTCGACCGGTTAAAATTAAGAGAAGGTAATATTGAAAATGCATTGATATATTACGGACGGGAGAATACAGCCGGCGCAAAATCAAGTCATGTTTTGTTATATCAGCACCAGCCCGATAAAACACTTAAAGAAATTTTAATAAAAACCCTCGGCATAAAAGCTGTTGTGGATAAAAGCAGGAAGATATATTTCATCAACAATGTAAAATTTCATTTCGATACGGTTAAGGATTTAGGAACTTTTATAGAAGTTGAAGCGATTGATAAAGATGGAACCATCGGCAAAGAAAAATTACAGGCGCAGTGTGATGAATACGCGGCTTTGTTTAATATTAATACAGAAGACTTTTGTGCGGTTTCTTACAGCGATATGATCCTGGAAAAAAGCTGATATTCCTTACTAAAGCTCTTTGCAACTGTCAATGCTGAGGAACGAAGCATCTCAGATAAGTAAAGGAGATTCCTCGTACCTCGGAATGACAAAGGCGGCGTACCTTTGCCCAATGGCAGAAGACTTAACAATAATCACAGGCAGTAAAGCCGAAATTTATCAATCGCTTATACCACAAATAAAAGCACTGCTGGAAGGTGAGCCAGACCAAGTTGCAAACCTGGCTAATATAAGTGCGGCTTTAAAAGAACAATTCGGGTGGCTTTGGGTTGGGTTTTATTTAGTTAAACCCGATTCAAAATCCTTCGGCTCCGCTCTGGATGAAGAAACAGAATTGGTTCTTGGACCATTCCAGGGGCCTGTAGCTTGTACAAGAATTAAAAAAGGTCGTGGCGTTTGCGGAGCAGCCTGGCAAAATGCCGAAACTTTAATTGTACCTGATGTAGAAAAATTTCCCGGCCATATTGCCTGTAGCAGTTTATCAAGGTCTGAAATTGTTATTCCACTTATTAAAAATGGAGAAGTGATTGGCGTATTAGATGTTGACAGTGCAGAATTGAATCTGTTTGATGAAACGGATAAAAAATATTTGGAAGAGATCGTCGCGATATTGTTTTTGTCTTCTGAAGGGGAACTTTGATTGTTACTTTAAGCGTAAATCAACTCTTCTTATAAATTCAAAGTAGTTAAATTTCTGAAAAGAGTATTTATCATCTCGCTCCAAGTTCCCCTTTTAGAGGGCGGAGGGGGTATTATCTTTCCATCCCCACAAATACCGGCAGGCATAGGTTCTGTACGGGCTCCACTTTTTTGAAATGGAAAGCATTTTTTCTTTCATTGCTTTTCTATCAGTAGCATCAATATTATAGAGCTTGCAAATTGCCTGTTGAATACCCAGGTCATCCAAAGCAAAAACATCTTCCCTGCCCAGGGTAAACATTAAAACCATTTCCACAGTCCATTGTCCTACACCTTTTATTTGCGTAAGGTATTTGATCAATTCTTCATTGCTCATTTTATGAAGCATGGCATCGGTGATCTTTTCTTCAATAAAAAAATTACAAACATTTATTACATAGTTTGCTTTGGCATTACTGAGGCCAATACTTCTCAATGTTTCAAACGGTGTTGCTGCTATTTCTGCTGCAGTGGGGTTCTTGGTATTGTATATATTTAAAAACCGCTTTTGAAAAATATCAGCCACTTTGGTACTTAGTTGCTGACTCATGATGGAGTTGCACAAATGCAGGTACACATTTTTTCTTTTTGCTAGTACAAAGGGCTGCTGCAGTTCAAGTATTTTTTTAAACTTTTTATCTTTGGTAAGATGTATGATGTGTTCCATGTTTATTTTTTTCACGCAAAGGCGCAAAGTTGTTGAGGATGCAAAGTAATTACTCAAGCCCCCAACTCATCTCCCCGCCTTTTTCATCTTTTAAATTAATGCCTATCGCTGCCAGTTGGTTTCTTATTTTATCGCTTGTTGCAAAATCTCTTTTGGTTTTTGATTCTTTCCTTATCTCTATTAATAATTTCATTACGCCGCCAAGCACTTCATTATTGGCGGCGCTGTTCTTTAATCCAAAAACGTCTTCCAGGTAATCCTTAAATTTTTGCTGCATCAAAGTAAGCGTAGCAACAGAAATAGCATCAACCTGAATCAATCCGTCATTAATAGAATTTATAACCGGCACCAGTTCAAACATATTACCCAAAACCTTGGCTGTATTAAAATCATCATTCATAAACTCATCGAACTCATTCACTAGTTTATTCACTTTAGCATCCAGCTCGGCATCTGTTGCCATATCGCTGGTACCTGTAAGTTTGTTTAACAACTCATAAGCATCCCACAATCTTTTTAATCCTTTTTCTGATGCCCGCAAAGCTTCATTGCTAAAATCAAGTGTACTCCGGTAATGTGTTTGCAACATAAAAAATCTTACCGTCATTGGTGCGTATGCCTTATCCAAAAGCGGGTGATTACCGGTAAATAATTCTTCGGGTAAAAATCCATTACCTAAAGATTTACTCATCCTGGTGCCGTTAACCGTAAGCATATTGGTATGCACCCAAAAATTTGCAGGTGTGGTATGATAGCAAGCCTGGCTCTGTGCAATTTCATTTGTATGATGCGTAGCGGCCAGGTCCATTCCGCCGCCATGTATGTCAAATTTCTTTCCCAGGTATTTTTCACTCATGGCCGAGCACTCAATATGCCAGCCCGGGAAACCCATTCCCCACGGACTTGGCCATTGCATTAAATGCTCGGGCTTAGCTTTTATCCATAAAGCAAAATCAAGTCGGCCGCGTTTTTCATCCTGTCCGCCAAGCTCCCTGGTACCTTCTAAAAGATCATCCATTTTTCTGTTGGTCAAAATTCCGTAAGGTTGTTCTTGGTTATATTTTTCAACATCAAAATATATGGTACCGTTTACTTCATAAGCATAGCCATTCGCTAATATCTGTTTAGTAATTTCTATCTGCTCGGCAATATGTCCGGTTGCCGTTGGTTCAATAGAAGGAGGCAGGCAATTAAATAATTGCATTACATGGTGAAAGCCCAAAGTGTACTTTTGAACGATCTCCATCGGTTCTACTTTTTGCAGCCGGGCCAGTTTACTGAATTTATCATCGCCTTCATCACGGTCGCCTTCCAGGTGTCCTGCATCTGTTATGTTACGCACATAACGAACTTTATAACCCAGGTAAACCAGGTAGCGGTAAATAATATCAAAAGAAATAAAAGTGCGGCAATTGCCCAGGTGTACATCGCTGTAAACGGTTGGGCCGCACACATACATACCCACATGATCGGGCGTAAGGGGTGTGAAGACTTCTTTTTCTCTTGATAAAGTATTATATATTTTTAAAGGCATTTTTTTGTTTGTGTTAGATGTTTAGTGTTATGTGTTCTTCAAATTAAAAGTATTGTAATTAAACAATAGCCATAAAAAAGTTTGGAATGTGAATGTAAATTTTTACAAAGATATTAAGCTATGCCGCAAAGGCAATAGAAATATTGATATGTGCAGATTGATAACATGAGATTGCTAAGATATTACTTTTTGCCTATTTGCAGATCAGCTATGATGGGAAAATGATCGCTGAGCTTTTTTTTGATGAGTTGAAACTGCAAAACATCCATTCTTTTATCAGTAAAAATATTATCTATCCGTAAGACCGGCGATATACCGCTGAAAGTACGGCCCAGGCCACTGCCTTTTTCTACAAAAGCATTTTTCATCCCGTTTCCAATGGTATAATAGGCATAGCTGTTGGGCACATCATTAAAATCGCCGGTAACAATTACAGGATATGGACTCTTATCAATTTCGGCCCTTATCCTGTCGGCCTGTACCTGTCTTTTTAAAAACCCGTTTTTAAACTTTCCGATTATGCTTTTTGATTCTTTCAGGGCTGCTTTCTCATCCTCCACCGAAGGTTTGTCAATATATTTTAAGTTGGCTTTGCTAAACCGTAATGACTGCAGGTGAATATTAAATAGCCGGATTGTATCTGCTCCCTTTACAATATCGGCATACTGAAAAATGGAATTATAATCATTGGGATAAAAGCTAACCGTTTGCTTATTAATGATGGGGTACTTTGAAAAAATGATGATGCCAAAATGTGCGTAGCCCCAAAAATCTTCTTTACTGTTATAAGCATAAAAATAATTTTTGAAATTAAGTTTTTCCAAAAACTCATCTACATGCCCGTGATCTTTTACCGTACTGTCTTCTGCAACCATTTCCTGGAAACAGGCAATATCGGGTTCGTTCTGATTAATAATATCAATCATCCGGCTTTTTATATCCGGGTGCAGTTTATCATCCATCACGTTAAACTGTGCTACATTCCAGGTCATTACCCGCAATGCATCCGCCTGCTTTTCTTTGGTAAATGTATGCGAAAGTCTGAAAGGAAAAATATTACTGATGGGCTTATAAGCAAGTAACAAAACAATCACCGAAATTAAGGCCCGGCGGGGTTTTATAAACAACCAGAAAAAAATGAATGCCAGCAATAACAGCAAAAAATAAAAAGTAGTAAGTGTTAAAAAACCAACGGGCCAAAAATAGGCAGGGTTCAATAAATAGCCGTAGCTGCCCAATAAAAAAAGTATGGCCGCAATAACATTCACGACAATAAAAAAACGTTTAGTTATCCTTCGGAAAAAACTTTGCGGCATTGCATAAAGATAATGCTAACTGGTATAAAAGCTGTGAAAGAAAATGTAAACCCTTTTAATCCTCGCTGGCTCTTTTCAAGATCTCTTTTTCTTCTTTGGTAAGATAGTTGTACCCTTTCTGGCTGATCTTATCCAGGATCTCATCTACCCTTTGCTGGGTAACATTGGATGTTTTATTGTAAGGGCTTCTGTTACCCGTATTATAAAATACTTTTTCTTTTACTGAATTAACCGCTTTGGGTTTATTGGGATTAAACAGGTTGATAAACCAACTGTACAAATTATTCATCCATATACTGCCATCTTTTTTGCGCTGTAATAAGATCACAAATAAAAGACCGGCAAGTGCACCACCCACATGTGCAAGCGGTTGCGCCAGGGGTTGGTCCGCCACCCCGGCCAAATCAATAGCTATATAAACAATAGTAAGTATCCAGATAGGAATACCACCTCTGATATGCCGGAAGAATCGATAGTTGGGGGCAATCATGGTTGCGGCAACGGCAACAGCCATTACTGCGGCATTAGCACCAAATAAACTGGCAGACCCGATAATCGCTTTATTAGTCGGAATTAAATAAGTAGCCGTAATAAAAAATAAAGCCCCCGCAAATCCTCCGTATAAATAAACCGGTATTAGTTTTTTGTTACCGGTCAGGTTTTGCAGAATAGCGCCAAAAGCCCATAACCAAAGCATATTGCTGATTGCTCTAAACAGTTCCACATCACTGAACATATAGGTTAAAATTGTCCATGGCCTGTTGGTTATTTTTGTAAAGGCTGCAGGTAAAGTAAACCAGTTAACCACCTGCGAGAAAAACACAGCATCGGAATTATCATTAACAGAAACAGCCGCTTTAATGGTAAGCAAGACCAAAAAGAAAATTACATTTAGTGCAAACAGCCACATCAATGCATTATCGGGTTGCCCCAAAGTAAAACGCCGCTTGCCCGTTTTATAATCAATATACCTGTCCGATTCTCCCATAATAATTTTATGCTGTCTGCAAAATTACTAACAGTTATATCAGCTGTTTGTTAGCATTAATAAAAAGTTTTTTTATCTGTCTTGTTCCAGATCAATACCAGTATAAAGCCCATTACCAACCCGCCTAAATGTGCAAAGTGTGCAATATTACCACCGGCAGCAGGATAAACCCCGCCGAACAGATCAAATGCCGCCATGATGGCCACCGCATATTTTGCTTTTACCGGAACCGGTATCGGAAAAATAATTAATTCGGTATTTGGAAATAGGTATGCAAACGCTGCAAACAGCCCCATAATGGCTCCCGATGCGCCAACTGCCGGTACATTCTCAAAAGCTAAATGCGTAAGTCCGGCAGCCAGGCCGCAGACAAAATAGAAAATAAGAAACCGCTTTGCACCCCAGATCCTTTCCAGCATCGAACCAAACATCCATAATACAAACATGTTAAACAATAGATGGAAAAATCCGCCATGTGCAAACATGTGCGTTACCAACTGGTAGGGTTTAAATTGTTCTGAGTGATATGGAAAAAGTGCGATCTCTCTTGATATTTTTTCATCCGGTCCATCAAATACAAACTGTATCAGGTACACCAACGCATTAATGATGATCAAATTCAACACCACTGGTGTTGTGCGCTGAAACCTGTTTCCGTTATTATTAAAAGCCATTGTACAAATTTAGTTGATTAAAGCCTGTTTTAATGTAAGCAGTACCACGCATTCAATATGGTGCGTATGCGGAAACATATCAACAGGTTGAATTTTTTCAATAACATATTTTTCGCCCAGCAAACCCAGGTCCCTGGCCTGTGTGGCCGTATTGCAGCTTACATACACAATTTTAGGGGCGGCAATCTCCAGCAATTTTTTAACTAATTTTTCATGCATGCCGACCCTTGGCGGATCGGTAATGATCACATCGGGCCTGCCGTGTACAGCAAAAAATTCGTCGTTACATATCTTAATGACATCGCCACTGAAAAATTCGGCATGGGTAATATTATTTAATGCTGCATTTTCTTTTGCATCGGCAATGGCTTCTTCAATTACCTCTACACCGATAATTTTTTTAGCCCCCTTGCTTACAAAAATGCCGATGCTGCCGGTACCGCAATACAGGTCGTACACAATTTCTTTTCCGGTCAGCGCTGCAAAATCCCGGGTAACGGCATATAGTTTTTCTGCCTGCCTGGTATTGGTTTGAAAAAATGATTTTGGGGAGATCTTGAATTCAAATTCATCGAGCTTCTCAGTCACAAAGCCTTTGCCAAAGTAAACCTGCGGCGTAAGGTCATAAATACTATCATTCCATTTTGAGTTGATGGTAAACAGTAAGGTTGTTATTTCGGGCACCTGTTGCAGCAGGTGGTCAAAGAGTTTTTTCCTGTCTGTTTCCTCATCATGGTTCAAACAGATATTCACCATTAGTTCGCAGGTGGCACACAAACGTATAATTATATTGCGCAGCCAGCCTGTATGCTCCCGAATATCGTAAAAAGAAAAATTATTTTCCAGTGCAAAAGTCCGGATCGTATTTCGGATCCGGTTATTTACATCATCCATTAAATAACATTCATCAATATCGATCACTTTATCAAAAATGCGGGGAACGTGAAACCCAAGCGCATTTTCCTGTATCGGTTTTTCTGTGGCTATTTCTTCGGGTAGTAAATATCTTTTATTGCTAAAAGTAAACTCCAGTTTGTTCCTGTAATGCACGGTATCGTCGCCGCCGATGATGGGTAAAATTTGGGGCAATTCAACTTTTCCAATGCGCCGCAGGTTTTGTTCAACCTCCTGTTGTTTATATTGTAATTGCTTTGAATAAGGCAGCATTTGCCACTTGCATCCACCGCAGGTGCCAAAATGTTTGCAAAACGGATCAACCCTTTCTTTGGATAGTCGCTTTATTTTTAAAACCCGGCCCTCGGCCCAATCTTTTTTATTTTTTACCAGCATCACATCTGCCACATCGCCGGGCACCCCCCCCGAAATAAAGATCACCTTGCCATCAAGCTTCGCCAGGGCTTTTCCTTCGGCTGCATAATCAGTGATCAACAGGTCTTCCAGTATTATTTTCTTATTTTTTTTGCTCACGGCAGCAAAAATACCGCATTAATCATCAATATTGTTTTGTTAACGTTTTGTAATTGTTAAAGTGTTACAATGTGTGTGAGTGTGTATAAACCACCTATTTTAAATACATTTGCTATCCTTATATAAACATGAAAAAATATATCCTTTTCCTTTTTACAGCTTTGGCCAGCATCCCGGCCTTTGCACAGGGCTACCAGGTTAGCTTTAAAGCATCCGGCTATAAAACCGGCATTACCTATCTTACCTACTATATGGGTAACAACTTTAATATTGCAGATTCGGCTGCTATTGGCAACAATGGTGTTGCCGTTTTTAAGGGCAGTACCGATTTGCCTCCGGGCATTTATGCCATTTTCCTGCCGGGCAAACTCCAAAGAACCGAGTTTCTGATTGGTAAAGAGCAGCTCATTTCTGTTACTGTCGATACCGCAGACCTGCTGAATAAAACCATAGTAACCGGCTCAAAAGAAAATATTTTATACGACCAGTACCAAAAATTTGCAGCATCCAAAGGAAAGTTGATACAAAAAGAGCTTATTGCTTTCAGGACATCAGTTACAAAAGAAGATTCTGCTTTACACGAAAAAAAATTCACCACTTATAATAACGAGCTGAATGACTACCGGGAAGGAATTATTAAAAACCAACCCAATTCTATGATGGCAGCTTTATTGAATGCCATGAAAGAGCCTGTGGTTCCGGAGAAAGTACCTGTTACCAAACAGGACTCTATCAATAATTACAATGAATATAAAAAGCATTATTGGGACGGCATAAGTTTTATGGACGACCGCATCATACGTACGCCTTTCTTCCTAAAGAAATTTGAACGCTATTACCGCGATGTGATCTCGCCCGAACCTGATACGATCATCAAGGATATTGATTATAAATTATTGCTGGCCAGAACAGCACCTGAGATGTATAAATTTATATTGAACTGGGTAACTGATGAATTCATAAACCCAAAATACATGGGCCAGGATGCAGTATTTGTACACCTGTTTGAAAAATACCACAGCAAGGGATTAAGCCCATGGCTTAACGAAAAACAAATGGAAAGTATCAGCCGCAGGGCCTATATGCTTATGGCAAATTTAATTGGCGAAAAAGCAGGTGAGCTGGACATGCTGAATACGGAAGACAAACCAACTTCTTTATACAACCTGGATGCCGATTATACGGTTGTTTGTTTTTGGGATCCCAATTGCGGGCATTGTAAGGAAGAGGTTCCCCGGCTTGATTCGATATACAATGCAAGCTGGAAAAAACATAATGTGAAAGTTTTTGCAGTGCTTACGCCGGATGGTAAACAGGATGTAAGGCCCGAATGGAAGACCTTTATTAAAGAACACAATTTGGGCGACTGGACCCACGTTTATAAAAGCAAAGAAATGGAGGATGCTGATCTTGCAGCACAAAGGCCAAGCTTCAGGCAATTATATGATATTAATTTAACCCCAACAATATACCTGCTTGATAAAGACAAACGGATTATTGGCAAAAAACTTACGCTCCTGCAGTTAAATGATCTGCTGGAGGTAAAATGGAGTGCTGCTCTTCCAAATAAAACCAACTAACTGATGAAAAAATTTTTATTGCTTTTTACTTTTGCTGTTTTTACTACCGGCGCTTTTTCGCAAACCTTATTTACTTATGGCAATACTATTGTTGACAAAGACGAATTTATAAGGGCTTATAATAAAAACAAAACGCAGGTTACTGATAAAGAAAAAGCCTTAAGAGAATATCTTGACCTGTATGTAAAATTTAAATTAAAAGTAAAGGCAGCCATGGAATTGCGGCTGGATACACTTCCCCAGCTTGAGTATGATGCCCAGAGTTTTCGCAGCCAGATAGAAGACAGTTATTTAAACAACGAGAAAGCCGTTAACGATTTGATGAACGAGGCTTTTAACCGCAGCCAGAAAGACCTGCACATTTTACATTTTTATATCCCCGTTGATCCGGCTTTAAGTCCAGAAGATACAATGAGTATCTACAAATCCATTTTGGCATTATACACATCGCTTAATTCAGGTAAAACCGATTATGAAAATTTGGCCAATGCAGGATCAATAAAAATAAGATATGCCGATCTTGGTTTTGTTACCGCGTTCACTTTACCGTATGAATATGAAACCGCCATTTATAACTTAAAGACAGGCCAGTCGGGTAAACCTTTTCGTTCAAAAAATGGCTGGCATATTTTTAAACAGGTTGGAGAAAGAAAAGCGATAGGCAAATGGAAGGTTGCACAGATCTTATTCTCCATTCCGCCGGATGCTACTACGCCCGAAGCAAAAAAAATATATGAGAACAGGGCCGATTCTGTTTACCAGCTTCTTATGAAAGGAGAGGATTTTGGCAAGATGGCCAGGTGGTTCAGTGATGACAAAGTTACTTATGGTACCAATGGCGAAATGACCGAATTTGGGACGGGTAAATTTGAACCTTCTTTTGAAAACGAGGTTATTAAACTTACAAGAGACAAAGAAATAAGCAAACCTTTTTTAACATCTTATGGATACCATATTGTAAAGCGGTTATCGCAAAGCCCGGTATCATCAGATAAAAATGATGCCGCTTACCAGTTTGAACTTAAACAAAAAATACAGCAGGATAGCAGGATAAATACGGCCAAAGACCTATTTGTAAAAGAAATTTTAAGGCAGGTTGGTTTTAAAAAGACAGCGCTGGTTACAGATGCTGACCTGTACAGGTACGCTGATAGTGTGATCAACAAACCAAACTCAGAAACAGGCAGCTACCCCATAGCAGGTAAAATGCTCTACAGTTTTGGCAAAACAAAGCGAACCGGTAAAGACTGGCTGGATTTTGTAAGAGCCTATAAAGGTAGTGGTGAAGTTTACCATGGCGAAAGCAATGCTGCGCTATCTGATAAATTTGTTACCTCAACCGTAATGGACTATTACAAAAAACATTTGGAAGATTATAATGCGGATTTTGGTTACCAAATGCAGGAATTTAAAGATGGTAATGTACTTTTTGAGATAATGGAAAGAAATATATGGGGAAAAGCTGCCAACGATTCTACAGGTTTACAGAAATTATATAACGAAAATAAAACCAAATATGTTTGGGCTGCCAGTGCAAATATCATTTTATTTAACTGTGCCAATAAAACTATTGCAGATGAAGCAAAGGCTGCTGTTTTACAAGGTAAGGACTGGAAAAAAATTGTAGAAGAGGCTAATAATAATATACAGGCTGACTCCGGAAGGTTTGAGCTTTCACAAATACCGGTAACCATTGATGCAACCATGATCCCTGGAGCAGTTTCAGAAACTGTAGTTAATCCTGCTGACGGCAATACAACTTTTATTAAATTAGTTAATCATTATAATATCGGTCTGCAGCGTAATTTCAACGAAGCACGTGGGCTTGTTATTAATGATTATCAAAATGCCCTTGAAGAACAGTGGATCAATGAGCTGAAAAAGAAATATCCCGTAAAAATAAATGAAGCTGTTTTTCAGACTTTATTAAAATAATGACGAATTAATTACAATGTTAAAGCCTGTTAACAATCTGTGTTGGCAGGCTTTTTGCGTATCTGGTTTTTATTAACAGAAAACGGATGGAAAAATGATGAGGTTTTTTATCATTAAATCCGGATTTATTAACAAAAACAGAAACGATGAAAAAAGTATTTTTAGTATTGGTTTTAACCACAACAGTAGCATTAAGTACAAAGGCACAGGTGTATTTACAAGGAGGCCTTAACCTTGCCAACATAACCAAAACCAATGATGGCCAAACAGAAAAAAATAATATCCTACCAAGTTTTAATGCAGGTATATTAGGCAGGTTGCCGATTGCCGATGTCTTTAGTATTGAGTCGGGTTTATTATTAACAGGCCACGGCTCTAAAGCAGAAACCTATTTTAATGGCGGCAATGATTATGTAAAAACAAAATTTAACCCGCTTTACTTACAGGTGCCTTTAAATGCTGTGATTAAAATTCCTTTAGAAAAACAGTCCAATGTGTTTTTTCATGCGGGACCTTATGTTGCGATGGGTATTGGCGGTAAATCAAGAAGCGAATCAAAATTGGGGCCGCTAATGTCGAGCGAAACAAAAAGCATCCAGTTTAGCAACGATGATCCTTTTACTTCTCAGGAAGAAGATGCCGGTTACAATAAATTAAAACGTTTTGATTTTGGTTTAAACTTTGGCGGCGGCTTCCAGTTTCAGCACGTTATGCTGAAAGTGAACTACGGCCTTGGACTTGCAAAAATAAATTCAACCCAAAGCAATAATACCGCAAATGATAAAAACAAGTACCGTACACTTAGTTTTTCTGTAGGTATTCCGCTTGGAAAATAAAAAACCCCATTGAAAATAAAAAACCTCCGAACTTCGGAGGTTTTTCTTTTTAAAAGATTTGTTTTACCACATCAGCTACAATATGGGGCCTGCCCAATGTATAATAATGCAATACAGGCACACCAAATTTTTTCAATTCCTTCGATTGCTGCAGCAACCACTCGGTACCTACCTGTTCTACTTCTTCATCTGTTGTACATTTTATGATCTCTTTGCTTAAAGCAGTGGGCAGATCAATATGAAAGATCTTGGGTAATACAGTTAACTGCTTCTTTGTATAAATAGGTTTCAGGCCTGGAATAATGGGAACTGTGATCCCTATATCCCTGCAGGCTTTTACAAAAGCATAAAATTTTTCGTTATCAAAAAACATTTGTGTTACAATATAATCGGCGCCCATGTCTACTTTTTGTTTCAGGTAGTACAGGTCGCTATCCATATTGGGCGCTTCAAAATGTTTTTCGGGATAACCGGCAACACCAATACAGAATTTTGTCTGGCTAGTATTTTTCAGATCATCTTCTAAATATTTTCCTGCATTAAGATCGGTAACCTGTTTTAATAGGTCGCTGGCGTATGCATGTCCGCCCAGTTCCGCTAAAAATGCTGTTTCATTCTTTGCTGCATCGCCACGCAGTACCAACACATTATCTATACCCAGGTAGTTCAGGTTTATTAAAGCGTCTTCTGTTTCATTTATACCAAAGCCGCCACAAATTAAATGGGGCACCGTATCCACACTGTATTTATTCATGATAGCAGCGCAGATACTTTCTGTACCAGGACGTTTACGGATCACTATTTTCTGAAAATTCCCATCCGGCGTTTTTTTAAAAACATGCTCACTGCGATGATAAGTTACGTTTATATAAGCAGGTTTAAACTCCATCAATGGATCGAGGTGCTGGTATAAAGACTGAATACCCTTTCCTTTCAGAGGTGGCAAAATTTCAAAAGACACCAGTGTATCTTTTGCCTGTTCAATGTGTTCTATTACTTTCATTAGTTAATTTAATATGCAAATTTAAGCAAGCTTACATACTTTATCAAAACAAGTAAAACATTAATAATCAACTGCAGCAATACAAACTGCTGTTAAATATGAATACTCAACCGGGTATTTAAAGGTTTACGCTATTTTTGCTAAAACATTACCGCAGTGAGTTTAACTATACATACCAAAGACCTTGTAAAAGTTTACGGCAGCCGTACGGTTGTAAACAAGGTGTCCTTTAATGTAAAGCAGGGAGAAATTGTTGGTTTGCTTGGACCTAATGGCGCCGGTAAAACAACTTCTTTTTACCAGGTGGTGGGTTTGGTAAAGCCTGATGAGGGCGAAGTATTTTTAAACGATATCAATATTACCAAACTTCCCATGTATAAAAGGGCGCAAATGGGCATTGGTTATTTACCACAGGAGGCCAGCGTTTTTCGTAAGCTGAGTGTGGAAGATAATATTCTGGCTGTGTTGGAAATGACCAAGCTGAGTAAGCAACAGCAAAAAGATAAACTGGAAACCCTGCTTGATGAATTTAACCTGCAAAGGGTACGAAAAAACAATGGCGATACCCTTAGTGGTGGCGAAAGACGACGAACAGAAATTGCCCGTGCCCTGGCCGTTGATCCTAAATTTATTTTATTAGATGAGCCCTTTGCCGGAGTTGATCCAATTGCGGTTGAAGACATACAGGCCATTGTTGCTAAATTAAAATTCAGGAATATCGGTATCCTCATTACCGATCATAATGTAAATGAAACACTCTCTATCTGCGACCGGGCTTACCTGCTTATTGATGGTAAAATATTTACTCATGGCACAGCCGAAGAACTGGCAGGAGATGAGCAGGTTCGCCGTTTATACCTTGGCAAAAATTTTGAATTAAAGCGCAAGGATTATTTGCATGATGAAGCTGCCCGATAATTATTTATCTTGTTGGCTAAATGAAGTTTCTTTCTCCCGCCATATCTAAATTAGCCCGTATGCGTTTGTGGCGCATCGAAAACTGGAGCAATCATCCGGTTGCAGCACAGCGTGAGGTTTTACAGGAGTTGGTTACCGCTGCACAGTATACCGAGTTTGGCAGAAAGTATAATTTCTCAAAATTATTTACCCTCAAAGAGTTCAAGAAAAATGTTCCTGTACATGAGTATGATGATATAAAGCCTTACATACTGCGTATGATGAATGGCGAAGAGAATATTTTATGGAATACGCCTGTTAAATGGTTTGCAAAATCATCCGGCACCACTTCCGATAAAAGTAAATTTATTCCCATCAGCGAAGAGAGTTTGTATGACAATCATTACAAAGCAAGTAAAGACCTACTCAGCAATTATTATAAAAATTTTCCTTCAAGTGATCTGTTAACCGGTAAAGGATTGGTGGTTGGTGGTTCGCACCAGATCAGCAGGGTAAATGATGATATTCAATATGGAGACCTGAGTGCTGTATTGATGCAAAACTCTCCTTTTTGGGGGCAGTGGATACGCACACCGGAACTAAGCGTTGCGCTGCTGGATGAATGGGAAAATAAAATTGAAAAGCTGGCCCTCGTTACTGCTGAAGAAAATGTAACCTCGCTGGCCGGGGTACCCACATGGACTTTATTATTATTAAAACGGATTCTTGAAATTAAAGGAAAGTCAACCATTAAAGAAGTGTGGCCCAATTTAGAATTGTATATCAATGGCGGTGTTTCTTTTGTGCCATATAAAGATCAGTTTGATAAAATAATCGGCGGTAAAATAAATTATCTCGAAATATACAATGCCAGTGAAGGTTTTATTGCAGCCCAGGTAAGTCCTAATGATGATGGTATGCTGTTATTTACCGAGCATGGTATATTTTTTGAGTTTATGCCAGTTGAGGAATATGGAAACTCAAACCCGTTAACGGTTGGATTAAAAGATGTGGTTGTTGGAAAAAATTATGCCCTTGTGATGAGTACCACCGGTGGTTTATGGCGTTATTTAATTGGTGACACTATTCAGTTTACCCACCTCAACCCATATCATATAAAAATAACCGGCAGGTTAAAACATTATATGAATGCTTTTGGTGAAGAAGTTATTGTTGACAATAGCGATAAAGCCATTGCCCATGCTGCGGAAAAAACCAATGCCATCGTTAATGATTATACAGCCGCACCGGTTTATTTTAGCGAAAACAGCAATGGCGCCCATGAATGGCTGATAGAATTTGACAAAGAACCTGATGATTTTAATACCTTTATTGCCGAACTTGATAATGAGTTGAAAAATATTAACAGCGATTATGAGGCCAAGCGGCATAAAAATATTGCTTTGCGTTTACCAATAGTTCATCAATTACCGAGTGGCACTTTCACCACATGGCTGAGAAGCAAAGGCAAACTGGGTGGTCAGCATAAAGTGCCCAGGTTGAGTAACGAAAGAACCATGCTGGAAGAAATTCTGGCAATAAAAAATGCAGTTAACAAATAAATTTTTAATTATCTTATCGCTAAAATAAAATTGCTTTCATGAAATTATTAGACGGAAAAAATGCCATTATAACCGGAGCTGCCCGTGGCATTGGAGAAGGTATTGCCATTAAATTTGCTGAACAGGGCTGCAATGTAGCCTTCACCTATGTAAGTGACAGCAGCGCAGAAAAAGCAAAAGCATTGGAAGAGAAATTAACAGCTATGGGTGTTAAGGCAAAAGCCTATCAAAGCAATGCGGCCGACTATGCAGCCTGCGAGATTTTTGTAAATAATATGCTGGCAACGTTTGGCAATATAGAGATTTGTGTAAATAATGCCGGCATTTCAAAAGATAATTTATTACTGCGTATGACTCCTGAGCAATGGGATGACGTGATGGATATAAACCTGAAAAGTGTTTTCAACATGACCAAGCAGGTTATAAAGCCCATGATGAAAGCCCGCAACGGAAGCATTATCAACATGAGCAGCATTATTGGCGAAATGGGCAATGCGGGCCAAAGCAGTTATGCAGCCAGCAAGGCAGGTATTATTGGTTTTACAAAGAGTATTGCAAAAGAATTGGGCAGCCGCAACATCCGTTGCAATGCCATAGCGCCGGGTTTTGTGGAAACCGATATGACCACTTATTTAAAAGAAGGCGAAGCGGCCGATAAATACAAAGCCGATATTCCCTTAAACAGGTTTGCCAGAACAGAAGATATTGCCAATGCCTGTTTGTTTTTAGGCAGCAGTATGGGCAGCTATGTTACCGGCCAGGTGATCAGTGTTTGCGGCGGATTGAATATTTAACGAAAAAAAATTAGTAAAAATTGCCTGTATGAAACCTTTTGATAAAATATTAAAAGATAATAAAGAGTGGGCCGCCCAAATGGTGAAGGCCGATCCGGGGTATTTCAAGCGGCTTGTAGAATTACAAAGTCCCGAAATATTATGGATCGGCTGCAGTGACAGCCGTGTACCAGCCAATACAATTACAGCAACAGATCCCGGAGAAATCTTTGTTCACCGGAATATCGCTAACATGGTAGTACATACCGATCTGAATTTATTGAGTGTTTTGGAATATGCGGTAAATGTTTTAAAAGTAAAGCATATCATTGTTTGCGGCCACTATGGCTGCGGCGGTGTAATAGCAGCTATGAACCGGCATAGTATTGGAATAATCAATAAATGGATCCGCAACATAAAAGATGTATACCGCATCCATCGGGATGAGTTGGAAAATATTATTGATGAAGAACAGCGGTCAGACAAACTGGTTGAATTAAATGTTCAGGAACAGGTAATGAACCTGGCAAAGACCTCCATAGTACAATCAGCATGGAAACACGATCACCGTCCACACCTCCACGGATGGGTGTATGGTTTGAATGACGGAATCATTAAGGCCGTTTCTGATATTTCTCCGGGCGCACATTTTGATGAATTATACGAATTTGATAACTTGTAATAGTCAGTATGAGTTATACCAGTCAAATTTTTCTTTGATGATATTTTCCTTTTCTTTTTTTACATAATTCAAAAAGGCAGTGGCTGCCGGTGAAAGCTTTTTCTCCTTAAGCCATATTAAATTCCAAACCGACTTTATCGGAAATCCTTTTACCGGTATGATTTGCAGTTCACCAGTATTCAATTCATTCTTTATTCCTATAACTGGCATAATGGAATAGCCCATCCCCGCCATTACCGCCTGTTTTACTGCTTCATTTGTATTGAGCTCCATTTTTTTAATGGCCTGTATTTTATTGCGGACAATAAATTTTTCCATTACATGCCTTGTACCCGAACCCATTTCACGATATATCAATGGTATGTTTTCAAAAAAATTTTTATCGTATCCTTTTTTACTGAACTTTTTTTCACTGTTACCAATTAAGTAAAGCTTGTTTTCCATCAACTCCAGCTTATTTATTTTCATATTGGGCGGCAATACCGACACCAATGAAAAATCGACCTGGTTATGTTCGAGGCTTTCTATCACTTTTGATTTATTGGTTACATCCAGCAGCAGTTCAACTCCTTCATGTTTTTTTAAAAACCCGGAGAGAAAATAAGGCATAATATATTTACCTGTTGATACTACGGATATTTTCAGGTTGCCAATAAGCTGACCTTTGTGTGCCAGGGTTTTGTAATTAATCGCATATACTTCATTTAAAATTTTCTGTGCAGCTTCTGCTATCTCTTTTCCAAAATCGGTAATAAATATTTTTCTTCCTATCATTTCCGTTAATGGTATTTCAAACTGATTTTGAAAATTTTTCAATTGTATGGATACCGCTGGTTGTGTAAGGTGTAATGCTTCAGAAGCTTTTGTAATGCTCAGCATTTCAGTAATCTTCAGGAAGATTTTAAGTTGATTAATGGTATAATCCATAAAATATATTTATGCTATTTATTACAAACTTAAATGAAAATTTATGATTACAAAACTTCAATTTTGTGCCATCAAATAAATTAAACCTATTATGAAAAAGATAACAGTAGCAAAAGGGGATGGCATCGGCCCCGAAATAATGGATGCCACGCTTAGTATTATTATAGCAGCAGGCGCAAAAATTGAAATTGAAGAAATTGAAGTGGGAGAAAAAGTTTACCTGGCAGGTAATACGGCTGGGATTGCTAAAGAAGCATGGGATGTGATCAGGAGAAACAAGGTTTTTTTAAAAGCCCCCATTACCACTCCACAGGGTGGTGGTTATAAAAGTTTAAACGTAACCACCCGTAAATTTTTAGGGTTGTATTCGAATGTACGCCCCTGCACCAGCTTTCATCCTTTCGTAAAAACCAAGCATCCCGAAATGGATCTGGTTATTATTCGTGAAAACGAAGAAGACCTGTATGCAGGCATTGAGCACCAGCAAACAGACGAAGTGGTACAATGTTTAAAATTAATCAGTCGGCCGGGTTGCGAAAAAATTGTCCGCTACGCTTTTGAATACGCAAAACAATATGGCCGCAAAAAAGTTACCTGTTTTACAAAAGATAATATCATGAAACAGACCGACGGATTGTTTCACCAGGTGTTTAATGAAATTGCTGCTGAGTACCCCCAAATAGAAAACGAACATTGGATAATTGATATTGGCGCTGCTAAGATGGCTGATACTCCTGAGGCATTCGATGTGATTGTTATGCCTAATCTATATGGCGATGTGCTTTCAGATGTTGCCGCACAAATAGCCGGTTCTGTTGGTCTGGCTGGTTCCGCCAATATTGGAGAAGAATGCGCCATGTTCGAAGCTATTCATGGTTCGGCACCAAGAATAGCTGGACAAAATATAGCGAACCCTTCCGGTTTATTGCACGGAGCCATTTTAATGCTCAATCATATCGGGCAAACAGAAATTGCTGAAAAAATACACAATGCCTGGCTGCGCACTATCGAGGAAGGCATCCATACCTACGATGTTTTTAAAGAAGCTACAAGCAAACAAAAAGTGGGAACAAAAGAATTTGCACAGGCTGTAATCAATAATCTGGAAAAAAAACCAGCAACTTTAAAATCAGTAAGTTATGCAAACAGTAAAGCGCTTGTAATGCCAAAGTATCAACGACGGGAACCTGCTAATAAAGAATTGGTAGGCGTGGATGTATTTGTAAACTGGCTGGGTTTAAACCCCGATGAGTTAGCAGAAAGAATACAGCAGATTGAAATGGTTGGTGATGTTAAGTTAAGCATGATTACCAACAGGGGGATTAAGGTATGGCCCGAGGGTTTTAAAGAAACGTTTTGTACAGACCATTGGCGTTGCAGGTTTAAGCCAACCGATGGCGCTGCTATGACAAAATCAAAGATTACACAGATTTTAAACCAGGCAGATGCTTTTGAAATTGATACCATTAAAACAGAAAATCTATATGATTTTAATGGAAAAGCGGGATATTCTTTGGGGCAAGGTCAATAATTTATCAACAAATAAAATTATAATATGCAATTAATACAGGGAAACTTCAGCAAAAAGGATGCAATTGAAATCATTACTCAAATGATTCATGTAAAAATAAAGTTTCATGAAAATAAAATCTATTCGCATTCAAGCGAAGAAGATATTAAAATGAGGGAAAGGCGTATAAAACAGTTGCAAAAAGACTTGTATGAAGCAAGGGTGAAAATTGAGCAATATCCCAGCGCTGAAGTTTCCTTAAGCAGTGAGATAATTATTGATTAACCGTATGTAGATAAATAATATCAACCTGAATTTCCAGATCTTAGTTTTTGAACAGAAACAACTACGTCTTCAAAAGTGAATGAAGCTAATCAATGTTTTATTTCATCAACAGCACTAAAAAAAATGGAAAGCAGGAACTGGAAATAACAGCAAAAGGGCAATATCCTTACTCTGTTGGTTAAATTGTATTAATTCAGGAACATCTACCGGATTCAATTTTAATGAATGGTTTGGTGAAGTCTCTTTAATACAATAATAGTTCTTGTGGTAATTGTTTGTATTGTTGCGTGGGCAAATCAATTTGTAACTCAAGATATCGGAAACCTTTATATTTTTTCCAAATTAGCTGCAGGTACATTTTATATTACCGGGTCTGGCGCCTTGCCTTAAGCTGAACCAAAAGCAGATCCGGGGTTGTATATATACCATGTTCTTGGGAGTTGCGCTTCCTTTTATTATTTCAATTGGTATGGCTTTGTATTTGGCAATAGTAAATACTTTTTAATTACTTCAATTTGAATTTGGCAATTGCATTTTTTGTAAAATTGCTCAACACCAGTTTACCACTAATAGCAGCTCTTTCCTTTAATAATTCATCCCAGTTTTCGGTACCAGCCCAAAATGTTTTTTTCATCGCTGCCATAGCTTCGGGATTAGCGTGTGCCAGTGTGTTAGCAAGCCTATCAACAGCCTCGTCCATATTTTCAATACTTTCATGTACTTCAGCAAATAAACCTTTTCGCTTTGCCCAGTCGGTACTGCGCCAGCTTGTTGCATCAATAGCTAAAGCACTAAAAGCGCCTTTCCCAATTTTTCTTTCAACAGCCGGGCCAACTACAAAAGGGCCAATGCCAACAGCCAGCTCACTTAATTTTATTTCGGCCTTATCGTTTGCAATGGCATAATCAACTGCCGATGCCAGTCCCACACCACCACCAACACAACGCCCCTGGATACGGCCAATTATAAATTGGGGGCATTTACGCATGGCATTAATAACATTGGCAAAACCGCTAAAGAAAGCCAGGCCTTCTTTTTCATTTTTAATAGCGGCCAGTTCATCAAAGCTGGCTCCGGAACAAAATGTTTTTTCGCCACCGCTTTTTAAAATGATCACTTTGGTATCTTCATGCGTTCCGGCAAAATGAATTTCATAGGCAAGTTCTTCCAGTATTTTCCCGGGTAAAGAGTTGCTTTGCGGATGAAAAAATTCGATGGTATTGATACCGTGTTCGATATGGGATTTTACAGACGCCTCACTCATATAATTTAATTTTTATCAAATCTACAAAAAAACAGAGCTTTTAATTACTCATTTTACAATAAGTTAAAATCAGCGTTGATATAAATCTCATTTGAAAAAATACCCTTATTTTAGATTATCGAACTTAAGAAAAACAATAAATAAACCGATGAGGCTGTTTTATTATTTATACTATTATTTACTGATCAACGGCGTGGTGCTTTTATTTATCAGTTTTTTCAGAATAAAGAAAAATCCAGCTACCAAATACTACTTATTGCAATATTTGGTATTAATTATACTGGTTACTGAACTGGTGGTCACCGAGTATGTCTTCCGTCGGCTTTATTTTTACTGTTATTCGGATTTCCCGGTGCGGTTTTTATTAACACCGTTTATTTATTTATACGTTTGCACCTATACCAACCCGAAATACAAGCCATCTAAAAAAACATTGACCATTTTGTTTTTGCCTGCTCTTGCAGAATTGCTTTGCTTTTTTGGTATCAGCATTTATTTTGCAATTCATATTCATAGTTTTGAGGAAAGATTTGTAATAGCCAACACTTCTTACTATTATATTATCCGTACTTTTTTGGCTTTGTTGTTTAATATTGGTTGTGTGTATTTTGCTTATTCAAAAGTCCGGATGTTTTCCTGGAATATTTTTAAAGTACTCTCTAATTTCAAAAAATTAAATTTCATATGGCTAAAAGTAATACTGGCCATTTCTGTGTTTTTATGGGTATACTGGCTAATCATCTTTTTTTGCGAAGTTTTTTTTATGAGCCAACTGCCTGTAATGTACATGTACAATGTGCTGTATTTGTTTATTGCATTGGTGGTTTTAATTTTTGGATACTTTGCTGTATTAAAGCCTTATGTACCTGAAGCTTACATAAGAGCCAGTAATGAAATTGAATTAAGCAAAGCATCAAGCCCCGAAGATTCAACCGTTTTTCTTTCGGACACTACTTTACAAGATTCCGAAAACATTTCTTTACAAAAGGAGCCGGCAATTGAAAATAATCTGTACAAAAATTATTTTGATCAGTTGGAAAAATATATGGAAACAACAAAAGAGTTTCAAAATCCGGATATTACATTGATGGATATTTCTAAAGCCCTTCAAACAACTTCTTTTAATATTTCAAAAGCCATAAAAATACATTCCGGAAGAGGAAGCTTTTATGAATATATTAATCATTACCGCCTCTCTTATTTTTTAATGCTGCTGGCTAAACCAGAAAATGAACAGTTTACCATTAATGCACTGGCACTCCAATCTGGCTTCAGTTCATCAACAACACTCAATAAATATTGCAAAAAAATAACCGGCGCCACGCCTGCCCGTGCAAAAATGTTATTAGCAACTGGTACAACTGTAAATGATTTACTGAGCAACTAATTAAGCCATAAATTTTTTACCCTTTTCATTTTCTGTTTTTTTGTCTGCAACACACTGATTATCACAGTTGTCACGATGCACTTAATTAGTTGAACAAGCTTGTCAGCCCCCTTGTGTTTTCTTTAACAGTATACCCCCGTTTTAGATACGATATTTATTCTATCAACGCAGTTGTAAAAGCTTTGGTAATGTAACCGATCATTAACTAAAAAATTATTATGAAAAAGCTATCAGTTAACCTGTTTTACTTTTTGATGTTAAATATTTTGATATTGGCTGGTTGTCAAAAAGCTGATCCCGGGCCTATCATAATTCCTCCTCCTCCACCTACGCCTATTACGGCAGCAAATATTTTAAATTATTCATATGGGACCGATGCAAAAATGAAAATGGATATTTATTTGCCGGCGGGCCGAAGTGCCGCCTCTACCAAAACACTTGTGCTCATTCATGGAGGCAGTTGGATTGGTGGCGATAAAAATGATTTGAATATTTTTCTCGATAGTTTTAAAAGAGTGTTACCAAACTGGGCAATTATCAACCTTAATTATCCTTTAATAGATATTGCATCGGGCACGAACAGGTATCCTTCACAAATATTTTTTATACGCAGGGCGATGGATACTATAAAAAATAATTTACAAACCTGGGGCATTTCCAATAAGTTGGGCATGTGGGGCGCCAGTGCGGGAGCAAACCTGGCACTTATGCACAGCTATACACAAAATAATGATGGGCTTATTAAAGCGGTTGGCAATCTGTTTGGGCCAACTGATTTAAGAGATTGCTGGATAAATCCTCCGGGACCCGATACCAGGGCAATTGTAATAAATTATACCGGCGTTTTAATTCCCAATCTTTTTCAGGCCGACCAATATGATTGGGGAAGCCCGCTGTATATAATGCCAAACAATGCACCGCCTACAATTTCTTTTCATGGCAGTGCCGATGTGTTGGTTTCTGTAACACAGGCAAGAAGATTAAGAGATAAATTAAATGTAAAAGGAATCGTTAACCAATATTACGAGTACCCTGGTTTAGGCCATGATATTTGGCCTGCCAATACTATGAATGATATGTTTAATAAAATGGGTGCATTTATGATTGCCAATGTGCAATAGAAAAGGATAAGTTCAGGAATTTTATTGTTTTTATTTTTTTTAAGAAATTATATGAGATTAAAAATAATGATTTTACTGCCACTTGCTTTTTTATATACACAGGTATCGGCACAAGAAAAAGGCAAAAAAGAAATGCTGTTTGCATTTACCTTCGGAATTAATAATTATGGTTCAGAGGTTTTTGACGTGTCTGCTTTATATAAAACTAAAAATAATTTCACTTATAGCGTAGGGGTAGGCGGCTTTAATACAGACAACGCTGGCCCCACTTTTTTTACCGCTTTTTTAAATGTTGGTAAAATTTGGGCAATAAAAAAAAGCAGATTTTTTATTAATGCTAAAACCGGCCCTGTGTATAATGCCGAATTTGATTTAGGCAATACTTTTGATTTTCATCTAGATTTTGGAGCGGGAACTTCTGGGACTTCTTCGGGAACGCCGCCACCGCCGCCGACAAAAGAAAAAAAATTTTTTCCTGTCGGGTTGCAAAGCAGTGTTTCGCTAAGTTATCAGGTTGTAAAACATTTTCAGGCAGAGCTTGGCATCAATAGCAATTTAAATGCGCAAAAAGGATTTGCCGGGGTGTTTTTAGGAGTTAAGCTAACCGGTATAGGCAGAAAATAAGTATTATTTTAAAAAGGTAGAACGCCATTTTTTACATCCTAAATGAGAGAGCATGTTTATAGTAAAATATTTTTTTAAATTATTGTGTGCCGCAATATTTTTTATCGGTTGTAAAAAACCGACACACAATTATTCGCAAACATATAACACTAATCATCTGGTAAGCTCAATACCTAAAAGAGTATTAAGTAAAACACAATTGATAAGTTTGTATAGTGTTTATGGGGCAGCCTCTTATATTCGTAACGGAATTAAAATCTATGCCATTACCTATAAAACAAAAGATTATAATGGCATTGAGGCCATTGCCTCAGCCGCTGTAATTGTGCCCGATACGCCCGGGCCTTACCCCTTAATTAATTATAATCACGGTACGTATTTTCCGTCAGATGACTGGAGGTTGCCATCTTATAATAATGATTACAACAGCGATATTAATATGGGTTACATGATGGCATCGGTGGGTTATATAGTAGTAATGCCCGATTATATTGGTTATGGAAGCACAAAAAATGTAGAACATAATTATTGCGACTATAATAAAATTGCTGTAAATGCAATTGATGCCATACGGGCAGCCCGGGAATTTTGTAGTAACAATAGCTTTACTTTAAAAAATAAATTGTTTTTAACCGGTTGGAGCGAAGGCGGCGCTGTGGCCATGGCAGTAATGAAAAAAATACAATCTGACTTTTCAACTGAATTTAATATTACAGCAACAGCACCATTAGCCGGGGCTTATTACGGAAGTTTTTTGGCTAAGCAGATTTTACAAACGAATACAGAAAGCCCGTACATAAATTCATATGCCTGGGTAATAAAAACATATAATAAAACCGAAAGTATTAACAAGCCATTGAATTATTATTTTAATGAGCCTTATGCTTCAGCAATAAACAATAGTAT
The DNA here is from genome assembly GCA_038226715.1 of Chitinophagales bacterium. Classification (GTDB taxonomy): domain Bacteria; phylum Bacteroidota; class Bacteroidia; order Chitinophagales; family Chitinophagaceae; genus Ferruginibacter. The sequence goes on from JBBRQF010000017.1 coordinate 63,234, forward strand.
TGAATCAACCATTACCAAAAACCCACAGGTTTTATTTAGCAATGTTTTTAAACAAAATTATTTAAACAATGCAGATCCTTTAATTGCTGTATTTGCCAAGCAAGATTTGTGGAATTTTAAACCTTTATCTAAAACAATATTATGCCAGGGGCAAAATGATACCTATGTGCCATTAATAAATGCACAAAAAGCATATACCGAAATGAAAGCATTGGGTGCCGATGTATCATTAGTTATTTATCCTGGTAAAGATCATGGCGAATGTATTTGGGATTATTTATCCACTATATACACAAGCTTTGAGCCATTAAGGTAGTTGTATATTTATTGTTTTTTTTTCACCATTGTTAAAATAGTTGCTACACCAACAACAGGCTCATCGGTATTGTCAAGCATTTCAACAAACCATTTTACAATACCTTTATCAATATCATCGCCACGTTTAAAATCTTCCGGCTTTTCAATAATCCGTTTATCATTCAACAATTTTTGTTTGCAGGTAAAACGGATATGTATTTCACTTCCCGGATAAACCGGTTTAGTAAATCTTAATTCATCAATACCATAATTTAACAGCACCGGGTTCTTTTCATAACTATCCACAAATAAACCTGCAGCAATGCTCATAATAAAATAGCCGTGTGCCACCTGTCGTTCAAACATAGTGCCTTCAAAATCGGTTGTTTTAATGTGAGCATAAAAATGGTCCCCACTCAGGTCGGCAAACTTATCTATGTCTTCAGAAGTTATCGTTCTTTTTTCGGTTATGATCTGATCTCCAACTTCCAGCTCTTCAAAATATTTTGTAAAAGGATGTTTGCCCGGGTCTTTTCCTTCGGCATATTGCTGGTAAACATTTGTGATGGCAGTAATTGTTGTGGGCGAGCCCTGTATGGCTGTGCGTTGCAGGTAATGCTTTACACCACGCAGTCCGCCCATCTCTTCGCCGCCGCCTGCCCGGCCGGGACCGCCATGCACCAGCAAGGGTAAGGGCGAGCCGTGACCTGTACTTTCTTTGGCGCATTCATTATTTAAAACCAGAATTCTGCCGTGATGTGTTGCTGCACCAATAACATATTGCTGTGCAATTTTATGGTCAGCGGTTACGATCGTTGATACAAGGCTTCCTTTTCCAAGCTTGCTTAACGCGATAGCATCTTCAGTTTTTTTATAAGGCATGATGGTACTTACCGGACCAAAGGCTTCCACTTCGTGTGATGGATTTGTTGTGTAACCTGGTACAGTTGCCCAGGGCGTTTCATTCATCAATAAAACCGGCGACATAAATGCACCTTTATTTGCATCGGCATCTATTACTTCAACACTATCCAAACTACCGTAAACTATTTGAGAAGACGCCAGCAGTTTTTGAACCTGTTCTTTCACTTCGTTGCGTTGCGATTGACCGGCGAGCGAACCCATTCTTACTGAAGCATTCAATGGGTTACCGATTGCTGTTTGCGAAAGCGAGATTCCTATCTCTTTCCAAACATCTTCTAATTTATTTTCCGGTACAAATATCCGCCGGATACCGGTACAACGTTGTCCGGCTTTTAAAGTCATTTCTTTTCTTACTTCTTTTATAAAAATATTCCACTCGGGTATATCCGGTGTTACATCTTCGCCAAGCACAATGCAATTCAATGAATCGGCTTCCATATTGAATGGTACATTCTCTCTTAAAATCTTAGGATTAGATTTTAGCATCAGTCCTGTTGATGCAGATCCGGTGAAGGTTACCACATCCTGCGACATTACATGATCCAGGATATCTCCGGCATTGCCGCATATTAATTGCAAAGATCCCTCGGGTAAAATTTTTGACGCAATAATTTCCTTTACCACCGCTTCAGTTAAATAACTGGTTACGGTTGCCGGCTTAACCACACAGGGCATTCCGGCTAATAAGTTAACTGCAATTTTTTCCAGCATACCCCACACCGGAAAATTGAAAGCATTGATATGAACAACCACGCCTTCTTTAGGCACCAAAATATGCGTGCCCATAAAACTATAATTAGTACTCAGGTTATGGCTATCTCCATCTACACAAAAAACCTCATTGGGGAATTTTCGGCGTAGCGATGCATTGGCAAATAAATTACCGATGCCGCCTTCAATGTCCACCCAGCTATCCGCTTTTGTTGCACCGGTCTTATAGCTGATGGCATAAAATTTATCCAAATGATTTCTTAAATGCAAAGCAAGCGCTTTCAGCATATTGCCGCGTTCATGAAAAGTCATTTTTCGCAAGGCGGAGTTGCCAACGGTTCTACCGTATTCCAAAATTTGCTTAAAATCAAGGCCCTTTGTAGTTGCTGTTGCAACTGGTTCGCCGGTTACCGCATTGTATAATTGCTGTCCTTCACCATCACCTGTTATCCAGTTTCCGGTTATATAGTTTCCAAGTTTCATGCAATCGTGTTTTTGATCTTCAAAGTTAACTTAAAAAGAAAGGGGGGCGATACCGTTGAATTAAATATTCACAATAAACCAAACTGCCGTAAGTGATGCGTTACATGTTTATAATGCAACAGCACCCATTCTTCATAATTAAGTTCACCAAAAACCGGGTGCAATGTTTTTTTATCGGCATCTGCTTTAAAATAGTTTTCAAAATAAGCAATGGTGCCAGCCAGGTTTTCCAATGCTTCGGTCATGGTTGCATACCTGAGTGGTAATGCTTCTTCACCAATTACATTTGCAGGGGCCTTTGTATTTTCTTTGAATTCCTTTTCGCTAAAAAGAAACTCCCTGTACTTTGGTAAATGTTCGACCGGCGTTACCAGGTCAAATTTTATTTTTTCAGTTGATACTAAAAAAAATGCAGCAACATGTTCCACCATTTGCTGGCTATTCATTTTTCCCCACTTCGGTTCTGCATTTGCAGGTAATGTTTTAAATAAAGGGAGGCATTTCTTTGTAATAAAAATCAATTTCTGCTCATCCATATTTTTTTGTTTAGTAACACAATTTAAAACAAAAAGCACCCAAAAAACAGGGTGCTTAATCTTTTATCAGAAGCTGTTTTGTTATGCTCTTTTATCGATCTCAGTACAAAGTCTTGTAAAAATATCTTCGATCGTTCCTTCACCTTTTATCATAACCACTTTATTAAACTGTTCATAATAATCGGCAACAATAGCTGTCTTGTTTCGGTATTCCACTATTCTTGCCCTGATCACATTTTCATTATTGTCATCGCTGCGGCCACTAGTTTCTCCTCTTTTTAATAATCTTTTCACCAATTCCTCTTCACTTACATCCAGTGCCAGCATTGCAGCAATAGATGCATTCTTTAATTCCAGTAAATTATCAAGGGCTTTTGCCTGTGCCGGTGTTCTCGGAAATCCATCAAACAAAAAGCCTTTGGCCTCCGGGTTTTCATCCAATGCCGAGCTTATCATACCAATTACCACTTCGTCGGGTACCAATTGTCCTTTATCCATAAAATTCTGTGCTTCTTTCCCCAGTGGGGTTTGGCTGTTGATCTCACTACGCAGCAAGTCACCTGTACTCAGGTGTTTTAAGCCATATTTCGCAATAAGCTTTTCGCTTTGAGTTCCTTTGCCGCTTCCGGGTGGGCCAAATAATATCAAATTAAACATAAGCTTGGTATCCTTGTGAAGATAGCAAATATAACAATCGCACTTTAAATTTTCATTAACAGTATCATTAATTTGTTTAAAAACTTAAAATCTTCCCATTTCGTACATTAAAAAAACTATTTAAGCCGAAATTTGTTAAATCATATGCGACAGTTTATTTACATATCTATAATTGTTTCATTAATTATTACCGGATGCAATAATTCACCGGCTAACCAATCAAATATTACCAGCATGGAACCCGAAAAAAATACAAATCCTGTTTTTTCAAAAACAGATACCGGCAAAGTAGAAATAACAGATGCCGAGTGGAAAAAAATATTACCCAAAGATGTTTACAATATTGCCCGTGAAAAAGGAACCGAAAGGGCTTTTACCGGTAAATACTGGGATAGCAAAGAAGGTGGCACTTATTACTGTGCCGCCTGTGGCAATCCTTTATTTAACAGTAATGGCAAGTTTGAAAGCAGTTGCGGCTGGCCGAGTTTTTTTGAACCCATCAGCAAGGGAAGTATCATTTATGCACCGGATAATGCATTTGGTATGAAACGTACCGAAGTTATGTGTGGCAAATGCAAAGCACATTTAGGCCATGTATTTGATGACGGGCCTCCGCCAACAGGTTTACGTTACTGCATCAACTCTGTTATTCTCGATTTTGAAAAAGCAAAAGATGCTGAAAAAGATTTTGACAAGAAAACTGATATAAAAAAATAATTATCGTACACGCCGTTTATGCACTTCATTTGTATTAACGGCTTTTTTTGTGTCTTTCCTGTTTAAATCTTAATAATAAAGAAACATCTGCAACTGTATTTCTTAAAATGCAAAGTATGGCACCTTAGTCACTTTTTTATTCTTTGCCATCCCCCCTTAAGTTTTTACTTTTGCTGCTTAACTTCAAACTTATGGGTAATGTTAAATTAAGTGTGCTCTCCGAGACTTTAAAGTCTTCCGAAATTGTTCGCCTGGGCGCAACCATCAAGGAAAAAATGAAGCAAGGTGAAAAAATTTATAATTATACCATTGGCGATTTTGACTCTGCTATTTTCCCGATACCGGCCGAGCTGGAGGCAGAGATCATCAATGCATATAAAACCGGTTTTACAACATACCCTGCAGCCGAAGGCAATCTTGATCTGAGGGAAGCTGTTGCTGCTTTTATGTTATTGAGAGGCGGATTAAAATATGCAACAAATGAAATTTTAATTGCAGCCGGCGGACGACCGCTCATATATGCTTTATACCGGGCCATTGTTGATAAAGGCGACAAAGTAATTTACCCCGCTCCAAGCTGGAACAATAATCACTATGTGCATTTTACGGAAGGAGAGCACGTTATGGTGGAGGCGAAAAAAGAGAATAATTTTATACTTACTGCTGCACAAATTGCACCGCATGTAAAAGGGGCTACATTGCTTTCGCTATGCTCTCCGTTAAATCCTACCGGTACCACTTTTGGTAAAGAAGAATTAATTGCGATATGCAACCTGGTGATTGAAGAAAACAAGACCCGTGCTCAAGGAGATAAAAAACTTTATCTAATGTACGACCAGATATACTGGACACTTACATTTGGCGACACGGTACACTACAATCCCGTTACACTTAACCCCGCAATGAAAGATTATACCATTTTTATAGATGGCATCAGCAAAACCTTTGCTGCAACAGGCGTAAGGGTGGGATGGGCAATGGGTCCTGCAGAAGTTCTGGCAAAAATGCGTTCAATTAATAGCCACCTGGGCGCCTGGGCACCTATGGCCGAACAAAAGGCAGTTGCTAATTACCTCGGTAAAACAGAAGCCATTGATAAATATTTTTTACATTTCAAATCCGAAATAAATGAACGGCTACAGCGGATCTCTGCAGGTTTACAGCAAATGAAAAAAGAAGGCTTTCATGTTGATGCCATCGCCCCGCAGGCAGCGATCTACCTTACCATACAAATTGACTATGCCGGTAAAAAAACTGCCGAAGGTAAATTATTAGCCAACCAGGCGGATGTAACTTCTTATGTTTTAGATGAAGCTAAACTGGCAGTAGTTCCTTTTTATGCATTTGGTGCAAACACCGATAGCAGTTGGTACAGGCTTAGTGTGGGTACCTGTAAAAAAGAAGAGATTGATGAAATGTTGGGTGATTTAAAAAGTGCCTTGGGGAAATTAAATTGATATTAATTGCGAATAGTCAAAGCTAACTGCATTCAATTTTTGCAGTTCAAAAAAACAAAAGGTTTTAATTCTTTTTGCCGGATGAGTTTCCGAAGCTGAACAGGTTTATTAATGATCTTATATTTATTAAGATCAATAATTTCGTGGGCAATTACTAAATTTTCGATTTTTTCTATGCTATACAACAACTGATGAAGTAATTCTACTTCATGCTCAATTGACTGAGGAGTCATTAACTCCTGGTTGAACAAAACCAGTAAGTCCCGGTTTGGGTTGTTCATAATTGCAGACTGTTAAACACTATCTATTGCCATAGCCAACCATTCCCGCACAACTGCATTGGCTTTTTCTTGAAGAAGCACAGCTTGCAGTTAAGAGCACGGTAGCAACAATTAATAGCAGTAATGTTAATTTATTAAGTTGTTTCATAATTTCAGATTACCAAATTAAACTATTTTCACAAACAAATATTGTATTGTTTTGATTAAAGTCGAAAATTTTAACATCCCGGGTAACAAACTCCGCATTCTGGTGGCCCCTTTGGATTGGGGCCTGGGACATGCAACCCGCTGCATTCCAATAATATTTAAATTACTGCAACAAAATTGTGAGGTTATTATTGCGGCAGAATCTACCATAAAAGCTTTACTTCAAAAAGAATTCCCTGGCCTGGTATGTATTGATTTAACAGGTTACCGGATACAATATAGCCGTTACAAGTTTTTAATGCCATTTAAACTGCTGATACAATTTCCTAAACTTATTTACCGCATTAACGCAGAAAAGCGCTGGTTGAAAAAAACAGTTACTGTCTATAAAATTGATGCTGTGATTTCTGATAACCGCTTAGGCCTGGGGCATATAAAAATTCCCTGTATTTACATTACCCATCAGTTGAAAATAAAAACAGGTAATGCTTTTACTGAACGCCTGGCGCAAAAAATTCATTATCATTTTATTAATAAATACAGCGCTTGCTGGGTGCCTGATAACGGCGGAGAAATAAATTTGTCTGGCGAACTATCGCATCCTGTTGTTTTACCAAAAATTCCTGTGATCTACATTGGCCCTTTATCCAGGTTTGAAAAAAAAGAGGTTGTTGTTAAGTATGATCTTTGTGTTATTTTATCGGGCCCAGAACCGCAAAGAACCCTGTTTGAAAAAATAGTTTTAAAAGAACTAAAAACATTTTCCGGAAGTATTATATTATTAAGGGGGCTTCCTGCTGAAACAGCAATTGATATTACAGCCAATCCTCCATTCGAAATTAAAAATCACCTTGCGGCAGATGAGCTAAACACTGTTTTACAGCAATCGAAGATGGTTATATGCCGAAGCGGTTATACCACCATAATGGACCTGGTTAAGTTGAAAAAAAAAGCAATTCTTGTACCTACACCTGGGCAAACTGAGCAGGAATACCTGGCTACCTATTTGCAGGAACAGCAATTGTTTTACAGTGTTAAACAGGAAGAATTTTCCGCCAGTGTTTTAGAAAAATCTCACGCCTTCCCTTTCACAGGAAGTACTATTCAGCAAAATGATTATGAAAAAATAATCGAAAACTTTGTTCTGCATTCCCTGAAAAAATATCAATAAGAAAGATATTTATAACCACGTTTTATTTTTTGCAGATCCAGTAAAGCCGAATAACTGGTTGCATACCATTCGTCTGCATTATATAAACTTTCGGCAGGCAGTTCATTCAGTTGAACAGGCAGGGATGTTGATGTTAGAACGGGTTTTAACAACACCGGTAAACCTATTGCATAGCCGGCATACCCAATCCATGTTTTTTGTTTAAACAAAACTGAAAATACATTTTTATAAAACTTTGCCGGTTTCTTTTGCAAAAAAATATGCACAGGAAAACTTAATATAAAAAATACGGCCATTGCAATATCAAGCAATCTTTTATTTCTTTGATTTATTGGTTTTGCGATCCTGTATTTTTTACTGATTGAAACATAGTCACCACTTTCATTCCTGCTATCGCTGCCAACAATACTGCTGCTGCCCGATGCATGAAATTTATTTCGGATGCCCGATGGAAGTTCCTTTATTAAATGTATGATCTCTTTATAGGTTAACCCGTTTTCGCAAAAGATGATCTCTTTAACCGGATATTTTATAACCAGTTTTGATAACTGTTCAATATTTCCAAGAGTTGCTGTTTTGTCTTCTGCATTGTTATTTACCCTGCCCAATATCCGTTTATGCAATCCTGCCTTTTGCAATATATCAGAAATGGCAGCAAAATCTTTTTCGCCAGATACTACAATCGTTTGCCGGTTTTCTTCACTTTCATTACCGGTTTCCAGGTAGCGTAACTTTATAAATAACCACCGCATTAAATTCATAAGGATAAAAGCCAGCGATATTCCAGATACTAAGATTCCTCTTGAAAACCTCACACTTTCGGGCAGTAGTGCATATACACTCAACAACACCAATGCAGCAATACCCGTTGACCGTATTAAGTGCGATTGTTTATATCCTTTGTCATACAGGCCTGAATAATAAGCTGCAATTAAAAAAATGGCTGTAAAAGCCGGAAAACCAATAAATAAAACATTGGGTGAATAATTTACTTCCTGCCGGATATAGGTACTCCATAAAAACTTAGTAAGCCACAGCGTTGTTAATATGATGCCCGCATCCAATATGGGTAACCCTATTTTTTTTAAAAGATTTCCAATAGCCGAAAAACCGGCCCTTATAATAATCGCCATTTGAATGAAAAAGATAAAAACACCGGCTTTACTGCCACTGTAATGTTTTTTCACAAATAAATTCATGGCTTTATAAAACAGCCTGATATAATTTAAACTTCCCCTTTTTGTACTCTCTCCCTTAAAATGTATGATTGTGCTTTCCGAAAAATAAAAATTTGAATACCCCGCTTCCTGGATCCTGAAACTAAGGTCAACATCTTCACCATACATAAAAAAACGTTCGTCAAAATTGCCGATCTTATCCAAAAGTATTTTTGGTATCATCATAAATGCCCCCGCCAATACATCTACTTCGTGGTTTTGATCTTCGGATAAATGTCCCAGGTGGTAGCGGGCAAATATTTTAGACCGGGGAAATAACCTTGCAAGGCCGGTCAGTTTATACAATGATGTTAGCGGAGAAGGGAATGCCCGTTTACTTTCCTTTAAGAAATTTCCCGAACCATCGATCATTTTAATGCCAACAACCCCGGCTGTTTTATTTTCCTCATAAAACTGCAGGCATTTTTCAATACAGTCTTCTGCCAGGATGGTATCAGGATTTAAAAAAAGTATAAAATCTCCCTTTGCTATTTCAAGCGCCTGGTTATTGGCCCCGGCAAATCCTACATTACTGTTGTTCCAAATAAAATTAACCGCTGGAAAGGCCGGTTGCAGAAAGGCCTTGCTTCCGTCAATTGAATTATTGTCGGTTACAATAATTTCTGATTCAATACCCAGGCAGGCTTTTTGAACGGAGTACAGGCATTGCTCCAGGAAGTATTTTACATTGTAGTTTACTATGATGACCGATAATTTCACTTGCCTTTTTTATTAGATACGAAATACGGGCAATTTGTCCATTATTCAAAATACAGTTGCCGGCCAGTTTTATGCTTTGCATTTTATACAGGTCTGATACTTTGCTCAAAACGTATCAGGTTATCAGGATCGTATCTTTTTTTTATTTGCTGCAACTTCACATAGTTTGCCCCGTAATACATTTCTTCCCAGTTTTTAAATTTTATATCGGGATAGTTCCTGTATTGTGTTTTAATGCCATTATCAATAAACATATTTTGAACCTGTTGAAATTTTTCTAACAACGGGGCTTCCTGTTTTTGTACATCCCAATAGGTTTGTAACTCCGAAAAATAAGTAAATGCACGGTGCGGAAAAGAAGAAGCCTTTTCAAATTCAGTGTTTTGAATATTGCCGCCCAATGTATTTACCTGGTAGATCATGCCCGCTGTTGCAATAACGGTATCGATCACTTTATCGATACAGCCTTCAATGTCTGCAAATTTTTTATACAGTCCGGCCGATGCATTTTTAAAAAACAACGGCTCTCTTCTGCCATAAAAAACCTTCAACGCTGTTCTTATGGGTTGTGGTTTTGCTTTGGTTGTTTTTTCAGATAAACCCGATAAGGTATCTACCGCTTTTTGTACAGCAGTATTGTGTTTATCTGCATTGGTCAATAAAATATAAATGGTTTTCCGGTTTAGTACAAAGGCCGAAAAGCAACCCGTTGGCAGATTGGCTGTTACCTCAAACCATTTTTGCAAAACTGTTTTTACTTTAGCTGTATCCACCCTGTATGACTTAAAACGATAACTCTGTAATGATGGCGGTGCTTTATAAACCTTGAATTTCATTTCTGTAATAACGCCAAAATTTCCATTGCCGCCGCCGCGGCATGCCCATAACAACGCTGCATCATTTGCAGAATTGATAACATTCCCTTTTCCATCTACCATCGTAATTTCCTGGAGGCTGTCGCAGGTAAGCCCAAATTTTCTTCCCAATAAACCATAGCCACCGCCGAGCGTAAGTCCGCCAATACCCACGCCGGCACAGGATCCTCCGGGCAGGATCTTTCCTTTTGGTATTATTTCATCATAAATATTTGATAAGGTGCAGCCGGGCCCAACTTTAATATTGCCGGCATCGATCCATTCTATTTTATTTAACAGCGAAAGATTTATTACCATGCCGCCATCATTGCATGAAAAGCCTTCCATACAATGGCCGCCGCTTTTTACAGTAACAGCTAAATTTGTTTGCCTGGCATATTGTATAGCCTCTGTAACCCCGGTTATATTTTTACATAAAGCGATAATTAACGGAAATTTTTCGATCCGTTTATTAAAACCCTTTCGAAGGAGTTCATATGCTGCATCTCCCTTTTTATAATACGTTACATTATCGTTGGATGAGGGAAAAGAATAAGTGTTTAATTTTTCAGAAAACCCGGTAAGTGGTTTTACCATTAATCCCAGGTTGGTAAGCAAGGCCAGCTTTAAGAATTCTTTTCGTTTGATCTTCTTTTGCATGATCAAAACTAAAATCATAAATCCGAAATCCGAAATCGAAGTTTATCTTTGCGCCATGTTAAAAACAACACTTTTAAATGCCGTGGAAGCAGGAGCCAAACAACTCAGGCAGTATTTTAATAATGAAGATTTAAAGATAAGCAACAAAGAAGGAATAAATAACTGGGTTACCGAAGCGGACCATGCTGCAGAAAAAGCCATCATTGACATAATAAAAGCCGACTATCCTGATCATTTTATCTTAAGTGAAGAGGTTGGTGAGATTGCAACAAACAGCGATACCAAATGGATCATCGATCCTATTGATGGCACCATCAATTTTGCAAGCGGTATTCCTATTTGCTGTGTAAGCATTGCAGTAGAACAAAATGGCGAAATGATATTGGGTGCAGTTTATAATCCTTTTATTGATGAACTTTTTTTTGCTCAAAAGGGATTTGGTGCATCATTGAATGATAAAAAAATAAGTGTAAGTAAAAAAACAGAAGTATTACATAGTTGCTTAGTTACAGGTTTTCCTTATACTTACCTGGATATGGAGAACGGCCCGCTGGAAGTGTTTGAACGTTTGGTGCGCAAGGGTGTTCCGGTACGCCGGCTGGGCAGCGCAGCCATCGATCTTTGCTGGGTTGCTGCAGGCCGGTTTGAAGGTTTTTTTGAACATAGCCTGAGTGCATGGGATTCTGCTGCAGGTTATTTAATTGTTGAGGAAGCCGGTGGCAAAGTAACCGACATGAATGGAAACAAGTATTCGCCGTATCAAAGAAAAATTGTGGCCACAAACGGATTAATACATGATGAGTTGATTGAGGTGATACACAACAGGAAGCAATTGTAGATTTTAGATTGTCGATTTTAGATTTTTTTATTGCAAGGCTAAAAATTATAACTGACTGTAAAATGGTTTCAAAAAAAGATGAAATAATTGAAAATGCTTGCTGTACAAACAGGAAAACTGTGTCTTGAGTTGGAATATAATATCGTAAACAAAATTTACACAAGTCAGGTTGTAAGATGTTCAAGCTCCGCTTCAGCAAATTACCGGGCAGCGTGCAGAGGAAAGTCGAAAGCAGATTTTGTTAATAAATTAAGAATCACAGAAGAAGAATTTGACGAAACTATGCACTTTTATGAATTATTAGCAGAGTTTAATGAAGCTGTTAAGCAGAAATTACGGGAACTTTATAAAGAAGCAAATGAATTATTATCAATAATGGTTGCTTCAATAAATATTACATTAAAAAATATTGAAGCGAAAAAGGAAAAAGCGAGCGACCAAAAGCCAATCGGAAATCGCCAATCTAAAATCTAAAATAGAATGGAAGAAAGAACAGAAATATCCTCACTCGGTGAATTTGGTTTAATTGACCATCTCACCCGTAACAATGAAATTAAAAATGCATCTACCATTTTAAGTGTGGGTGATGATGCTGCAGTGATCGATCATTTTGGCCGGCAAACGGTTATCAGTACCGACCTGTTGGTAGAAGGTATTCATTTTGACCTGATGTACACACCTCTGAAACATTTGGGTTATAAATCGGTGATCGTAAACATCAGCGACATTTATGCTATGAATGCCACGCCAACGCAGATTGTATTGAGCATCGCTATCAGTAATAAGTTTAGTGTTGAAGCGCTGGATGAGTTTTATGATGGTGTATATGCGGCCTGCGATAAATATAATGTTGACCTGGTTGGCGGCGATACCACCACATCTCAACGGGGTTTTGTTATAAGCATTACCGCCATTGGCGAAGTAGCACCGGATACTTATGTTAAAAGAAATGGCGCCAATGTGAATGACCTTATTTGTGTCAGCGGCGATTTAGGCGGTGCTTTTTTAGGCCTTACCATTTTAGAAAGAGAGAAGAAAATTTTTGAAGAGACCGGTGCCCAGCCCGACCTGGAAGACCGGGCATATATTGTAGGGCGTTTATTAAAACCTGAGGCCCGCAGAGATGTGATCGATTTTTTTGCTGAACATAAAATTGTTCCTACCAGTATGATGGATATCAGCGACGGTTTAAGCAGCGAGATGTTGCACATTTGCAAACAGAGTGATGTGGGCTGTGTTTTATATGAAGATAAATTACCACTGAATGAAGACAGCAAAGATTTTGCCTACAAACTGGAACTTGACCCAACCGCCTGTGCATTAAGTGGTGGCGAAGATTATGAATTACTGTTTACCATTTCGCAGGCCGATCATGATAAAGTTGCCGCCAACAACGGGCTTAGTATCATCGGTTATATTACCGAAGCCAGTGCAGGGAAAACTTTTATCACCCGGGGTGGAAATAAACATGATTTGATTGCACAGGGGTGGAATCATTTGAAATAAAATTGAAAACAAGTAGTGACGGGAGGAGTTGATCTTTTCTCTGCAAACAAAAATGAAAACTATTAAAAATATCCTTGCCTTTTCATTTCTGCTTTTTTTATATTCCTGTGCCACAACCAAAAATTACAATCCGTTAAAAAAATATCCGGCCCAACAATTACAGCAGGATTATTCTTTGCTTCGCAACATCCTGGAAAAAAAACACCCTTCGCTTTACTGGTACACAAGCAAGGATAGTATGGATATGTACTTTGATAGATACTACAGCGTTATTTCAGACAGCATGACCGAGCAGCAATTTGGCTGGAAAGTAATTGCACCGCTTGTTGATAAAATTCACTGCGGCCACACAAGCTTTAGCCGAAGCAAGGCGTATAATAAATGGGTTGCTGATAAAACCTTCCCTTCCTTTCCGCTTTTTTTAAAATGCTGGAACGATACGATGGCCATCGTTAACAACCTCAACCGGAAAGATTCTGTTTTAAAAAAAGGTGTGTTGATCACTTCCATTAACGGTATTAAAAATGCTGAGCTTACAAAGATCATGTTTGGATACATGACAGAAGACGGATATGCCAACAATGTAAATTATATCAGGCTCAGCTCAAATTTCCCTTATTACCATCGTAATATTTTTGGCATAAGTAAAACATACGTCGTAACTTATTTAGACAGTAAGGGAAAAGAAAAGCAAATTAATATTCCGGTTTTTGATCTAAGTAAAGACAGCATCAAAAAAAGAAGAGACAGTCTTCTTATAAAAAAAGTGGCGCCTGATAAAAAAGAAACACGGAAAAAAAGATTACTTGACCTGCGTTCGCTGGCTGTTGATACCACAAACAATACCGCTATAATAACGCTGAACACATTTTCATCGGGTGGGTTGCGTAAATTTTACCGCCAAACATTCCGGTATATTAAAAATACTGGAATAAATAATGTGGTACTGGATATAAGGAGCAATGGCGGTGGAAGGATCAGGCTGTCAACGCTCTTAACCAAATATGTAAGTCGTGTTAATTTTAAAGTAGCCGATACCTCATTTGCTGTAACAAAAACTTTAAGGCCATATTCAAGGTACATCAAGCAAAGCTTTATCAATAACCTGGGGCTTTTTTTTCTAACTAAAAAAAATAAAGACGGGTTGTATCATTTTGGTCATTGGGAAAGAAAAGTCTATCAGCCAAAAGCAATAAACTATTTTGGTGGTAATTTATATGTGTTGATAAATGGAAATACTTTTTCGGCTGCTGCACTTTTCAGCAATGCGGTAAAAGGCCAGGCAGGTGTTACTTTAATAGGAGAAGAAACGGGTGGGGGCTGGCATGGTAACGATGGTATTTTAATTCCGGATATTGTTTTACCCAACACGCATATAAAGGTAAGGTTACCTTTATTCAGATTGGTGCAATATCATCATGTACAAAAAGATGGCAGTGGTATACCACCTGATATTTATATCGGCACTAATTATGATGCGCTGTTAAAAAATGTTGATTATAAAATGAAGTTTGTAATGGAGTTAATAAAAGCGAAAAGGAGCAGTAACTGATCATTCAATATTAAACGAATCTGCATCCTTCCAAAACGGAAATTTAGTTCTCACTTCCTCCAACATTTCTTTTTGTAAGGTTATTGTATTTACATCTTCTTCATCGGCCATATGGTAAAGTACCTGCCCAAGTGGGTCAATAACTAAACTGTTTCCACTGTGATAAATATTATTACCATCGCTGCCAACTCGGTTTACGCCAACCACATAACATTGGTTTTCTATTGCCCGGGCACATAATAAAGTTTTCCAGGCATGGCTGCGGCGCTCGGGCCAGTTAGCCACATAAATAAGTGCATCGTATTCGGGAGAACTGGGCGAAGTGGCAGGTTGTGGCCCAGGGGTTTCAGCAGAATCGAAAACCCTGTTCCTCGCCCAAACCGGGAACCGCAGATCATAACAAACCAATAAGTTTATTTTCCAGCCTTTTACGGATGCAATCAATCTTTTATTACCGGGACTGTAATGTTTATCTTCTTCACCAAAGGCAAATAAATGTCGTTTATCATAAAAGCCAAATTGCCCGTTGGGTAACATCCATATCAGCCGGTTAAAATAATTTGCTTCTTCTTTTATCATAACACTCCCGGTAAGAATGATCCCGTTTTCGCGGCTAACCCTTTTCATCCATTCAACCGTTTCGCCATCCATGGTTTCTGCAAGCAGTTCCGGTTTCATACTAAATCCGGTGCTGAACATTTCTGGTAAAACAACGATCTCTGTTTTTTCTTCCATTCCGGTTATCTTTTGTTCCAACAAACGAAGGTTAGCCGATTTGTCTTCCCAAATTAAATTACATTGAATGGTTGTTATTGTAAGCGTTGACATGAATTGTAGTTATACACGAATTTACGAACAGTAAGCATAAAAAACTGCGGTTTATAAGCTGATATTATCTTTTATCGGGCTGTTAAAAAACAAAACAGTAAATTTGCATTCCACTTCCTTTCACAAGACAGCCTGTTGCAGGCCACGTGGTACAAATAATTTTCCTGCTGATTCAGAATTTGCAACGTCTTTGCCAGCCCACACAAACATAAATAAACCATTTAATGCCATTTAAAAAATTAGATCTTATTGATCCAATCCTGAAAGCTTTAATAACCGAAGGGTACACAACTCCAACACCCATACAGGCACAAAGCATCCCTTTAATTTTAGAAAAAAGAGATTTGCTTGGCTGTGCACAAACCGGTACCGGAAAAACGGCAGCTTTTGCTATTCCCATCTTACAATTATTGTATAATAACAAAGTTGAAGAACGTGGACCGCATAAAATAAAAGTACTGATATTAACACCCACACGTGAGCTGGCCATCCAGATAGATGAAAGCTTTGCTGCCTATGGCAAACATACCGGCCTTAGCCATACCGTAATTTTCGGTGGCGTTTCGCAATTACATCAAACCAATATTTTAAGAAGAGGCGTAGATATATTGGTAGCCACACCTGGCCGTTTGCTTGATCTGATAGGCCAGGGTTTTATTGATCTTAAATTTCTGAAAATATTTGTATTGGATGAAGCGGATCGTATGCTCGACATGGGTTTTATACATGATGTAAAAAGGATTATTACCAAGCTGCCCGAAAAAAGGCAAACACTTTTTTTCTCTGCAACTATGCCGCCCGAAATTCAAAAGCTGGCGAATGTTTTATTAACCAATCCTGCTTATGTGGAGGTTACGCCGGCATCTTCAACTGTTGATGCGATTGAACAAAGCCTTTATCATGTTGATAAGGGCAATAAACCCGCCCTGCTTTTATATTTATTAAAAGACGAGGATATTGTTACGGCACTTGTATTTACACGTACCAAACACGGTGCAGATAAAGTGGTAAAATTTTTACACAAACATGAAATAACCGCTGCTGCCATTCATGGCAACAAATCGCAAAATGCAAGACAAAATGCATTAAGCAGTTTTAAGGGCGGAAAATTAAGGGTGTTGGTTGCTACAGATATTGCGGCCAGGGGAATTGATATTGATGACCTGAGCCATGTAATAAATTTTGAATTACCAAATGTTGCAGAAACCTATGTACATCGCATCGGACGTACAGGAAGAGCTGGTAATACCGGTATTGCCATTTCATTTTGTGATGCAGAAGAAAGAACTGAGCTTAAGGATATTCAAAAGTTGATCGGTTTAAATATACCGGTTGTAAACAGCCACCCTTTTCCTTTAAGTAATACTAATTTTTCGGCGCCATCAGCTCCTGCACAAAAGCCCGGTCAAAAACGTTCCCGTGGCTTTGGCAGCAATGATAAAGGAAAGAGCAGAAACTTTTCTGGGCGCAGGCAGGGCGGCAATTATTAAAATACCCTGCAACCCGTATTGTTTTAGTAATTTAATAACTGTACTTTACAAGCCTAAACTAATTTATTATGAAGCATTCTTTTTTAAAGTTTTTGGGTACGCTTGTTATCGCTACCATTATCTTCAGTTCGTGTAATAACGAAGCTGCTAAAACCGAAACAAAAAGTTCTAGTCTTGACAGTGCAAAGGCTGATATTGCTGCCAGTAATAAGATTTTTGGTGCCAGTTTTACCACCGGCGATTCCACAGCATTTGCTAATTGTTACAGCAGCGATGCCTGCATTAATGTAACCAATATGCCAAGAATGTGTGGCACGGAGGCTATTACCGCTTTCTTTAATGGCGGCCATAAAATGGGCATTACAAATATTGCCCTTACTACCGAAGAAGTAATTGGTGGAGAAGAAGCCATTGTTGAGGTGGGTAAATATGAAATGTTTGTTGGTGATAAAATTTCTGCAGAAAAAGGGAAGTACATCGTTATCTGGAAAGAAGAGAACGGCAAATGGAAAATGTACAGGGATATCTGGAATTCAGATGCTCCGCCACCGCCACCTATGACCCCTGCAAAATAATAATTCATTTATTTATACAACCGTCCCGTAAATAACGGGGCGGTTTTTTTATTTGATTCTATTTCTAAAATAAAAATGTTATTTTCAAATACCTTTACTTTAAACACATGTTTCCTTTATAATTAATTAATATGGCTGTTCAAAATTATCTTTCCTATTTATTAAATCCGCTTGATTTATTGCGGACCAAAAAAGTGTTGCAGGTAAATCCAACTGTTGTTTCACAAAGAGCAGAGCCCGAAGAAACAAAGCTGTATGTTTATGATTATAACGCTGGTAAATTAGTGAATAAATCCCTTAATACGATACCTGACTGTTATGCATACATAGACCCTGAAACTGTTTCCTGGATCAATGTTGATGGTTTAAGAAAAGATGATGTGGAATCTATCTGCAAACATTTTGGAATACATTATTTGATCAGTGAAGATATTTTAAGCATGGGTCAGCGCCCAAAGATGGATGAAATAGATGGACTATTGTTCTGCTTGCTGAACATGCTTTATTTTAATGAAGAACATTCGGCGGTAGAGGTTGAACAGATAAGCATTGTGCTGGGCAAAAACTTTGTGATCAGTTTCCAGGAAGACGCAAACAAAGATGTTTTTAACCCGCTGAGAGACCGTTTAAAAGTTAGCACAAGTAAGGTAAGGCAAAATGGTGCAGACTTTCTTTATTATGCTCTGATTGATTTAATTGTTGATAATTATTATGTGGTTATGGAAAAGCTGGGAGAAAAAATAGAGGGGTTGGAAGAAGACATTGTACGAAGCCCCAATACAAAAAGCCTTGTCAAGATTAATATGTTGCGTAAAGAAATGATCATACTTAAAAGAAGTGTGGCACCGGTTAGGGAGTTGGTAAACGGTATCTTAAGAAGCGAAAGCGAGTTGATAGAAGAAAAAACCGAGAAGTATTTTAAAGATGTTTACGATCATATTTTACAGGCGAACGAATTGGCAGAAAACTACCGCGATATGATGATGAACTTACATGACCTCTATTTAAGTAATGTAAATTTAAAAATGAATGAAGTGATGAAGGTGATGGCAGTGGTAACCTGTTTGCTTGCGCCGGCCACTGTAATCGGCGGTATCTTTGGAATGAATTTTGAGTCGATCCCTTTACTACATAATAAATGGGGATTTTTTATTTCGGTAGGACTGATGCTTTTTATTCCTTTAGCAATGATCAGGATGTTCAGAAGGCGGGGCTGGTTTTAGTTTGTGAAGCGTCAATCGTCAATGGTGAGTAAGGCCTGATATTAAGAGTGACTTTCACTCACGTTTTACCATTCACTACTCACATCTTCTTTTTATAAATAGGTACCGTACTGCAGGGTTCTCCATACATGATACTTTTTGCAACCGGCCTTAATAAATTTGTTATAGCCACGTAAGCGGTTTCGATAATATGCAATTCGCCACAACCTTTTATTACAACTCTTTTGTCTTCATAATCGGCCGGGTTAATTTTAGAAATATTTTGTAAGAAAATGGTTTTGTGTAAAAATTCGCTGTCGCCAAAAACAATTTCATTTGCAACGGGCTCCAGGTAACTTGCAACAAGCATGTAAGCCCATACGGGTATTATGGCATCTGCGGTACAGGTTAATGCAATGTTTTTTCCTTCGTAAGAAGCAAGGTCCAGGTTCTTCATTGTTTCCCTGAAATCCTTTTCTTTTAAGATCAGGTTCATAAACAAGTGATCTTTCATATCAAAAACCACCGTTTCGGTCCGGGGATAAAACTCCTCCAGGTCTAAAGTGATAATACCGCTTTCCTGAACTTTATTTACAAAAACTTCATCCATCATGCAAAGATACTATTAGCATCAAAACCCCGAAACATTTACTGTTAAACATCAGGCTTCTCCGGCATTTTATTCCTTAAAAGGTAAATCTGGTTATATAATGAAAAACAAAACAGCCGTCACTTTTGTTGTGACAGCTGTTTCTATAAAGTATTTAAGTCTTCAGTTAAAAATACTTGCTTCTGTTGTCTTTAATGGTTGCTTTTTTACGCAGGCCTTCAAACCAGTTTGATACAGCCTGGTTACGTAATGCCGTAACCTGTTGGTTCCTGATCTGTGCTTTATCTTCATTTGGATTTACAGCTTTTTCGGCAATATTGTTTACTTTAAAAACAAACACTGCGCTTTTTCCCGCAATTGGTCCGGTTACTTTATTAAAGTTGGCTTTATTAAATATAGCGCCAATTAATTTAGGTTCGTTTCCTATGGCATTAACGATCTGCGATTTAAATGTAATGGAAGAATCTGCGCCTGCAGTTAAAATTTCCTTTGCATATTTTGCTGCTGCGCTTTCCAGTGTTACATTGGTTCCAAGCGCTTTTTCTATAATTTCGGCTTTTTTCTCTTCTTTAATTGCAGCTTCTGCCATTGGTTTTGCCGTTTCTGCATCCTGGGTTCCTTCTTCATAAACCTTATCAACTATAGCAACAACAAACTGGTCGCCTACAGATATGGGATCGCTTACATCACCTTTCTTGGCCTCAAATACCCAGCGTACCAACTGTCTTGCATCCTGCATCTGGCCTATCTGTCCGTCATTTTCTTTTATTAATGCAGGTACAGTTACTTTCTGTAAACCATTCTTCTGTACGTAAGCATCTATTTTTTTCAGATCTTTTTCGGCAGAAAGTTTAATGGCATCATTACTGGCTTTGTTTATCGTTTCTTCACTGGTAATGATCTCCTTGGCCAGGAAACCTATTTTATAAGCAGGGCTTGATCCTTTTTGGCCCAGCACTTCCATGATGTGGTATCCGAATTGGGTTTTAACAACACCTCTTGATCCTACAGGTTTTTCAAAAGAGTATTGATTAAATTCAGGTACCATGGTACCGTAGCCAAATGTTCCCAGGTCGCCGCCTTTATCCTTGCTGCCGTCTGATGAATATTGCATAGCCAGCATAGCAAAATTTGCACCGCCGTTAATGGCGTTATAAATACTGTCTGCACGTTTTTTTGCAATGCTATCTTCCAGTACAGGTTCGCCCGTTTGTGCATTTACGGTTGCAATTAAAATATGTCTTACATGAGCACTGTCGGGATACATTTTAGTGCCCAGCATTTTCGCAACTACAAAACTTTTTTGATCAACATAAGGACCATAAACTGTTCCTACTGGCAATTTTGCTATTGAATCTACATAAGTGCTGTGGATCTTTGATTTTGGAAGATAGTTGGTATCAAAGTCTATTGCAGAGGCATTTCTTGCTAAAAATGTTTTTACATTGGTTTCGTTTGCAAATTCAGTTTTTAATCCTTCAACTGCAGCCTTGGTACGTGCACTGTCTGCCGAACTTGGTGATTCACTGAAAGCAACATAAGAGATCATACGCCCGGCTTCCTGTTTAAACAGGTCTTTGTGTTTTTGTACATACGCTTCAACATCAGCATCAGTTACTTTAATGGTACTGTCGCTGATGGTTTGATAAGGAATTTGAACATATGAAATGGTTGCAAAGCTTTTTGTTTCTTTTGCATCTTTTTCTTCCATCCAGCTAGGGTAATAGGCACTTGCATTTAATAAGGCAAAATACTTGGTAGAGACACTGGTTAATTTTTGTGGCTCAATTATCTGGCTGTTAACCATATCCCATTTCTCACCGGTCATTTTTTTAATAGTGGCCAGGGCCTGGCCAACTTTACTCATATCCAGTTTTCCTGTTGCGGGGTCCACCATAGATTTATCCTGCAGTAAAGGATTTGAAGGGTTATCGCTTTTTAATATATTATCCAATTCTTTTGAGGTGAACTCAATACCAAGTTTGCCCGCTTCGGCGTAAAAAACCCTTTCGGCAACAATTTGGTTCCAAACCTGCTCACGTATTTGAGCAGATCTTGTAGTTGATGGTTTTTGGCCAGATTGCTGTTCTTCCTGGTTTTCCAGTGTTCTAACTTTTTTATTGAATTCATTCTGGTCAATAGCTGTACCATTTACTTTACCAATACTTCCCGAGCCGGCACTATAGTTATTACCGCCTTTTTTAGCATCCATTAAAATAAAGCCTATTAAACTAAGCGATATAACTGCAATAACAATGGCAGCTCCTTTATCACGTATTCCCTGAATAATTTGCATATCTTTTTAAATTAAATTTGGACGGCAAAAATAGGGTAAAATTGAATATAAAATAGGTTTTTAAAACAGGTAAATACATTATAATGCAGGTTGTATAAGGATTTTATACAAAGCCGGTTGGGGCTTCTGTGTGTAATATGCGTGTTTAAAGTACTTTTAGGGGTTCCTAACAACCTTTTGTTAATAAGCCCGGTCTACTGTTAATAAGCCCGGTTTTTATAAAAATGAATGAGGGGTAAAATGAGTAAAGTTTGAGGGAGTTAAAAAATTTCCCGGGGATGCTGTTATTAAACCCTGGTTTATACCATATTTATCAACAGCTTTTTAATTTATATATGTGTTTATTCTTTCCACTAGGTTATTTATTAACTACTGTTAAGAAATTAATACCCGTTTATGATATTTTACAGGCAGTCATAATTATTAGCAACACACATTTAAATATTTAAATGTTAATTACCTGTGGAAGAGCGTTAATAAACTAAAGGTTTTAATTTTGCATCAGGTACTGTTTTTAATCTTTACACATATTAACAGCCCTAGTAGTAGTAGATGATTATATAAATAAGTAGTATTAATACATATTATGGTAGATATTAACAGTGCTAAACAGGCAATTGAAACAAACGGTTTTTTGGATATTGACATAGAGCCCTCAATTGATTTATTTGCTGAAATTGAAAAACTTAAAAAAGAAAAAAATGCAATTATCCTGGCGCATTATTACCAGGAGCCCGATATACAGGATGTAGCAGATTATATAGGCGATAGTTTAGGATTGGCGCAACAGGCTGAAAAGACAAAAGCTGATATTATTGTTTTTGCGGGCGTACATTTTATGGCCGAAACGGCTAAGATCCTTAATCCTTCCAAGAAGGTTCTTTTACCAGATTTGAAAGCAGGCTGTTCTTTAAGCGATTCTGCACCACCGCCTTTATTTAAATTATTTAAAGAGAAATATCCCGATCATAAGGTTATTACCTATATCAATTGCTCTGCCGGTATTAAAGCATTAAGTGATATTATCTGTACCTCTTCCAATGCTCAAAAAATCGTTGAAAGTTTACCTGTTGATCAACCTATCATTTTTGCTCCTGATAAGAACCTTGGGGCTTATATCAACAAACAGACGGGTAGAAATATGGTATTATGGAACGGCGCCTGTATGGTTCATGAGATATTTAGTTTGGAAAAAATAACAAAGCTAAAGATCCGGCATCCATATGCAAAAATTATTGCACACCCGGAGTGTGAGGAACCTGTACTTAATGTTGCGGATTTTATTGGTAGTACAACAGGTTTATTGAATTTTACAAAAATGGATACGGCAACTACTTTTATTGTAGCTACCGAGACAGGTATATTACATCAAATGCAGAAGAATAGTCCTGATAAAACTTTTATTCCCGCTCCTCCGGATAATAGTTGTGCATGTAATGATTGTCCACACATGAAATTAAACACGCTTGAAAAATTATATTTGTGCCTGAAATATGAGTTACCTGAAATTTTGATGGATGAAAACTTGAGGTTAGCAGCAAAAAAACCAATTGATGAAATGTTGAGAATAAGTGCACAATACGGGCTATAAAGTATGGTGGTATTTTTAGAACAATAATTTAATTAATCTATATTAAATGTAAATTTTATGTCAATCCCATCAGTTGATCTGAATGATTTTTTATCTGGTGACATAATAAAAAAAAATAATTTTGTACAAAGCCTTGGACAGGCATATGAAGAAATTGGATTTGTTGCAGTAAAAAATCATGGTATTTCAGACGCACTTATTTCAGATCTGTATAAATATGTTCAGGAGTTTTTTTCATTACCACTTCAGCAAAAGAAAACCTATGAGATTAAAGGATTAGCGGGCCAACGTGGATATACTAGTTTTGGTAAAGAGCATGCCAAGGGAAGTGATGCGCCTGATCTTAAAGAGTTTTTTCAATACGGACAAACTGCAAGAGATAATTTTAATGAAGAAACTTATCCTGATAATGTTCTGGTAAAAGAAATAGAAGGATTTGATAAAACAATAGCAGATGCCTACCGAGCTTTCGAAAAATCAGGGACTGCGTTATTACAGGCAATTGCAATATACCTGAACCTTGATGAAAATTACTTTGATGCATTTGTATTTAATGGCAATTCTATTTTAAGATCTATTCATTATCCACCTATAACTTCAGAACCCGCAAGCGCTATACGGGCTGAACAACATGAGGATATTAACCTGATAACCTTACTGGTTGGTGCATCAGCCGATGGTTTGGAGATACTGTCAAAACAGGATAATTGGGTACCGGTTACTTCTTTACCTGAACAGATTGTTGTTAATGTTGGTGATATGCTACAACGGCTTACTAATAACAAATTATGCAGTACAACCCACCGTGTTGTTAATCCGGCCAGGAAATTTTGGCATACATCCCGTTTTTCTATCCCGTTCTTCCTGCATCCAAAAACATCGATGAGTTTAAGGTGTTTGGATAATTGCGTTGATAACGAACATCCTAAATCGTATGATGATATTACTGCGGGCGAATACCTGGATGAGCGGCTGAGGGAGATTGGTTTAAAAGCATAGGATTTATTTTTTTTAATTACAATAATTGTCGATCTTATTAACTAGAAGAATTATTATTGAAAAAGCTACTCCGGCATATCCCTTTTTTAAAAGCGGTGTTTTTGCACAGCGTTACTGCTTTTGGTGGCCCGCAGGGACATGTTGGTATGGTACTAAAAACATTTGTTGACAGGCGCAGGGATTTAACCAAAGAGGAGTTGATGGAATATATTTCTTTTTGTCAGCTATTACCGGGCGCATCTTCTACACAAACGCTAACATTAATTGGATATAAGAGAGGAGGAATAAAATTGGCTGTTCTTACTTTACTTATCTGGATTTTACCTGCCTGTACCTTAATGGGCGGCTTGTCTTTTATAGTTGGCAATATTGAAAATTATAAAATTAAGAGTACTTTATTTCAGTTTATTCAACCAATGGCTATCGGATTTTTGGCCTATGCCGCCTTTAAGGCTTATAAAATAAGTATAAAGAATTCCATTACTCAAATAATAATGTTGATTGCATTATTAGGTACTTATTTTCTTTTTAAAACCCCCTGGATAATACCGAGCCTGATAATCTGCGGAGGTATTGCTACAAACTTCAGTGACAAAAGAATTCCTGAAAAGGAAGTTGTAAAACCCAGGCAGATCCGCTGGACCAATATCTGGCTTTTTGTATTAATTTTTGCGCTTGCCGGAATTTTAAGTGAGACAGCCAGGAAGCAAAACTGGGAGAATAAAAAGCCTTACAATCTCTTTGAGAACTTTTATCGGTTTGGATCTTTTGTTTTTGGTGGCGGGGATGTGTTAATTCCGTTAATGCTTGATCAGTATGTGGTAAGGCCAACATCTGAAAGCGTTGCAAAAAAAAATCCTGGAATTATTAAGGTGGATAGAGAAGACCTGTTAACAGGCGCCGGGATGGTGAGGGCTATCCCCGGACCCGTTTTTTCCATTGCTTCTTTTATGGGCGGAATCGCATTAAAAAAAGAAGGGCCGAGGGTTCAGTTGCTTGGCTGCATAATCGGGTCAATTGCCATATTTCTACCCAGTGCCCTGCTGGTCCTTTTCTTCTTTCCAGTATGGCAAAATCTTAAAAAGTTTGTGATTGTTTTCAGATCACTTGAGGGTATTAATGCAGCCGTAGTGGGTATTATGATTGCGGCAACGCTTTTTTTGCTGAAAGACGTTTCCATTATGTCTTTTACCAAAATCAGCTTCATCAATATGTCTGTTATTTTAGGGACTTTCCTGGTTCTGCAGTTTTCAAAAATCCCCTCACCGTTTATCGTTTTATTTTGTTTGCTGATCGGCCTTATTTTCTGATGAGGTACGGTAATATCCGCCAATTTCAATTTCTTCTTTAACAATATCAGGCACCAGGAAACGGATAGATTTTTTATCCCTGATTAACTCACGTATATGAGTAGACGATATTTCTAATAGCGGCGCTTCCATTAACTTTATGTTTGCAGTAAATGTTTCGTCAATATTAAACCCCGGCCTCTTGTATATGTAGATCCGATGGTTCTTTACAATAGCCTCATAATTTTTCCACTTATTTATATTCTGGAAGCCATCGCTACCCATAA
>JBBRQF010000018.1:0-86298 GCA_038226715.1 Chitinophagales bacterium
ATAAAATCATCTACGGCTACGCCTTCCCGTAAGAATTCAGGATTGCTTACTACATCAAAAGATTCTTCTATACTTTCATTGCCACTTTCGTTTGCGCTTTTCCAAATGGCTTGTTTCACTTTGTCGGCAGTACCAACCGGAACGGTACTTTTATTAATTACAATTTTGTAATCATTCTTTTTAAGGAGTTTCCCTATGTCGCTGGCAACCTTTAAAACATATTTAAGATCTGCGCTTCCATCTTCATCCGGGGGTGTAGGCAAAGCAAGAAAAATTATTTTGGCATCTGTAATAGCTTCTTTTAATGAGGTAGTAAAGTGAAGCCGTCCTTCCTTTTCATTTCTTAAAAAAATCTTTTCAAGGCCTGGTTCATAAATAGTTATTTTACCTGAAGATAATTTTTTTACTTTTTGCTCATCAATATCAACACAGGTAACTGTATTGCCTGTTTCTGCAAAGCAGGTGCCTGTTACTAATCCAACGTAGCCTGTTCCAATAACTGCGATTTTCATCTTTGAGGGGTTATTTGTTATTCGTTAAATATTCCGTGTTGTGCTATTGAATAATTCAAGAAAAATAAAGTATTTCAGCTACCTATCAATATTTTGTCTTTTACTTTTTTGCTTCTCCAACCCTTCGACTTCGCTCAGAAGTAACAAAAAAGGAGCCCCGAAATCGATTACATCCCGATTTCGGGAAGGAGCCCTGATTAAACTTTTGTACTACTGTCAACTCAAATTCAGTTCCCTGATCGTTTAAAGTTCAAAAATTTAAATTCTTTTTAATAGCACAGCACGTTAAATGTTATTCGGTCTTGGTTATTTATTATTCGTTAACTATTAATGGTTAACAAATTCCAAAACCTTTGATACAATAAACTGCTGTTGTTCTTCATCCAGTTCTGTGTGTATGGGTAAAGAAATCACTCTTTCTGTTAACCAGTCTGTTACCGGTAAATTAAAATCGCTGCCACCAAATGCGTCAAACATTTTTTGCCTGTGGGCTGGTACCGGGTAGTATATCATGGATGGTACGCCCTGTTCGGCCAGGTACTGGTTCAGCCCGTCACGGTCAACATCATTCAACGTTAAAGTGTATTGATGGAAAACATGTTTATTATTCGTATCCCTAAACGGAATAGTTATGAATTTATTTTCTGCAAAAGCATTATCATAAAAATCGGCAGCTTTTCTGCGGGCAGCAATATATTCATCCAGGTGAGTAAGTTTTATATCCAGAATAGCGGCCTGCATAGCGTCCAGCCTGCTGTTGCAGCCCACCACATCATGATAATACCTTTTACTTTGTCCGTGAGAAGCGATCATTTTTAATTTGGCAGCCAGTTCATCATCATCGGTAAACATAGCGCCGCCATCACCAAAAGCACCCAGGTTTTTTGAGGGGTAAAAAGAAGTGCAGCCAATCTGTCCGATAGTACCCGTCTTTTTCACTGTGCCATTGCTGAAGGTATAATCGCAACCGATCGCCTGGGCATTATCTTCAATTACAGGCAAATTGTATTTGGCAGCAATGGCCATTATTTTTTCCATATCGGCCGAGTGGCCATATAAGTGTACCGGAACAATCGCTTTTGTTTTTGGGGTTATCGCTTTTTCAATTGCTTCGGGATCTATGCAAAAAGTTTTGGGATTAACTTCAACAAAAACGGGTTTAATGTTGAGTAATGCCGCCACTTCAACCGTAGCGATGTATGTAAAGGAAGGGGTAATAACTTCATCACCGGGCTGTAAATCCAGTGCCATCATAGCAATCTGCAAAGCATCGGTTCCGTTGGCACAGGGAATACAATGTTTGCTGCCGTGGTATGTAGCCAGGTTTTCGGCAAATTCATTTACCACTTTACCACCGATGAACATGGAGCTTTCCATCACCGCTAAAACTGCGGCATCCACTTCGGGTTTTATTTTAAGGTATTGCGTTTTGGTATCAACCATTTGTAGAGGCCTCATATAACTTATTTTATGCGTGCAAAGATAAGGATTCAGTAGGCAGTTGGCAAAAGGCAGTTAGTAGGCTGCAATTGTCGGTTTACTGAAAGCAACTGGTTTTTTGCGGCTACTTATTACCAAAGTATAAAAGCAAATAGTTAAGCGGTTTTTTTATATAGATTTGCTGATAATAATATGCTAAGTAAATTTTTATATAACTTTTTTCTGTTGCTGTATTCAATTGGAATACGCGTTGCCGCAATTGCAAATCCCAAAGCAAGAAAATGGATCAATGGCCGGCAAAATATCTTCGCTACAATCAACGAACAACTAAGAACGCTCAACGGTCAACCCATCTGGATGCATTGTGCCAGCCTGGGAGAGTTTGAGCAGGGCAGGCCATTGCTGGAAGAAATTAAAAAGAATACTTCGACAGGCACAGCCTCAAAAGTAAAAATTGTACTTACATTTTTTTCGCCGAGTGGTTATGAAGTGATGAAGAATTATAAAGGAGCAGACCATGTGTTCTACCTGCCCATGGATTCTCCGCAAAATGCCAAACAATTTTTGGATACGGTAAACCCGTCGCTGGTGCTTTGGGTAAAATATGAATACTGGTTCTATTACCTCAGCGAAATCAAAAGAAGAAATATACCTGCCATTTTAGTCTCGGGGATCTTCCGGCAAAATCAACCTTTTTTTAAATGGTATGGTGGTATCTGGAAAAAAATGCTGGAAACCTTTACGCATTTTTTTGTGCAGAACCAGGAATCAGAATCATTACTGGCAAAGATCGGGTTTGCACAAAATGTAAGTATCAATGGAGATACCAGGTTCGACAGGGTGCTGGAAATTGCTGATCATTTTACAGATGTTCCGCATATAGCAGCATTTTGCAGTGATAGCCCGGTAATTGTTGCCGGAAGTACCTGGGAAGAAGATGAAATTGAATTGTTACATTTTGTAAATGTGCATCAGCAGATAAAATTCATTATTGCGCCGCATGAAATTGATAAACTGAACTTGAAAAATGTAAAGGATGAATTTCCGAATTCGATATTTTATTCAAGTCTGGTAAAAGAGAATTCAACTGTAAAAAAAGACGACCCTCAGCTTTCTGAAATTGCTCAAAGCTCAAAGCTCAAAGCTCAAAGCCAGGTACCCAATGTTTTGATCATCGACAATATCGGCATGCTTTCACGCTTATACCAATATGCTACGGTAGCCTATGTTGGTGGCGGTTTTGGAGCAGATGGGGTACATAATGTGCTGGAAGCTGCTGTGTATGGCAAGCCCGTGGTCTTTGGTCCGGTGTACGAAAAATTTGATGAAGCGATTGGTTTGGTAAAGGCAGCAGGAGGGATAAGTATTGATGGCCCGGTTAAACTTGAAACCGTATTAAATAATTTGTTTAATAATGAAGAAGAAAGAAAAAGAATGGGCGAAGCTGCCAGGAAATTTGTTCATGAAAATGCGGGTGCATCAAAAAAAATCATTCAGTTTATTCAGGAGAAACGCCTTTTAACTAATTGATAAAACTGGGTAACCAGTTCATTACCGGCATCCCAGCCGTTCTTTACTTTCAATTCTCTTTGTATCCAGTATTCGGCCTCAGCAAAAATGGAAAAACTATTGATGGTTTTAATACTTCTTTCATAAGCCACTTCATCGCCACGAAATAATTCATTGATAAATACGAACCGGTCATTTACACCAATGGCTTTTCTCAGGTCCCGGATGGGTATTTCGGTTAAGGTATCGCCCAAATCAATTTTTGATTGCTTTAGTTTTTCATTTACCGATGCATGATTGGCTCCTGCTGATTCATTGATCTCTTTAAAAATTGTTTCTGTGTTTGGGTTTGCAACCGGTTGTTGCGGTTGGTGCGACAGGGTGGGTATTTCATCATCCGTTTCAAAAACGATATGTGGCTTATTGTGAACACTGATCTGCTGCAGTATTTCTGCGTGCTTTTTTATTTCTTCCAGTTCGGCTTCTATTTCTGCTTCATCAACCTGTAAAATTTCAACGGTTCTTTCTTCTGCTGTTTCTGCTGCTTTGATAATACTTTTCGGAGGCTCATTAACCAGCGCATTCATATTGGATATAGTTACCGCAGCGCCTGTATTTTGAAAAGCCTGCCCATTATTTTGCTGCAGGTGCAGTAATTCTGCCTGTAACATCTGAACGGTGAGCAATAATTGCTCGGGTGAAGCATTTTGTGCAAACTGTTCCTGTAACTTTTTTAGGAGTGTCTCCACTCTTTCCATGATATTATTATACTTTTGATGCCCATGCTTGCGGAAAGTGGCGTTAAAAATAGAACTGCGGCCCCTAAGTTACTAACTGATTTTTAAAAAAAATACTTAAATGTTTATAGAGCCAATATTAAATGGAGAAAAGCGGGGCTGGATTGAAGTGATCTGTGGCAGTATGTTCAGCGGTAAAACAGAAGAACTGATACGCCGGCTGAAAAGAGTAAAGATCGCAAACCTGAAGGTAGAGATATTTAAACCAGCCATTGATACACGTTATGATGCAGCAAAAATTGTGAGTCATGATACCAATGCGATCCTTTCTACACCGGTAGAAAGCTCACAAACTATTTTATTGCTGGCCCAGGATGTAGATGTAGTGGGTATTGACGAAGCCCAGTTCTTTGATGCCGAGATCAGTAATGTTTGCGAACAACTGGCACAAAGGGGCATACGGGTTATTGTTGCCGGACTGGATATGGATTATCTGGGTAACCCGTTTGGGCAAATGCCCAGCTTGCTGGCCAAGGCCGATTATATAACTAAACTACACGCTATTTGTATGAAATGCGGCAATATTGCCAATATCAGCTACCGTAAAGTAGCCGAAGGGCCGCAGGTATTGCTGGGCGAAAAAGATATTTATGAACCCCGGTGCAGGCATTGTGCACAGTTGAAAGATTAACCTGCTCAAAAAAAGATGATTAACAGGATCGCTACACTGCTGAAAAAAGATATACTGCTTGAATTCAGGCAAAAGCATACTTTTTATGGTATCCTCTTATATATAGCATCCACCATTTTTGTACTCTACTTATCCATGGATAGTCCCGATGCCAATGTATGGAACGGTTTGTTTTGGGTAATTCAACTGTTCATATGTGTGAATGCGGTTGCCAAAAGTTTTTTGCAGGAAAGCAGGGGCCGGATGCTGTATTTTTATTCCATTGCATCGCCGGTAGAATTCATTATTGCAAAAATGGTTTATAACCTGTTGCTCATGATAGTAATGAGCCTTTTAAGTCTGCTGCTTTTTATCATCTTCCTGAATAACCCGATCGATAACGGGCTGCGTTTTACAGGCATCGTAATTTTAGGAGGAGCCAGCATCAGCATTGTATTTACCTTAATGAGTGCCATAGCTGCCAAAGCCCAGCAGAATGCGGCACTAATTGCTATTCTGGGTTTTCCGGTCATCCTTCCGCAGCTATTAATGCTGATGCGGCTTAGTAAAGCCGCTTTTGCCGAGGTTTTCAGGGCAGGGGCAGTATTACAGTTAGCGGGTTTAATTGCCGGGTTAGACGTTTTGGTAATTACCATGGCGGTTATATTATTCCCCTACTTATGGAAAGATTGATGATATAAAAAACTATTTTTTTAAAATCTTTGTGGGTGTTTACCCTAACTTTGCGGCTCAATTAAACCCTCTTTTGTTTGCGGAAAAACTGGTGGAAAATATTATCCTTTTTATTGTTGATTTATACAGTAGTTGCGGGCTTTCTGATTAAAGTGCCTGATTTGCCAATCATCCACCAATCTATACGAAATCTTTATTTTCATGTTTGTATGTGGATGGCTATGATGGTGCTGTTTTCTTGTAGCTTCGTTTACAGCATTAAGTATCTTCGGGGCTTTAGTTTACGCAATGATATCTTTGCCCAAAATTTTGCCGCCGTTGGAAGTTTCTTTGGAATATTGGGTTATGCCACCGGTACAATATGGGCTAACTATACCTGGCTTACTGACCAACATCAATCATTAGGAAGTGTGCTAAAAGAGCCCAAGCTTATCGGTGCTGCCATTGCATTACTTATTTATGGTGCTTATTTTGTCTTAAGGGGTTCTTTTACAGATATGGACAAAAAAGCCAGGGTGAGTGCCGTGTATAATATTTTTGCTTTTGCTATGCTTTTTCCAAGTATCTGGATAATACCCCGGCTTGTTGGAAGCCTGCATCCGGGATCACCTGGAAGCGATAGTGGTAACCCTGCACTAAATGCACAAAATGACCTTGATGCTGTGATGAGGGCAGTTTTTTACCCGGCGGTTATCGGGTGGTCTTTGTTAGGGGTATGGATAGCTACTTTAAAAGTAAGATTACAATTAATTAAAGATAAAACGCTTTTACATGAAGAAAATAGTAAGTAAGTTGCTTTTGTTTTTCATTTGTTTAATGAGCAGCAGCCTGTTATTTGCTCAGGATGATAAGTCCGGAATAGATGGCCTGATGCGTAACAATGGAAAAATTTATGTGGTGGTAGCCGTTTGTCTTACTATTTTAATTGGCTTATTTATTTATGTTTTTTTACTTGACAGGAAAATAAGCAGGTTGGAGAAGGGGAAAGACCTGTAGTATATAAAGTTTATAAAGGATAAAGGAAAGCATGCAAAACCTTAAACCATTCAACCTTTAAACGATTAACGATTTCAATTAACGATTGCTAAAATAAAAACAAATTTTATGAGTACTCACCAACCGTATAGTTTTTTCCAGAGCGTGGAAAGAAGCTTCGACAAAGCAGCCAAATTCACACATTGGGATTTGGGAATTTTAGAACAGATCAAAGCCTGTAACAGTGTATATCAAATGCGTTTCCCGGTAAAGCGGGATGATGGAAGTATTGAAGTAATTGAAGCTTACCGGGTGCAGCACAGTCATCACAAAGCACCCTGCAAAGGGGGTATCCGTTTTAGCGATGAGGTTAACCAGGATGAAGTAATGGCATTGGCAAGTTTAATGACCTACAAATGTGCTATTGTGAATGTACCTTTTGGTGGCGGTAAAGGTGGTATCAAGATCAATCCTCGTAAATACAGTGAGTACGAACTGGAAAAAATTACCCGTCGTTACACATCAGAACTGGTTAAGAAAAATTTTATAGGCCCCGGTATTGATGTTCCGGCTCCTGATTATGGAACCGGCTCCAGGGAAATGGCCTGGATAGTAGATACCTATGCTTCCTTAAAACCTGGCGATATAGATGCAGCAGGTTGTGTAACCGGTAAACCCGTAACACAAGGCGGTGTGCGTGGACGTACAGAAGCAACAGGCCTTGGTGTTTTCTTCGGCATACGAGAGGTATGCAATATGCCTGATGTAATGGAAAAGCAGGGATTAACTGTTGGTATAGAAGGAAAAACAGTGGTAGTACAGGGTTTGGGTAATGTGGGATATCATAGTGCAAAATTCTTCAGGGAGCATGGTGCAAAAGTAGTAGGGCTTGCAGAATACGAAGGCGCTATTTATAATGCCGATGGATTGAATGAAGAAGAAGTTTTTCAACATCGTAAAGCAACCGGATCTATTTTAAATTTCCCGGGAGCAACCAATCTTGCTTTAACATCTGATGCGTTGGAACTGGAATGCGATATTTTAATTCCGGCAGCATTGGAGAATGTAATAAACGGGCAAAACGCACCAAGGGTAAAAGCAAAGATCATCGGCGAAGCTGCCAACGGTCCCTGCACACCCGAAGCGGATGAAGTATTTGCACAAAAGGGAATTTTATGTGTACCGGATATGTACCTGAATGCAGGTGGTGTTACGGTAAGTTATTTTGAGTGGCTGAAAAATTTAAGCCATGTGCGTTATGGCCGTATGGAAAAGCGATTTACAGAGAACCTGAACACACATATATTAAGCCAGATCGAAGAACTGAGTGGTAAAACAGTAAGCGCTGCAGAAAGGAATTTTATCATGCATGGCCCTGAAGAAATTGACTTGGTGCATAGTGGTTTGGAAGAAACCATGATCGCAGCCACAAGGGAGATCATGGAGATATGGAAAAGTAACCCGGACATACCCGATATGCGTACAGCAGCTTATGTAAGCGCTATCAATAAAGTAGCCAACAGTTATGCTGAATTAGGAATATTTCCTTAATCATATTTTATTTCAAATTACAGATCCCATCCCGCCAAAGCAGGATGGGATTTGTTTTCGAGGGTTAGCAGTTAAAAATTGTTTCTTTATTCCAGCTACATGCGTAAATACTCCAACTGGCTTCTGCAGGTATAATGCTTCCTGGTATTTACCCGTAATCCTTCCCGGTAAAATCAGTCCGGATTACTTTAAATAAAGATGGATTACAGTTTTACAATGTCCATTTGTTGGGTGAACTGGGTTTGCTTGTTTACGCGGTATGCCACGCTTTTGCCGGACTTTTTGCCGGTGATCTCAAATTTCAAAACGGTATCGCCGAGGTCATCCGTGTTCAGCAAAAACTGTTTTGAAAATACTTCTCCTTTAACCTCGGCATTGTATAATACAACACCTGCTTCGTCGGTAATGTTAATGTTAAAAACGTTTTCATCCTTTGAACCGGTAAAGTTTAACTGGATCAGCGGTTGGTTTTTAAATGTACCTGCATATTTCAATTCTACAGGAACAACAGGATTTTCTGAAGTGGTATCGGCTGCACTTACCTTGGTAAAAGCCAATACTGAAAAAATTGTAATTGCGATGATAGTCTTGATCTGTTTCATAAAGTTTAATTTAATGGTTACTAACTAATGTTTAAAAAATTTGATAGTAAACAATCGGATATTTTTCAGGTAGCAAACCAGCGTTAAAAGAAACGGAAGGTATCCGTTGTGTTGGCAATTAGCAGGTTGTTAATTGCTTTGATGATGTAAAAGTAGACCGGTTTATTTGCTGATGCAAACCAACTTGTAAGGAATATTAATCCATCCAAACAGCATATGGAACGCTGAAAGTCCTGTAAATAAAGGGTTTGCCAATTTTTTTTGTATGACAGCCAACCCGTTTTTAATGTGTGTAACCAGGGCTTACTTAACGTTTAGTTCACATTGGGAACAATTGCAGGCTCTATCAGGTCCCATAAATTACCATACAGGTCTTCAAACACAGCAACGGTTCCATAAGGCTGTTCTTCGGGAGGCCGCACAAAATTTATTTTATGCTCCAGCATATTATTATAGTCTCTCCAAAAATTATCTGTATACAAAAATAAAAATACCCTGCCACCTGTTTGATTACCCAGCCGTGTTTTTTGTTCATCAGTTGCAGCTTTTGCCAACAGTAAACAGCATTGTCCATTGCCTTCCGGCATCACTTTAACCCAGCGTTTTGTTTCGCTTAGTTGTGTGTCTTCAATCAATGTAAAATTTAATTTTTGGGTATAAAATGCGATGGCTTCATCATAATCATCTACTACCAATGCAATGTGGGCGATGTGTTGGTTCATCATTAAAAAATTGCGGTGTTGTTTATATATACCAGGCATCACGTGAAATGTGTAATAATCTGCCATGGTAATTAAAGGAACGAAAATTTATTTAAAATGAGTTGGAGATGTTTTGTAATGAAAATGGCTGGCTTTTTTAAAACCTACTGCATAGAAAACTATATTTGTAATTACTGCGTAGCAGCAATTTGATGGATTATATCAAAGAATATAAAAGTTTTATCAACAGCCATCACCTCAGTGATGGCATCCGCATTACCGCAGGTATTGTATTGCCCGCTGTTATTCTCAGCTATTTTAATTTACTGGCAGTTGGTGTGGTAGTATCGCTGGGTGCAATGAGTGTGAGTATAACGGATACGCCGGGGCCAATACAGCATCGTAAAAATGGCATGCTGGCCTGCATCACCATCAATACGCTGATGGCCGTTGTTACAGGTTTTGCGGCACCACATCCTTACATACTGGGCATATTAATATTGTTTGCCTGTTTTTTATTTTCCATGATCGCAGTATTTGGTAACCGGGCAAATTCCATTGGTGTGTCGGCATTGCTGGTGATGGTATTGCATATTGACCGGCATCATGAAGGATGGGAAGTAATTATCAATGCAGCATATATATTGGCGGGTGCCACCTGGTATATGTTACTGAGTTTATTGTTGTATGGTTTCAGGCCTTATAAACTGGCGCAACAGGCATTGGGAGATTGTATTATGGCCACGGCCGATTACCTGCGTATAAGAGCTTCTTTTTATGAAAAGGAAGTGGACTATGAAAAAACCTATCAGCAAATGATGGAGCAGCAGATCGTGTTACATAATGAACAGAACCTGGTAAGAGAACTGCTTTTTAAAAGCAGGAACGTTATCAAAGAATCCACCACTACCGGCAGAACCCTGCTGATGATATTTACTGACATCGTTGACCTTTTTGAAAGAACGATGACCAGTTACCAGGATTACAAAACACTGCATGATGCATTTAATGAAGCAAGTATACTGGAACAATACCGGCAACTGATCATGGAGCTGGCTAATGAACTGGATGAAATAGGTATTGCTGTAAAAAGCGGAAGGCCCTCCGAAGAAACCGGTTTTTTGGCGATGCATATCAACAAAACAAAAATTTATTTCGATGAATTCAGGGATACTAACCGTACCGCAGAAAATGTAGATGGCTTTATCAGCCTGCGGCATATTCTCAACAGCATCAGCGATATTGCCGGACGCATACATACATTGCACCTGTATACCGCTTATGATAAAGAGCTCAGCAAAAAAAACAGCAAGCCAGAGGATTACGATAAGTTCATCACCCACCAACCCATTGACTGGAAGCTGTTACGTGCTAACCTTTCTTTTTCATCCAATAACTTCAGGCATGCAGTAAGGGTAAGTATTGCTACCGGGCTGGGTTTTATCATCTCCTTATTTTTTCCGGTTGGGCATAGTTACTGGATATTGCTTACCATCATCGTTATTTTAAAACCAGCATATAGTCTTACCAAAAAAAGAAATTTCGACAGGCTTATTGGAACTATCCTTGGCGCAGGAGCAGGCTTGCTCATCTTATATTTTATCAAAAGCAATGAGGTGCTTTTTGTGATCATGCTGGTGCTGATGGTGGGCACCTACAGTTTTATGCGCACGCATTATATGATCAGCGTGATATTTATGACGCCCTATATCCTGCTTCTTTTTCACCTGCTCAGCAATGCCAGTTTCCAGGTCATCATCACCGACAGGATCACGGATACTGTTATTGGTTCTGTCATTGCATTTTTGGCTAACCTTATTTTATTACCTGCCTGGGAGCAGGAGCAGGTAAGTAACTATATGCTGGATGCCATTAAAAGCAACAAGATTTATTTCCAGGATATTGCAGGCGCCTTCACCGGGAACCCGGTTAGCAATACAGTTTATAAAGTAAGCCGCCAGCATGCGTTTGTTGCACTGGCCAATTTGTCTGATGCTTTTACGCGCATGTTATCTAATCCCAGGAGCAAACAAAAGAACAGTAAGGAATTGCACCAGTTTGTGGTACTTAATCATATGCTTACTTCACATATTGCCACGCTTTCTTATTATGTAAAACCATTTTCGGAAAAATTTGCATCGCCCGATTTTACAATACTTATTACAACGGCTGTTGACCGGCTGGAAGATGCAGAAAAGATCATTGGCGAGATGCCTGAAGAAACCGTAACAACAGAAGTATTGCCCACCAATAATATTCAGCAACGCCTGCAACAATTATTACAGGCAAGGCGGCTTGAATTACAGCAGGGCATATTAAAAAGCGATACGCAAAAAATGCTCACCGAGTTTAAACCCATGGCCGACCAGTTTAATTTTATTGATAATATTGCAACAGATATTAAAAAGACGGCCATGCGCTGGATGGAAGAATAAGGCTTTGTTTTTTTTAAACTTTTTTTATACTTAGTTTAGTAAAAAAATTAAATGAAAACAATTGAGCAACTTAAAACAGAAAGATCTGTTTTTTCAATAGGGCAGGCATTTTCCGATGGATGGAACCTGGTTTCAAAAAACCTGGGATATTATATCCTGGGTGGTGTTGTGGCTATGATAATAGGTTTTGCTGCAGGTATTATTCCAATTGTTGGTGGGTTAGCTAATAATTTAATACTGAGCCCCTGTTTAATGGGAGGAGCTATCTATGTTACCTGGCGTATTTCAAAAGGTTACGGGTGGACGGATCTTGGCCATATGTTCAAGGGGTTTAATTTCCTGCAATCCATTGGCATAGCCACGCTTATCCAGGCTGCAGCCTACCTGCTGGTTGGTGTGTCATTCCTTTTAAGTTATTCAGATGAGCTCATTAAACTGTATCATTTATCGCAGGGGGCGGATGCATTTAGTAACCGGGAAGAAATAAAGGCGATGCTGATCCGGATGTTTAATGGCCGGTTCATTTTGTTATTTTTGATCATGCTGATCGCGTTCTTATTTATTGGTATAGTCTGGGTTTTTAAAACACACTTTATCATCATTTATAAAATGCAGGCATGGCCAGCTATGGATATGTCACGCAGGATAGTATCGCATAATTTATTATCGCTGATCGGTTTCTTTTTACTGATGGGTTTGATCATCATCATCAGTGCCATTCCCTGTGGTATAGGTTTGCTGTTTAGTTTACCGCTGATGATTGGTGCCACCTACAGTGCCTTTGCTCAAATTACAAACTGCGATGAAGAAGATGAGATCAATGAACAGATGTTTGATTTTATGGGAGATGGAACGGCAGGACCACGCTGAAAATAGCAACATGATGAAAGCTTCATCAGCTAAAATCAAATGTTACCATTACCGGAACATGATCGCTATGTTTGGTCCAGAAATAGTGTTCTCCAATTTCTACAGATTCAATTTTATCTATCAGGTCTGTTGATGCAAAACAATAATCAAGATGATAGGGTTTGTCTTTATGCCTGTATAAATAAAATGTTGGCGCCTGCTCTTCACCCTGTACCTGTTTGTGATGTGCGTGGTAGCAGCTAAAAATACCTTTCTTTTCTAAATACTTTACCACATTGGAATGATTGCCTGCCCGGTATTTCCTGTCCCAGATGGTATTGCTGTTAAAGTCGCCAACCAGCAGGGTTTGGGTGCGTTTTAGTTTTTTATTGTAGTGATGAATAGCTTTCCATACCTGTTCAACATATTGCCCATCGGGGTCGCCGGGATTATTTGCCCAAATGGCAAAAAGTGTAAAGTTGAACAGTCCTCCGGTTACCGCAATGGGAATGATCATTTTTAATTCGGGATTATGATTGCGCAGCATTTTAAAACGGAAATCGCTGTAAGAAAAAATACCCAGTCCTTTGTGTTGATTTGTGCCAAACCAAAGCATATCGGTTGGCTTTTGAGTATTTTCATTGAATATTAATTTATCGGGATGCTCACATTCGGGAACCACCAAAATATCCGGCTGATGGGCGAGGATAAACTCTGCTTTTTTTCTGAAAGCCATGTTGCAGTTCCAGGTGATGATCTTCATGCTGTGGTAATATGTTAGGTGGTGATTATTAAAGTAACGAAATTTTGGTTACAAAAGGAAAGTAGCGGCATGATCAGTTTTATTAAAGAAATGAGTAAATTTGTTTTGAACGAAATTCACTTTATGACAACAATAGCCATCCGCAAAAAATTAGCCGACTACCTGAAAGTAGCTGATGATGATAAAGTAAAAGCCATTTATACCATGGTAGCCGATGAAATTAATACAGCAGAAAATGACTGGGACGAAGATTTTGTGAAAGAATTAAAAAGCCGCAGCCACAGTTTTGTTAATGGAACTGCAAAGACTTATAGCTGGGAAGAAACCAAAGCCGCAGCAATTAAAAAAGTAAAATCAAAAAACCGGTAATGGCTTACGATTTACGGCTCCATGAAAAGGCTTATGAAGAATATATTGCTGCTTATGAATGGTATGAAATGAGCAGACAAGGATTGGGTGACCGTTTTATGAACTGTGTTGCAGAAAGGTTACAGCAAATTAGTGAACACCCCGGATATTTTGGTAAAAGACAAGGTAACTACAGAGCAGTTAAAGTGCAACACTTCCCGTATTTAATAGTTTATGAGTTTTTTAAAATGAAGGAACTGGTACATATCGCCGCTTATCTATCACGGCAAAAGAAATCCCAAACGTAAATTCAGGAAATTGAAAGATTAAAAACTGCTTGTTTTGTGTATTGCTCTATGCAATGTTGTTGGTACGTTATCGCACTTTGCCAGCCCTGCATACCAAACACGGCGTTCAGATGGCTTCGCGGTGAACACCAGCAGCGGCGAAAAGCCATATTGAAGTTCCAGGTGATGATTTTCATGGTTTTTCACTTTGAAAAGCTGCATGTTGTTTAAGCCAGGAACCTAAGGATTCGGGGGATAGATCCTGCCCAACTAAAATTCCATTTTGGTCAATTAAAAAATTTGCAGGAATAGCATAAATAGAAAACCTCGACGCAAATTTATTACCACGCCAGTTTCTGAATTCGCAGTAAGCTTTCCATATTTGCTTATCTTCCAGGATGGCAGTTAACCATTTTTGTTTATTCTCATCCATAGAAACACCAATTATTTCAAAATTCCTGTTCTTATATTTTTTATACAATTTACTTATAGCCGGAATCTGCTCCCTGCATGGACCACACGAGGAACTCCAGATATCAATAAAAATAATTTTACCTTTTAAAGATGATAATGATAATTCATTGCCTGATGTATCGGTTAAACTTAAAACCGGGAACGGCTTCCCTGTTTCTGCAACTGATATACGTTTTAAGGTTACATCTGCCCATGCTTTTTGAGGAGAGTGTAATATGGAACTGTCAACAAGTTTAACGAGTGTATCCACTTCTTTATAGGTCAGGTCGATGCCCCAGGGAATTAAGGAAAAAACGATGTCATTGGTTGGGTGTTTTGTTATGAATGCTTTGAGTTTGTTGTAGAGATTATGCCGTTTAACAGAATCAGGAATTTTTAAACTTTCGTTATCCTGCAGAAAGGTTTGCATTTGAGATAAATATTGCTGTGTAGAATCTTTTGTTTCAGGTGTAGTTTGACTATAGCTGTTGCCAAAACAAATGATTAGTATGAAAGTTAGCAGGTATCGCATGGTTGTATATTGATGGAGATGCTACCGCACCGTT
Organism: Chitinophagales bacterium; assembly: GCA_038226715.1. Taxonomy (GTDB): domain Bacteria; phylum Bacteroidota; class Bacteroidia; order Chitinophagales; family Chitinophagaceae; genus Ferruginibacter. Next base: position 15,092 of record JBBRQF010000018.1, read on the forward strand.
GATCAACGATTGGTCCGGCTTATTAAAGAAACGACATTTTATTTAAAACGTAAATCATATTGTTGGTAAGTAGGAATACGCCTTTGGGCGTGTTCAATAGAATTCGCCAAAAGGCGAATTCCTACAAAAATCCCGGCCTAAAAAAGCCGGGATCATAATTATAAAATTTTATGTTCTATTCCGCTTCCGCCATATCCGGTATATCAACAGCTTTATAAGCACCGGCATCTAATTTCTTTTTGGTTTCTTCAAATGCTTTTAGTGTTTTGTCAATATCGGCATCAGTGTGTGCAGCGGTGGGTATCAGGCGGTAAATGATATCGCCTTTTGGTATTACGGGGTACACCACAATGCTGCAGAAGATATGGTAATTCTCCCGCAGGTCCATCACCATCTGTGTGGCTTCGGGCACATCGCCTTTCATAAAAATGGGGGTTACAGGACTGTTGGTACCACCAATATCAAAACCACGTTCTTTTAAACCGGTTTGTAATTTTTTTACATTGTACCAGAGTTTTTCACGCAGTTCGGGCATGGCTTTTACCATTTCCATGCGTTTGAGCATCCCTTCAACGATCATCAATGGTAAACTCTTGGCAAATATTTGTGAGCGTACATTGTAGCGTAAATATTTCAACACATCTTTTGGTCCGCTGATGAAGGCGCCAATGCTACCCATACTTTTTACAAAGGTTGAAAAGTAAAGATCAATATCTTTTTGGCAATCCTGTGCTTCATCGGCACCGGCACCGGTTGGCCCCATGTAACCAAAACCATGTGCATCATCAATTAAAATACGGAACTCATATTTCTTTTTTAATGCACAGATCTCTTTTAAAATTCCCTGTTCACCATCCATGCCAAAAACACCTTCTGTAATTAATAAAATACCACCGCCGTTTTTAGCAGCCAGTTCGGTAGCACGTTGTAATTGTTTTTCGCAATCTTCAATATCGTTGTGTTTAAATGCATAGCGGTTACCCATGTGCAGGCGTACACCATCCACAATGCAGGCGTGTGCTTCGGCATCGTACACAATAACATCGCGGCGGTTTACCAATGCATCAATACAACTCATGATGCCCTGGTAGCCAAAATTCAGTAGCATGGTATCTTCCCGGCTTATAAATTCGCTGATCACTTTCTCCAGTTCTTCGTGTTGAGCGGTATTGCCACTCATCATTCTTGCACCCATGGGATTTCCCATACCGTATTTGGCAGCGGCTTCGGTGTCTGCTTTTCTAACATCGGGGTGGTTAACCAGTCCCAGGTAATTGTTCAGGCTCCAAACGATCATATCTTTTCCGCGGAACTTCATTCTTGGTCCCAGTTCGCCTTCCAGTTTCGGAAAAGTAAAATAGCCGTGGGCTCTGTCCATATGCTGACCAATGGGGCCGCCATCCTTTACTAATTTTTCAAAAACATCCATGCTGATTTTAAATTTAGATTTACGATTTTAGATTTTGTTCACCTTCGGGCAATCTATGTTTTGATCTTCCAGTACCCTTTCCTTTGGAGAGGGGTTGGGGTGAGGCTACAAAAATAACGCATTGCCTGCAAAACTCATAACATTGGCATAACATGGCTATCCATACCAAATAATGAGCTTATCAGGTATCTTTACAAAAATGTTTAAATATGCTACGCAGATCTTTTTTACTTTGCACTTTTTACTTTTTTACAGCAGCAGCTTTTGCACAGACCGCTAAACCCAAATTAGTAGTGGGGCTGGTAATTGACCAGATGCGTTGGGATTACATGTACCGTTTTAATGCGCTTTACAGCGAAGGGGGTTTTAAACGATTACTGAAAGAAGGTTTTAGCGCAGAGAATACACTCGTACCTTATGTGCCTACCTATACTGCTGTTGGCCATACCTGTATTTACACGGGCAGTGTGCCGGCCATTACCGGTATTGTTGGTAATAACTGGTTTGATAAAACAACAGGAAAGGGAGTTTATTGTACAGATGATTCTACTGTTTCAACAGTGGGTAACAATGGTGTAGCGGGAAAAATGAGTCCGGATAATTTATGGGTAACAACAATAACGGATGAACTGCGGTTGAGTAATAATTTTAAGAGTAAGGTTATTGGTATTGCTTTAAAAGACCGTGGCGCTATTTTACCTGCGGGCCATAGTGCCAATGCGGCTTATTGGTATGATGCCGGCAAATGGATAAGCAGCACACATTATATGACTGCTTTGCCAACCTGGGTTGATCAATTTAACGGCAAAGACCTGGGTGGAAAATATATGAGTAAAGATTGGACAACCATTTTACCCATGAGCAGTTACGACCTGAGTACTGCAGATGATAAGCCTTATGAAAATAAGATCAAAGGAGAATCAACGGTAACTTTTCCGCATAAGCTTTCATTGATACCAGACAATATTAAATATGAATCGTTCCGCACAACGCCTTTTGCCAATACATATACTTTTGATTTTGCAAAAGCGGCCATAGAAAATGAAAAGCTCGGCAGTAATACGGTTACCGATTTTCTGGCAGTAAGCATTTCTTCAACCGATTACATTGGCCATGCATTTGGGCCTAATTCTGTAGAGATAGAAGATACCTATTTAAGATTAGACAGAGATATTGCTGATTTTTTGCAGTACCTGGATACAAAGCTCGGCAAAGGAAATTATACTATCTTTTTATCGGCTGATCATGCGGTTGCCCACATCCCGGCTTTTTTAGCAGAACATAAAATACCCGGTGGCAATTTTGAAGATGGCGATTTAAGGAAAGATCTAAACCAAATGATAGCAGCAGATTTTGGAGTAAGTAATGTTGTACAAAGTTTGCAAAACTACCAGGTGTATCTCAACATTAATGAATTGGAAAAACAAGGTAAAGAGGTTGAGGCGGTTAAAAAAGCAGTTATTAAAACCTTACAGGCAAAGCCATTTATCATCACCGCCTTTGAAACTGATAAACTGGCACTTACTAATTTACCTGAGCCACAAAAAACAATGTTTGCCAACGGGTATAATAATAAAAGAAGTGGCGATATCCAGTTCACCCTTAAACCGGGTTATTTTGATGGTGGCAATAAAGGAACCACGCATGGTTTATGGAACCCGTATGATGCACATATTCCCTGTGTGTTTTTTGGCTGGGGCGTAAAGCCGGGCAAAACCAACCGGGAAACTTATATGACTGATATTGCGCCAACTATTGCTGCTATGCTGCATATACAAATGCCAAGCGGGTGCGTGGGTAAGGTGATTACAGAATTGGTTAAATAGAACTATAAACTAAGAGGTCAAAGGAGGAAAGGAGGTTCTACTCTTCCAGCTCTTTTACTCCTTTGTCCTCTTAGCCCCAAAACGAAAAAAGGACTAATCATTTAGTCCTTTTTGTTGGGTTACTAGGATTCGAACCTAGACAAACAGAATCAAAATCTGTTGTGCTACCTTTACACCATAACCCAGCTTGTAGCCCAAAAATTATTTGGAGTGCAAAAATAAGGGTTCAGGGCTTTTCAGCCAAAATCAATTTGAATGGTTTATTAACAAAGAATTTTATATAAAAAGGCCGGAAATCAAAGAGATTCATCTTTAATTTCCGGCCTTTGTTGGGTTACTAGGTTTCGAACCCAGACAAACAGAATCAGAATCTGTAGTGCTACCGTTACACCATAACCCAATAGAAGCGTGCAAAAATAAAAGAAACAAGTAATGAAGCAAAATAATATCTAACAAGGAACAAGGAATTTCGAATATTGAAGTATTGCACTTCGTTAATGATTCGAAATCCCTTGTTCCCTGTTCAGTGTTTTTTAACCTTTTTCAGTATTCATTACTCCGCATCCTCTTTCTCTTTCAATCCTTTTATCAAATCCAGCGCTTCTGTTACCACATCGCACATGATGGTAATTAATGAGCCTGGCTTTGCATTGGTATAAGCATGTATGATGGCTTCTTTTTCATTTAATATTATAGTAACCGGTATATCCTTTGTTCTGGTTTCATTAATGCCATCAACCAACAATTGTACAATCTCATCTGCTGTTCTGCCACGTAAATGTTTATCCTGGCGTATAATGATCTCATCAAATGATCTTCCCGAAATGCGTCCCAGTTCTTTTATATCTTCATCTCTTCTGTCGCCGGTACCGCTGATGATACCAACCTTGGGTTCCCCATCAAGCTTACTTATAAAATCGCAAAGCAATTCCAATCCCGCAGGGTTATGTGCAAAGTCAACAAGAAACTGGAAATGTTTGAACTGGAACATGTTCAGTCTGCCCGGTGTTTGTGTTGACGAAGGGACAAAGGTTTGCAATGCCAGTCTGATATCTTCAATTTCGATATTGCGCCAGAAATAAGTGCTTAATACAGCCGGCAAACAGTTCATGATATTATGTACTGCTTTGCCACCATAGGTTACAGGTACATCAGTAACTTTTATAACCCTTATCTTCCAGGTTCCTTTCATGATGCTGATATAACCATTCTCAAAAACAGCAGCATAGCCACCGTTTTTACAATGCTTAATTATCCGGGGATTATTTTCATCCATGCTGAAGAGGGCAACATTGCAACTCAATCCATCTTTCATCGCATATACCAAATCATCTTCTGCATTTAAAATGGCATAGCCATGTTTAAAAACAGTTTCGGGCACTACTGCTTTTACTTTGGCCATTTGTTCCATCGAATCTATACCGCCCAAACCAATATGATCGGCGCTGATATTAGTAACAACGGCCACATCACAATTTTGAAATGCCAGTCCATTTTTTAAAATACCACCTCTTGCACATTCCAAAACAGCAAAATCAACAGTAGGATCCTTTAAAACAAAAGTGGAAGATACCGGGCCGGTACAATCACCTTTCATCATCATCTGGTTTTGTATATACACACCATCGCTGGTTGTATAGCCAACCTTATAACCAGCAGTTTTTGCAATATGTGCGGTAAGCCTGGTTGTAGTGGTTTTACCATTGGTACCGGTGATGGCAATAATGGGGATTGTGCCTGCACTGCCTTTTGGAAAAAGCATATCTACAACTGGCTCAGCCACATTGCGAGGTAAACCAACCGATGGATCAATATGCATGCGGAAACCCGGTGCAGCATTCACTTCCAGTATGGCACCGCCATTCTCTTTTACGGGAGTTCTTAAATCGGTAGCCATAATATCAATACCACAAATATCAAGTCCAATGATCTTTGCAATACGTTCGCACATCATAATATTGGCAGGGTGTACTTCATCAGTAACATCGGTACTGGTACCACCGGTAGAAAGATTTGCGGTTGGTTTCAGTAAAACCAATTGATCTTTTGCAGGGATGGTTTCAAGCGTATAACCTTTTTCATCCAGCATTATTTTTGTAAAATCATCAATGGTAATTTGTGTCAACACTTTTTCGTGTCCGTAACCACGGCGTGGATCTTTATTAACTTCATCCAATAAATACTGAATGGTATTTTTTCCATCACCAACTACCGAAGCCGGTGTACGCAAAGCCGCACAAATAAATTTGTAATTGATCACCAGTATTCTAAAATCAAAACCGGTAATATATTTTTCAACAATTACACTGCGGCCATAAACCCTGGCTGCTGCAAATGCTTTTAATGCCATTTCCCAATCAATAATATTTGTGGTATTTCCTTTACCATGATTACCATCAATAGGTTTTATTACGCATGGATAACCAATGCTGTCAATAGCATCAAGCAATCCTTCTTCTGTTCTTACCACATCACCACCCGGCACCGGAATTTCGGCAGCGCCCAGTAAATTTTTTGTTTCTTCTTTATCGCATGCAATATCAACAGCAATGTTGCCGGTAGTACTAGCGATGGTGGCCCTGATCCTTTTTTGATGTACGCCATAACCCAACTGCACCAAAGAATGTTTGTTTAAACGGATAAACGGAATGCCTCTTTTAGCAGCTTCATCCACAATACAGCCCGTGCTGGGACCAAGTCTTGTATCTTCCCTTATTTCCCGCAGGTTCATAATATCATCCGCCATATCGTAATCCACTCCATCGGCCAATGCCTGTGCTACCCTTACGGCAGCTTTGGATGCATATACACCGGCATCTTCTTCCATATAACTGATACATACATAGTATTCACCTTCTTTGCCCGTACCACGGGTGCGGCCAAAACCGGTATCCATACCTGCCAGAGTTTGCATTTCAAGTGCAATATGTTCAATCACATGGCCCATCCAGGTGCCTTCATCCACCCGCTCAAAAAAACCACCACGGGTACCTACACTGCAACGGTGTTCTATCATGGTAGGGAACATGGCTTCCAGTCTTTGCCTGAAACCAGCAATGGTATTGGTGGGGCGCTGCTCCATATCCTCCAGGTCCAGTTTCATCTGTATCAGTTTGGTGCGGCGTACACTCCAGTAATTGGGCCCTCTTAAAATCTTAATTTCAATAATCTTCATAAATAGAACAGTTAGGTGTTTTGCCTCTATTCCCTTAAAGGGCAAGAGCGGAAATTATGTTTTACTTTTTTTGTTACGGACATTGGTTTTTCATGGCTTCATCGTTGCGTCGCACAATTATACCGGATACTATTGAGCAACTTTTATCTTATCGTAATTTTCTGTGCTTCTGTGGAAAATTACCTGAAAATGGAAATTACCAAAATCATCTTGCTTTACAAAAAACAAATAAGTAAATTGTATTAGAAATAATAGACACATGGTAAATGGGTTTACCAGCTCACTATAAATCAATGCAATGAAAAAAATATTTTTCAATAGCTCCAGCCAGGTAGAGGATACCAAAACCACGGAAGACCTCTGTCTTTTCTTTGCTGTTTTAAAAGATAAGGTGTCCCTTTGGCATAAAGACAAAATCATCCCGGGTGATGACAGAAAACTTTCCTTAAATAAAAACCTTGATGATTCAGATGTAGCCATTCATTTGCTAAGTAACGATTATGAGAATGAGCCGGTATGTGCTGAGATCATGAATAAAAGTATTGAGCAGCATAAAAAAAATATCCCGGTATTAGTAAGCACTTTTCCCTGGGAATTAGACGATATCTTGCTGCAACTAAAAAAAGAATTGATGCCGCACGACCTGGTGCCACTTAACCGGCAGCCCAACAGGGAAATTATTTATACAGAGATCGTAAAAAATGTTAACAATGAGTTGCTGGGTGGCAGTAAGATCAGTTTTAATGACCGTTGGTATTATATTTTACTTGCGGCCATTGCATGTATAGCCGGTTTTTTTGCAGCATTTTATGCCAACGATATATTTGGTTCGCTTACCATAGCCTTGCTGGTCTTTTTGATGTTTATTTTTACGGCTTTGTTCATACTTCGTAAAATAATTCATCCTGTTTCTGTTTCAACTAATAAATTTTAAAACAAATGGAAAATTTGCTCGATAAATTTATACGCAATGAAAAGAAAGCTAAATTATGGGCAGCACTCAGCCTGTTTGCTTTTTGTGCTGTAGCAACTACCGTGGTGGTGGTTGCATACAAAATTAAGAATGGCGGGCAGGTGAAAAATACAGAATTGTATCAAATTCACGATACCGTTTTTATCAGTAAAGAAGATACTGCAACAGCCATATTGATAAATGACCGGGCGCAAACGATCAGTCTGTTAACAGATACATTTAAAGACCTGCAGGTTAAATATGATATGCAGTTGCAGGAAACAGAAAGATATATAGCACTTTGGAAAGAGTGCCAGACCAGGCCACCAGGCGGAGACCCGCCACCACCGCCGGTAGCACAAAATGTTTCTGTAATGATCTACACAGTTAAGGTATCCGGCAGTAATATTGAAAAAATAAAAGGGATCATTTACAAATCTGCTGATGCAAATAACAATATAACTATTTACACTGCAGCATCTCCGCCAATTACGCAACCGGTTACAGTGCTTAAATACGCCGATGCAAAATACCGAACTGTGCCATCAACAGCCGATAAGCAGGTTACCAGTGCCATGAAGGCACAAGCACCTCCCCCAAAATATTATGCCGGCATAAAATATTTTGATGCAAAGTTTGCGAACCAGGCCACAACCATAGCCAATAATTTAAACAGTAATAACGGTTTTGCAAACTGGCAAACTTTAAATGTGGAAAAGAGTACTACCCCCAGCAGCAAAACTGATATTGAAGTATGGCTTATCGCTATTCGTTAGTTATGCCATGGGTAAGATTAATATAAAAAAATAATCTACCTTAAGTTTTATTAAACCCATTCAGATGAATAACCGTCGTTCTTTTATTAACAAAATCGGACTGCTCTCCGGCGCTGCACTTACCGTGAACATGTTTCAACCGGCATGGAGCCGAGATCTGCAATCTGCGTTGGAAAACGCCTCATTAACCCCACCGTCTGACCTGGCAAGCGATGAAGACTTCTGGCATTTTGTGCAGCAATCATATACCATTGCGCCGAATTTTATAAACTTAAATAATGGGGGCGTGGCACCTGCGCCAAAACCGGTTGCCGATGCGATGAAGACCAGTTATGATATCTGCAACCAGGCGCCCAGTTATTTTATGTGGCGCATCATTGACCAGGGCAGGGAACCATTGCGTAAAAGCCTGGCCCAGCTTGCCGGTTGCGATGCGGAAGAAATTGCCCTGCACCGCAATGCATCCGAAGCATTGGAAACTGTAATTTTTGGTATTGAATTAAAAGCCGGAGATGAAGTGGTGCTTACCAAACAGGATTATCCCAATATGATAGGAGCCTGGAAACAAAGAGAAAAAAGGGAAGGAATAAAATTGGTTTGGGTAAATCTTGAACTGCCCAGTGAAGACGAAGGCTATCTTGTTAAACAATACACAGATGCTTTTACAGACAAGACCAAAGTGGTACAAATAACCCATATGATAAACTGGATTGGCCAAAAAATGCCGGTACGTAAAATTGCTGATGCAGCAAAGAAAAAGAACATTGATGTGCTGGTGGATGGCGCCCATACATTTGCACAGTTTGAATTTTTAATACCCGACCTCAACTGCGATTATTTTGGCACCAGTTTGCACAAATGGCTGGGAGCGCCTATAGGTACAGGTTTGCTGTATGTGCGTAAAGAAAAGATAAAAAGTATATGGCCTTTATTTGGTGCCGGTGATAAGGATGAGGATAATATCCGCAAGTTTGAACACTTGGGCACCCGGCCTTTTTATATTGAGGAAGCCATTGATAAAGCCATTGATTTTTATGATATGATCGGTGCTAAAAGAAAAGAAGAACGCCTGCTTTATCTTAAAAATTACTGGATGAATAAAGTAAAAGACCTGCCCGGCATTAAGATACATACTTCTTTAAAAAAGGAATTTGGTTGTGCTATTGGGCTGGTAAGTGTGGATGGTAAAAAGCCAGCCGAACTGGATAGCTTTTTATGGGATAATTATAAGATACATACGGTTGGTATTGTCTGGGAAAATATCAGCGGTGTGCGCATTACACCAAATGTTTACACCAGCACAAAAAATTTAGACCGGTTGGTAGATGGGATTACGAAGTTTGCCAAGGGTTAAAATATATGTTGTTCACATTAGTTAGCAAATAGTTACCGATAAACAAACACGAATTCCCTTATTTTTGCGTTAATCACAAAAATGATTTAATGCAAATTGCTAAAGGAAAGCTAATTGCGATTGGAGGAGCGGAAGACAAGGGAACTGATCTTGAGACAGGAAAATTCCAACGCAATAACCTCAATTTTTTTGAACTGGGTATTCTCACCCGTATTGTTGAGGAAGCCGGCGGCCCCCTGAGCCGTATAGAAGTGATCACCACGGCGAGTATGATCCCCTACGAAGTTGGCGACAATTACATGGATGCTTTTGGCAAGATCGGCTGTACAGATATTGGCGTAATGCATATCCGTAACCGGGCAGATACCGGGAATCCCGAATACCTGGAAAGGATCAGTAACTGTGATATTGTTATGTTCAGCGGCGGTAACCAGTTACGCCTGAGCAGCACATTTGGCGGCACTACTTTTTTTGAAAAAATAATGGAACGCTACAATAACGAAGAAGATTTTGTTATAGCCGGTACTTCTGCGGGAGCCATGGCAATGAGCAATACCATGATCTATGAAGGTAATGCCACCCGTGCCCATTTAAAAGGCGAGGTAAAAATTACCACTGGTCTGGGTTTTATGGATGATGTGATCTTTGATTCGCATTTTGAAAAACGCGGCAGGTTTGCGAGGCTTGCACAGGCTGTTGCTGCAAACCCGGCCTGCATTGGCATTGGGCTGGGAGAAGATACAGCCATGATCATCACAGAGTGTAACAGGATGGAAGCGATAGGCAGCGGACTGGTTATGATCGTTGACGGGCATGATATCCTGCATTCCAATATTGCTGATATACCCGATGGCAATCCCATTAGCATTGAAAATTTAAAAGTGCATTTTTGCGAACATGGTAATGGATACCTGTTAAAAGAGCGTAAATTTTTGATGAGTGTGGGTGAAGGCGCTGTTATTAAAAAGCAGGTTAATATAGAATAATTTTTCTCCGCCTATCTATAAATAACCCCTGATTTTTATTTTTTTTCTTCGCAATAAAATTTTGTTAGCCACCAAGCCAGAATGGGGCAGTTGCTTCGCAACTCGTTATTTGCCACAGAGGCACAGAAACACAGAAATGTGCTTTGTATTTTTTCAGTGCCTTCCGTGCCTCTGTGGCAAATCGTTTTTTGCCGAAGGCAAAACCCTTTGTGGCAAAATTTCCTCTCAGCGAAACTGATAAATCAAACCTTTATTACATTTTATACATACTTACTGTTCGACACAATAATTTTCTTTTTATCTTAACAGTATGAACAGGAAAAAATTCATTCAGCAATCATCGCTTGCCACGGCAGGTATTTTAATGAGCAATTATTCATTTGCAAAATGGCAATTTGATTTCCCCTTAGTAAGAACTGCTGAAAGTCAGCGAAAATTTAAAAGTGCGGCAGTTGAAAAACTGATCGCAGAAATAAAAACCAGGATCGGTAATAAAGAAATTGCCTGGATGTTTGAAAACTGTTTCCCCAATACTTTAGACACCACGGTTGATTTTGAGATCATCAATGGTAAACCCGATACCTTTGTAATTACCGGTGATATTGATGCTATGTGGCTGCGTGATTCATCGGCACAGGTTTGGCCCTACCTGCCATTGATGAAGGAGGATAAAAATTTACAGGAACTGATCAAAGGTGTTATTAACCGACAGGTAAAATGTATTTTAAAGGATCCTTACGCCAATGCTTTTTATAAAGATGAAACAAAGATCAGTGAGTGGAAGGATGACAAGACGGACATGAAACCCAGTGTGCATGAAAGGAAATGGGAGATTGATAGTTTGTGTTACCCGATACGTTTATCTTATGGTTATTGGAAAGAAACCGGCGATACATCTGTATTTGATAAAGACTGGAAAGAAGCGATGAAACTGATTGTAAAGACTTTTAAAGAACAGCAACGCTTAGAAAATAATGGCCCTTATAAATTTGAAAGGACAACCAGTTGGGCAACCGATGGTGTGCCATTAGGCGGTTATGGTTATCCAACAAAGAAGATAGGGTTGATACACTCGATGTTCAGACCGAGTGATGATGCGACGGTTTTTCCGTTTAATATTCCGGGAAATATGTTTGCGTCATGGGCTCTTTTTTATTTATCAGGTGATTTGGGAAATTTGGCAGGCTTAGACGAAGCCTTTACAAAAGAGTGTCTTGAACTTGGCCAATCTATATTGACAAGCATTTATGAAAATGGAGTAATTCAACATAAGCAATTTGGAAAAATATATGCCTACGAGATAAACGGCTTTGGGAGCTTTAGCCTGATGGACGATGCGAATGTCCCTTCATTATTATCTCTACAGTATTTGAAAGCTTCAGAAGGAGTAACAAAAAATACAAGGAATTTTGTGTTATCCGAATCAAACCCCTTCTTCTTCAAAGGCAAAGCGGCCGAAGGTATCGGCGGCCCGCATGTGGGTATGGATTATATCTGGCCACTCAGTATAATCATGCGGGGTTTAACAAGTACTGATGATAAAGAGATAAAAAAATGCCTCGATATGTTGCAGCAAACGCATGCCGGTACCGGGTTTATGCACGAATCCTTTCATAAAGACGATGCCACAAAATTTACCCGTAAATGGTTTGCCTGGGCCAATACCCTGTTTGGTGAGTTTGTTTGGAAGGTTTACAGGGAGCGCCCGCATTTGTTAAGTTAATAATAGTTGTGGTCGGTGTGGACAGCAACCACTGCGTTAAAAGCATCCCGATTTATACCGATGCTTTTTTATTACCGAAGTCTATTTAAACAATATTTACCAGGAAATAATTTTTCTTTCCTTTTTGTACCAGGATATATTTATCGTGGAGTAACAATGAGTTATTAATTACTAATTCAATACCTTCTACTTTTTTACGGTTAATGCTTACGCCGCCGCCCTGTATCATTTTCCTCGCTTCTCCTTTACTGGGGAAAATATTTGTTTCTGCTAAAAAGGAAACAACGTCAATACCGGCATCGGTTTTTTCTTTGGAAAAATCAATTTTTACAACACCTTCCATTTCTTCCAGGTCTTGTTCACTCAGGCTTTCGGCCGATGCATTTTGGTTGGCAAAAATTTTTTCTGTTGTTTCAACAGCTTTGTTATACTCTTCTTCACCATGCACAAAAATGGTTACTTCTTTGCCAAGTGCTTTTTGCAACACTCTTTTTGATGCGCCTTTTTGTTGTTCGGCAATTAAATTATTGATGGTTGCTTCATCTAAAAAAGTAAAAATTTTAATCCAGTTTTCAGCATCACTGTCATTGGCATTTAACCAAAACTGGTAAAACTGGTAAGGCGTTGTCTTTTCAGCATCTAACCAGATATTTCCTTTTTCTGTTTTTCCAAATTTACCGCCATCGGCTTTTTTTATCAGCGGGCAGGTAAAGGCAAAAGCTTCGCCGCCACATTTTCTCCTGATGAGTTCGGTGCCGGTTACAATATTGCCCCACTGGTCGCTGCCGCCCATTTGCAGTTTACAGTTTTTGTTTTGGTACAGCCAGTAAAAATCGTAACCCTGCACCAGTTGGTAGGTAAATTCTGTAAAGCTCATGCCTGCTTCTCCTTCCAGCCTTTTCTTTACACTGTCCTTGGCCATCATGTAATTAACCGTAATATGCTTACCGGTATCCCTGATAAAATCTAAAAAAGAAATTTCCTTAAACCAATCGTAATTATTGGCCATTTCTGCAACATTGGGTTTGCTTTTATCAAAGTCTAAAAATTTTTCCAACTGGGCTTTTACGCCGGCCATATTGAAATTTAAAACCTCTTCACTTAATAAATTCCTTTCTTCACTTTTACCGCTGGGATCGCCAACCATGCCGGTAGCGCCGCCTACCAAGGCAATGGGTTTGTGCCCTGCCCTTTGTAAATGCACTAAAAGTATAATGGGTACCAGACTTCCAATATGCAGGCTATCGGCTGTAGGGTCAAAGCCAATATAGGCAGTGGTCATTTCCTTGTCTAATTGTTCTTTTGTTCCGGGCATAATATCCTGGATCATTCCCCTCCATTGTAATTCTGCTATTAATGGCTGCATATACTTGTCTGAAATTGAGCTATGATTTTTAAAATGCCTGAGATTTTGGCAAAAATGCTTATAAATATTGATAAAATATAAGTTTAACCTTTTAAAGGGTGAATTTTAAATGAAGAACCTACACAATAATAAAATCTGGGTAACAGTTTTAGACGTAGATGCACAGGCATCTTTTTTAAGGTATCGGGGGTCTTTTAGCTTAATTACTATAACTCTCTTAAATCGCATAAAATAAATAGCGTATACGAGGTGATATTGTATTATTAAGCTTAATTTTATATTAATATATTGACACAATTTACCAAGTATATTTACGTTTTAAGTATCGTCTACTTATTAAATTCAATAACTAACCTAACGTTATTATGAGATTTTACACAAGGATTTATTTAATCTTACTATTGCTTCTGCCCATATTCGGTTTTTCACAATTCAGAAAATATTCAAATGAATTTTTAAATATAGGGGCCGGCGCCAGGGGTTTAGCCATGGGTGGAGCACAGGTTGCATCGGCAAAAGATGCTACTGCGGGCTATTGGAACCCGGCAGGTTTAACAGGTATTAAAGATCATCCAAATGTAGGCCTTATGCATGCCGATTATTTTGGTGGTATTGCCAAGTACGATTATGTGTCGGCAGCTATGCCCATACAGGATAATAAAAGGGCACTTGGTATTTCTATTTTACGATTTGCTGTGGATGATATTCCCAATACCTTATTTTTGGTAGAGCCAGATGGAAGCATTAATTATGGCAATATCCAGACTTTCTCTTCGGCCGATTATGCTTTCCTGCTTTCATTTGCACAGAAAATAAAAGAAACAGAAAAAAAAAGTATCAGTTTTGGCCTGAATGCCAAAGTGATCTATCGTAAAGTAGGCAAGTTTGCATCGGCCTGGGGTTTTGGTTTAGATGCAGGTTTACAAATGCATGGAAAAAAATGGCATGCCGGCATTGTTGCCCGGGATATAACAACCACGTTCAACGCCTGGTCGTTTACATTTACCGAAAAAGAAAAAGAAGTTTTATACCTTACAAAAAATGATATACCGGTAAAATCAACAGAGTTAACTGCCCCCCGTTTGGTAATAGGTTGTGGTTATGATTTTAAACTTGGTAAGTCGGTAAGCCTGATGGCCGAAGCAAATGTAGATGTGACATTTGATGGTAAAAGAAATACAGTTTATAGTGGCAATACCATCAGCATTGATCCGCATGTTGGCTTTGAAGCAACGATAAAGGATGTATTTTTTGTAAGGGCCGGCGTTACTAATTTTCAAAAGGCATTAAAGGATGGTGATACAACCAATCAAAAAAGAGTTTGGATATACCAGCCCAGTGCCGGTGCCGGATTTAAAATTAAAAATATCATGATCGATTATGCATTTACCAATCTTGCCAATCAATCTAATCCTTTATACACCCATATATTTTCTTTACGTTTTAATATTGTAGGAAAAAAAGAAACTGAATAATATAATTCACAATCAGTATGAAAAAAATTCTATTAACGCCGTTTATATTACTGCTGGCTGTTGTCGGGTATGCCCAGTTAAACAACAGTTGGATCGATTACAACAAGGTATACTTCAAATTTAAATTGTCGAAGGATTCGTTAACACGTATTTACCAGCCGGTTTTAGCTGCCGCAGGTTTACAATCGGTACCTGCAGAACAGTTTCAACTTTGGCGCAATGGCAAGCAGGTGCGTATGTTTACATCTGTACCTACGGGTGTTTTAAGCCCTGGTGATTTTCTGGAATTTTGGGGTGAAATGAATGATGGAAAACCTGATAAAGCTTTATACCGTAGTGCTGATTACCAGATGTGTGATAAGTATAGCCTGGAAACAGATACAGCCACTTATTTTTTAACAGTTAATCCTGCCGGCGGTAATCTCAGGTACCTTAATGCGGCTAATAATACTGCTACCAATACATTGCCGGCCGATCCCTACTTTATGCGCCGTATTGAGACACATTTCAGAACCCAGATCAATAAAGGCTATGCAGCGGTATTAAATGAATATGTTTATTCTTCTTCTTATGATATTGGCGAAGGCTGGACAAGTGGTAACGTTGCACCATGTTGTGCTGCTTCGGTAAACCTACAGAATATGAACCGCTATGCTGCAGGTCCTGCCAACGGCGTAACATTTACACTGACTGCTGCAGGTAATGCATTGCTCCCAAGAGAAGTTCTTGCCAATTTTTATAATACGCAAATATTGCTGAGACCAATGCCTTATTTCAATTACGTGAAAGATACCATCAGGAATCTGCCATTGTCATTGCTTTCCAGTCCTTCAAATTTGCCGGTTGCTATAGTTGGTAATAACCCTGATGTTAATGACAGGATTGTTGTAAGCTGTTTTTCTGTAACCTACCCCGCGACATTTAATTTTAACAACGAAAAGAATTTTTATTTTGAATTAAAGAATAATGCCCTGGGCAATTACCTGGTAATAACCAATTTTAATACAAATGGAGTAGCCCCTGTTTTATACGATTATAATAATTCGAAAAGAATCATTGGAGATATCAGTACTGCCGGCCAGGTAAAATTTGCATTGGCTCCTTCATCAGATACATTGAGAAAATTTAACCTGATGAGCGGTGATGCTTCAAACATAGGCCTGGTAACCGGGCTTACCTCAAAATCGTTTATTAATTATACCAATACTGCCCAGCAGGGCGATTATATTATTATCAGTAACCCGGTTTTATATAATAACGGATCGGGTGTTAATAATGTGGAATTATACAGGCAGTACCGCAGTTCTGTAACAGGAGGAAGTTTTAATGCAAAGATTTATAACATTGATGAATTAAACGATCAGTTTGGATTTGGCATTAGAAAACATCCTGCTGCCATTCGCGATTTTATTTTGTATGCCAGCCAGCAGTTTAATATTAAGCCCAAATATGTATTCATTATAGGGCGGGGCATAAGTTATCTTGATTACTCCCTGAACCAGGCCAACCCGATCTCTGAGCAACTCGATCTGGTACAAACATTTGGATGGCCAGCTTCTGATATATTACTGGCATCTACACCGTCAACAGTTGTACCGGTAGTACCTATTGGCAGACTGGGCGCAATAAACGGCAACGAAGTTGGTACCTATCTTGATAAAATGAAGGAATATGAACAGGTACAGCGGTCCCCGAGTACTACCATTGCCGATAAAGGCTGGATGAAGAATGTACTGCATACCATTGGCGGATCTGATAGTTCTGAAAATGCACGGTTTACTGGGTATATGAATAATTATAAAACTATTATTGAAGACACTTTATTTGGTGGACATGTTGAAACTTTTGCCAAAACATCGGTTTCAACTATTGAACAGCAACAAAGCCAGCGCATCAGTGAATTGTTCCAGCAAGGGCTCAGCTATGTAAAATATTTCGGCCACTCATCGGCCAATGAGTTAGCTATCAATTTAAACTATCCCGAAAATTATCAGAATGCAGGAAAATATCCATTCATGCATGTGAGTGGTTGTACGGTAGGTAATTTCTTTACTTTTAATGTCAATCGTATACTAGATTATTCCGGTATGTCACTTTCGGAAAAATATATTTTTCTTAATCAAAAAGGCAGTATCGGCTTTTTGGGTAGCACACACTTTGGCATTGAGAATTTCTTAGATGTTTATAATACTAAACTGTATGATAAAATATCTAAAACCATGTATGGCAATACCATCGGAAACCAGATGATGTCTACAAACCAGGACCTGAATCCGGGCTTCAATGATTTTTATTTAAGAATGCACCTGGAAGAAATTAACCTGCAGGGCGATCCGGCTTTAAGAATAAACAATTTTGCCAAACCCGATTATGTTATTGAAGACCAGTTGGTCAAATTTACTCCCAATATTATCTCTGTTGCAGACGACAGTTTTCACATTGATATTAAAATGATGAATATCGGAAGGGCAATAAGAGACTCGATCCGGGTTAATGTAAAACAAAAACTACCTAACGATTCTATAAGGGTCCTTTACGACAAGGTGATTCCGGCTATTTTATATATGGATTCAATTTATCTTGGCGTACACATTAACCCGATTACTGATAAGGGACTTAATAAACTAATCGTAACCCTTGATGATGGTAACAGGGTTGATGAATTATCTGAGTTGAATAATATACTTACAAAGGACTTTTACATTTTTGAGGATGAACTAAGACCTATATCACCTTATAATTATTCAATAGTGAATCAGCAGGGTAATAAATTTTATGCCAGCACGGCAAACCCATTAAGTTCACAGCGGCAATATGTAATGGAGGTTGATACGACCGAATTGTTCAACTCATCTTTTAAAAAACAATTTAGCACAAGTGGTACAGGTGGTGTAATAGAATTTACTGCTCCCAACATTACCTATACAGACAGTACAGTTTATTACTGGAGAACTTCAACAGTGCCATCTGCCGGGGGCAGTTATATCTGGAACAATTCTTCCTTTATTTATTTACCAAACAGTACGGCGGGGTTTAATCAATCTCATTATTATCAATTTAAGAAAAATACATATAATAGGATAAATTTAGGCGCCGACCGGCTCTTAAGGTTCGATAACAGAAATATAGAATTTGATGTAAGAACAGCTATTTATCCAAATACCAATCAAACAAATGATTGGTCACTCCGAAACGACGGGTTGATTGAGCAAGCCGGATTTTATGGCCCGGGGTTAGGTCCAAATTCACAAGTACTGCGTTTTTATATTATTGATACGGTAACCAATAAAGCTTTGAAAAATATTGATAATGGGGTAACGGGATTATATGGCAGTGTAAGACCGGTTCCGATAAACAATACAGTTCTTGTCGGGTGCTTTCATTTTAAAGTAACCACATTAATTGAACGTAATAACGTCATCAATTTTCTTGAAAATATAGTACCCGCAGGGGATTATGTTGTAATGACAAACAGCCCGGCTAATCCATTTACCAGCTTCCCGTCGGTTTGGCAAAATGATACGCTTGTACTGGGCTCTGGTCATTCATTATATCATACCTTAAAAGCAAAGGGGTTCAGTAATATTGATTCATTGTATTTCTTCAGGCCATTTGTATTTGTGTACAAAAAAGGTACACCTGGTGCTGTTTTGAATGTAGTAGCGCCTAATTACAGTGATATACTTAATGTTAATTTTCATACAGTTGGTAATAACCTTAGCGGAGATATTACTTCCGATAAATTTGGGCCTGCCCTGCAATGGAATTCGCTTCACTGGCGTGGTACATCTGTGGAAACACCATCCAATGATTCTGTAGCCGTGCAGATATTAGGCGTTGATTATAATGATAATGCTACCCTCCTGGCTACAGTAAAACCGGCGGTTGATACCTCTATAAGCTGGATCAATGCACAAACCTATCCTTATATAAAATTAAAAATGTTAAATACGGATTCTGTAACTGCCACGCCAAATCAATTAAGATACTGGAGGGTTAATGGTTCCTACATACCAGAAGGCGGGGTTGCACCAAATATTCTGTTTACCATGAAGGATTCGGCAGAACAGGGAGAGGTAGTTGACTTTAAACTGGCATTTAAAAATATAAGTCAAACTGCTTTTGCCGACAGTATAAAAATTAATTTTACGATCACCGACAGAAATAATGTTCCGCATGCGATCTCAATACCAAAAGGAAAGGCGTTGATAACAGGTGATACATTGGTAATTAATTATAAGATTGATACCAGGAATTATCCCGGAACCAATACCGTATTTGTTGAGGTGAATCCTAATAATGCCCAGCCGGAGCAATATCATTTTAATAACATCCTGTACAAAAATTTATTTGTAAAAGCTGATAATTATAATCCTTTGCTGGATGTAACATTTGACGGAGTACACATTCTTAATAAAGATATCGTATCTGCCAAACCGCATATCCTGGTTAATCTTAAAGATGAAAGCCGGTTCCTGGCTTTAAGTGATACGGCTTATATAAAAGTACAGGTGCGCTTTCCCGACGGTTCGTTACACAACTACAATTTTGGAGATAGTATGCGGTTTACGCCGGCCAATTTATCAACAGGAAATAATACGGCAACAATCGACTTCCTGCCTTATTTCCCCGAAGAGGGCGAATATGAACTGATCGTTTCAGGAAAGGATGTTGTTGGAAATACGGCAGGAGCTATTGATTATCATGTTTCTTTTAGTGTGATCACCAAAGCCATGATCTCTAACCTGCTTAATTATCCTAATCCGTTCACTACTTCAACAGCATTTGTGTTTACCATTACCGGTAGCGAGATACCGCAGAATATACGGATACAGATATTAACCATAACAGGTAAAGTAGTAAGAGAGATCACCATTGATGAATTGGGGCCTTTGCATGTGGGTAGAAACATAACGGATTATAAATGGGATGGTACAGATATGTATGGATCCAAATTGGCCAATGGGGTTTACTTATATAGGGTTCTTACAAATCTGAATGGTAAATCACTGGATAAGTATAAGGCAGAAGGAGATAATACAGATAAGTACTTTACCAAAGGATACGGAAAGATGGTCTTGATAAGGTAGTAATTAATTATTAAACGATACGAGGCTGCCGGTTACCGGCAGCCTTTTTATTTGTTACACAGCAAAGAGAATATGGATAAGCTGAAATTTTGTGTTGGGCTTTCTGCGAAAACATTTGATAAACATACCTGCGCCAGGCAGATGCGGGTAACTTAAACTTTGAATAATAATAAATGGTACATCGGTGTTACCTTTACAAATAAAAAATAAATATGGCTAAAATAGCTATCAACATAGCCACGGGCAGTTTGCAGCAGGAAGAAATAATTGTAGGTATTGACCTGGGAACTACCAACAGCCTGGTGGCTATCATCCACCCCGAAAGTAAAAAGCCGGTTGCATTAAAAGAACACGACAGCAGCTCGCTGGTTCCCTCAGTAATTCATTTTGACGCAAATGCAAACATTACCGTAGGTGCCGATGCAAAACAATACCTGGTTTCAGATCCTGCCAACACTGTTTTTTCGGCCAAGCGCTTAATGGGTAAAACTTATAATGATGTAAGAAATAATACCGCTTCGCTGGCTTATAAAATAATTGATGATGAGCATAAACTGGTAAAAGTGCAGGTGGGTAATATCTTTTATTCACCGGTTGATCTCTCTTCCTTAATATTAAAAGAATTAAAAAAGCAGGCCGAACATATTTTAAAAACGTCTGTAACAAAAGCAGTGATCACTGTGCCTGCATACTTTAATGATGCACAGCGGCAGGGTACCCGGGATGCCGGTAAATTAGCAGGATTGGATGTGCTGCGTATTATTAATGAACCTACAGCAGCCAGTCTTGCATACGGATTCGGCTTAAACAAAGCCGAAGCAAAAACCATTGCAGTGTATGATCTGGGTGGCGGCACTTTTGATATTTCTGTTTTAAATATTGCAGGTGGAGTTTTTGAAGTAATGTCAACCAATGGAGATACCTACCTTGGTGGGGATGATTTTGATACGGCAATTGTTGAATACTGGATAAAGGAAAATAATTTTACGGGAGATGAGTCAACACACAGGCAGGTACTGCGTTTGGAGGCCGAAGCCGCAAAAAAATATGTATCAACGAATGAACTTTTCGAAAAAATGTATGCAGGCATAAAGCTTTCATTAAGCAGAAGTAAATTTGAAGAAATAATAAAACCAATTGTTGAAAAAACAATTGCCTGCTGCAATAATGCATTAAAAGATGCAGGAATAAAAAAACAGGAGATCGATGAAATTGTGATGGTGGGAGGCAGTACCCGTGTGCCGCTGGTTAAAGAAATGGTAAGTGCATTTTTCGATAAAAAATTAAATGATACAGTTGATCCTGATGAAGTAGTTGCATTAGGTGCAGCTATACAGGCCGATATCCTGGCGGGTAATACTACCAATTTATTGTTGCTGGATGTAACACCGTTATCACTCGGACTGGAAACAATGGGCGGTTTAATGGATGTACTGTTGCCGAGAAATTCGAAGATACCAACCAGGGCAGGCAGGCAATACACTACTTATAAAGATGGACAAAGCGGTATGAAGATCGCTGTTTACCAGGGCGAAAGAGATATGGTAAAAGATAACCGCCGGCTGGCTGAATTTAATTTAACAGGTATTCCTGGCATGCCGGCAGGTTTGCCCAAAGTTGAAATAAGTTTCCTGATAAATGCTGATGGTATATTACTGGTAAATGCCAAAGAACTGCGAAGCGGGGTTGAACAAACCATTGAAGTAAAACCGCAATATGGATTAACGGATGAAGATGTTGAAAAAATGCTGCTGGATTCGATGGAGCATGCAAAAGAAGATATTGAACTCCGGGCTATAACAGAAGCAAAGACAGACGCAGAGCAACTATTGGCTACTACAGAAAAATTCATCCAAAAGAATTTTAAAGAATTATCACCGCAGGAAATTTCCGATACATCTTTAGCTATACAGGCACTCCAGCTTTCGATTGATATGAATGATAAAAATCTAATACAGGCAAAAACAGAAGCACTGAATGATATTTCCCGACCTTATGCTGAAAGGATCATGGACGCAGCCATTCAAAAAAATCTGGCCGGGAATAAAATTGACTTCATTTAATGAGCGAAAGTTCCAAATACTATTTTTCGCAACTGGACTCTATCCGGGGAATATCTGTTTTAGCCGTATTTTTTTTGCATGCTATTCATCCAGATCCAGGCACTGGGTTTTTCACCAAAATGATTTACTACTTTCACGCTAATCTATTTTTAGGATTAGATGTATTTTTCATTCTGTCTTCTTTCCTGCTTACCTGGCTTGGTATTAATGAGTATAAACTCAAAGGCAACTTCTCCTTTATCAATTATTTTATCCGCAGGGTATTACGCATATGGCCACTGTATATTTTGCTGATGATCTTTAGTTTTATCATTGTGCCTTATGTTGCTGTTTATTATCATATGCCGGTTTCGCTTCCGCCTGCTTATTATTACCTGTTCTTTATTTCAAATTTTTACCTGGAAGGCCATGTTTACTTTCTGCGCTTTTTATGGACGCTTTCTGTAGAAGAGCAATTTTATTTGTTTTGGGGATTTTGCCTTGTATTATTTCAAAAGCGAATGATGCTATGTGTATTGTTCTTAGCTGCAACAAGCATTGCTTACACAGTCTATGCGGTACAAACCAATGCCGATGTTTACTACAATACACTTATCTATCTGTTCGATTTCGCTGTAGGTATTCTTTCGGCAGCATTAATGCACCGGGGTAGCTATATAGTTAAAGCATTTAAAAAAATGACAATCGTCAATAATATTTTATTCCTGTTATTATTGCCGGCTTTTTTTATCGTAATCTTTTGCATTACTTATTTTGCCCCCAATCTTTTAGGGTATTGGGAAGATATAATAATGCGCTATGTTTTTATAATTTACACCGGCTTTTTTATTATTGATCAGATGGTAAATGAAAAAGTTTTTTTAAAACTTAAGTCGCAACGGTTTTTAATCTATACTGGTAAAATTTCCTACGGATTATATTGTTTCCACGGCATTGTACTCACTTTTGGATTATTGGCTCTGCAAAAGTTACAAATAAAAATGCCGGCACTTGTAACTGTGTTTTTATTGCTGGCAGTTAACTACATCATATCAGCCATCAGCTATCAGTATATCGAAAAGCCTTTCTTATTATTAAAAAACAAAATGAGGAGGGCTTAATTATTTTAATTGCGTTATCCTGCTCATATATTTACCAACAATATCCCATTCTATATTTACTATATCGTCTTCTTTTAGGCTACCCATATTGGTATGCGCAGATGTATAGGGTATTATAGCAACAGTAAAGCTGTTGTTACTTACATTAAAAGCTGTTAAACTGATTCCATTAACACAAACCGAGCCTTTTTCAATTACCAGGGCAGCAAATTTTTCCGGAAAAACAAAACTGTATTCCCAGCTACCCTGCTTTTCAACTACTTCAATACATGTTGCTGTACAGTCTACATGACCTTGTACAATATGCCCATCCAAACGCCCATTAAGCTGCATACAGCGCTCCAGGTTTACGATACTATCTTTTTCCCAATGGTTTACATTGGTCTTCAGGATAGTTTCCTCAATAGCTGTAACACGGTGCATATTATCCTTAATCTCTTCAACAGTAAGGCAAATACCGTTGTGACTAAGGCTTTGGTCAATTTTTAATTCGGATGCAAGCGGAGAAGCTACCCAAAAACTTTTGTTGGTTCCTTGACTGATTATTTCTTTGATTAATCCTGTTTTTTCAATTATTCCTGTAAACATTCAGCAAATTTCGGAATTTGTTGCAAAGAATTTCATTATTTAAATATTTCTGCTATCTTTGCGCCCTTAAAATCACCTAAAGGAGGTATATAATATATGTTAATTATTGATTCAAAAGACTGCGAAAACATCGACAAGGCACTCAAAAAGTACAAAAAGAAATTTGAGAAAAGTAAGATCCTGTTACAATTAAGAGAAAGACAGGCTTTCATTAAGCCATCAATCCGTCGTCGTAAAGAAGTATTGAAAGCTGTTTATAAAGAACAGGTTTCTGCAGGTAAGTTCGATTAAGATTATTTAGGCCAGCAATATATTAAACTGATATCCGGTTGTCATAACTTTGGGTATCAGTTTTTTTATGCAACAAAGCGAAAGTCATCACATACAACAGTTTCTAGATTACCTTACCTTTCAAAAAAGGTATTCACCCCACACCATCATTTCCTATAATAATGATCTGAATGCTTTTTTTGATTTTCTATCAACGCAATTTGGAGATACGCCACTTACCGGGATAAAAACAGTATTTGTAAGATCCTGGCTGGCTGAACTAAAAGAACAGGGCATGGAATCCAGGAGTATCAACCGCAAAATATCTACACTCAAGTCTTTTTTCAAGTACCAGTTAAGGCAGCAAACGATTGCAGTAAGCCCTATGACTGCCATCATTTCTCCCAAAGTAAATAAAAGGTTACCCCAATTTGTGGAAAAAAAAGATATCACTACCCTGTTACAGGATGTAGAATTTCCGGATAGCTGGGGCGGCAAAACAGACGAACTTATTTTACAGCTTCTTTACAATACCGGTATACGCCAGGCAGAACTGGTTGGTTTGAAAGAAATAGATATTTCTAAAAGTAACAGTGCTATAAAAGTTTTAGGTAAAGGGAATAAAGAACGCATCATTCCCGTAAGCAACCAATTGCTGCATACCATGCTGGAATATATGACTGATAAAAAGCGACTGCTTGAAAAATATGACACCAGTTTTTTACTGGTAACTGCCGCTGGAAAGAAACTATATCCACGATACGTTTACAACTCCGTTAACAAATACCTGGGCATGGTAACCACCATTGATAAAAAAAGCCCGCATGTGATGCGCCACACCTTTGCCACGCACCTGATGAATAGTGGTGCCGACCTGAACGCAGTGAAGGAACTGCTTGGCCACAGCAGTCTTGCAGCTACACAGATATACACACACAATACCATTGAAAAACTAAAGGATATTCATAAAAAAGCCCATCCCAAAGCTTAACAATAAAATTTATAATGGGAATTGAGTAATATTTTAACAGTCTGTTTCGTTTTAAAATTTACAGGATAATTACCATTATTTTTTTTGGATAATGCACTTAAATCATTAATTTCATATTGCACTTTACGAATAATAAAAATCTATATTAAACTTGCCTATGACAATATAATCTACCCAGTTCTTTTACATTATTTTTCACAGATTAAAAACAGACGTTATGAACGTAAACATTCAGACAGTGCACTTTGATGCAGACATCAAATTAGTATCGTACATCGAAAAAAAGGTTTCAAAACTAACGCAGTTCCACGACAGAATTACTAAGGTAGACGTGTATTTAAAGCTTGACAATATTGTACACAACATAAAAGACAAGGTAGCAGAGATCAAAATACTTATCCCAAGGCACGAATTTTTTGTGAAACAATCATCCAAATCATTTGAAGAAAGTTTCGATTCGGCACTGGAATCAATTATTACGCAATTAAAAAGGCAAAAAGAAAAACAGGCTGCCTAAATTAAAGCTCCTGAAAGTTGAGTCTCCCGGTAACCCGGGAGACTTTTTTTATTCCTTTATTCACATTTTACCAAATACGGACAAAAAAAATCATTTCAAAGTTTTGGTATTAACCATTTTCTCTTACCTTTGCCTTCCCAAAAAATAGGGTAATACCGTATTGCCAGTATTTTTTGAAAATCAGTTCTTTAGAGATAACGCCGAAGTAGCTCAGTTGGTAGAGCAGCTGATTTGTAATCAGCAGGTCGCTGGTTCGACTCCAGTCTTCGGCTCAGGAAAGGTTTAATTGTTAATTGGTATAATGGTTCGGTTTTTTATGGAATTACGAATTAACTGATAAACAAATTAACAAATTAGCGGAAAAGGGCAGATGGCCGAGTGGTTAAAGGCGACAGACTGTAAATCTGTTCACGTAAGTGTACGTAGGTTCGAACCCTACTCTGCCCACAGAAAATTTGCTAATTAGCTGATGTGCTAATATGCTAATTGGAAGTTCTTTTAAATTTTGATGTGTAAATAATTAGCAGATTATCGAATTAGCTAATTAACACATTATATCAGCGGAAGTAGCTCATTTGGTAGAGCGATAGCCTTCCAAGCTATAGGTGGCCAGTTCGAGCCTGGTCTTCCGCTCAGTTCAGTAAACAGTTTGCAATTGGCAATTGGCAATACCATTTGTTGCTAACTGCGAATTGCCATCTGCCAACTGAGTCGCCGTCGTAGCTCAGGGGTAGAGCACTTCCTTGGTAGGGAAGGGGTCGTGAGTTCGATTCTCACTGATGGCTCAATAAAGAAATTAAAATAAGTCCATGGTTTACAGACTTTAAAATGACAACTATTTTTCAAAACAATTATTAAAATATAAACAATGGCAAAAGAATCATTCAAAAGGGATAAACCCCATTTAAACGTTGGAACCATCGGTCACGTAGATCATGGTAAAACCACACTTACAGCCGCTATAACCGATGTTTTGTCAAAAAGAGGTTTAGCGGAGAAAAAAAATTACGATGATATTGATGGTGCTCCTGAAGAAAAAGAAAGAGGTATCACAATTAATACTGCTCACGTAGAGTATGCTACTGACACCCGTCACTATGCTCACGTTGACTGTCCGGGTCACGCCGATTATGTTAAGAACATGATCACCGGTGCTGCCCAGATGGATGGAGCTATTCTTGTAGTTGCGGCTACAGATGGCCCTATGCCACAAACTAAAGAACACATTTTGTTGGCTCGCCAGGTTGGTGTACCTCAGATCGTTGTTTTCATGAACAAAGTTGATCTGGTTGATGATCCGGAATTATTGGAATTAGTTGAAATGGAAATTCGTGAGTTGTTAACTTCTTACGGTTTTGATGGTGATAATACACCAATTATCCAGGGTTCTGCAACCGGCGCATTAGCTGGTGACGAAAAATGGATCGCAAAGATCAACGAATTGATGGATGCAGTTGATAGCTATATTCCTTTACCTCCGCGTCTGGTTGATTTGCCATTCCTGATGAGTGTTGAGGATGTATTCTCAATCACTGGTCGTGGTACTGTTGCTACAGGTCGTATCGAAAGAGGCCGTATCAAAGTTGGAGAACCAGTTGAGATCGTAGGGTTAATGGAAAAACCATTATCTTCTGTATGTACAGGTGTTGAGATGTTCAAAAAATTATTGGACGAAGGTGAAGCCGGTGACAACGCAGGTCTTTTATTACGTGGTATTGAGAAAACTCAGATCCGTCGTGGTATGGTTCTTTGCAAGCCAGGTTCTATTACACCACACACTGAATTTAAAGGTGAAGTTTATGTATTAAGCAAAGAAGAAGGTGGGCGTCATACTCCATTCTTCAATAAATACCGTCCTCAGTTCTATTTCCGTACTACAGATGTAACTGGAGAAGTTACTTTGAACCCGGGAACAGAAATGGTTATGCCTGGTGATAATACTTCATTAAATGTGGTATTGATTCAGCCAATCGCTATGGAAAAAGGTTTAAAATTTGCGATTCGTGAAGGTGGCCGTACAGTTGGTGCCGGTCAGGTAACTGAAATTGTAAAATAAGAGTAGCTGATAATCTCTGTTTTTTTATAGAGGGTTTATCGAAGCTTTTTAATATCTTTGCAGAGTACTTAGGCCAAAAGCTTAGGTACTTTGCTTTTTTTGGAGGTTTCTGTTTGTCTTTTAATATAGACGTATAAGAAACTAAGCTCTTTAAAATAACAATAATTTTCCTTGTCCCCCTTTAGGGGATAGGGGCATACGGGCATGGTGCAACGGTAGCATACGGGTCTCCAAAACCTTTGATCTGGGTTCGAATCCTAGTGCCCGTGCTAAAATGTTAATCTGTTTAAAACGTTAATCCGGATTAAACGGATTAACTAATAAACAAATTAACGGATTAACGGATTAACAAATTAACTAGTTAACATGAATAAATTTACTGCATACCTTAAAGATTCTTATAAAGAATTGGTACACAAGGTAACCTGGCCAAATTGGGATCAATTGCAACAATCAACCATGATTGTATTGGGAGCGACACTGATAATAACTGCCATGGTTTGGGTTATGGATTTTGTAGCCAATAATGGCATGAAATTTATTTACTCTCTATTTAAAGGATAATTATTATGGAAGCAACAACACCGATAGTAGTAGAAAAAGTAGAGAAAGCTGAGAAAGAAAGCAAATGGTATGTGCTCCGTGTAGTAAGCGGTAAAGAACGTAAGATCAAGGAATACCTCGATAAAGATATCGTTCGTAACGGCTGGACCACCATTGTAAAACAGGTTTTTTTACCTGTGGAAAAAGTGTATAAGGTTTTAAATGGAAAAAAAGTAATGCGTGAGCGTAACTTCTATCCGGGTTATATTATGATTGAAGTGGCTGATGGCAAACTGAATGATGATATGATACAGTCGATGAGCAATATCAGCAACGTGATGCACTTTTTAACGGATGGTAAGGGATCTAAAGGAAATATCATTTCATTGCGTAAGGCCGAGGTTAATAAAATGCTGGGTAAGGTTGATGAAATGAGTGATGCCGGCGGAATGACCATGAGCGAGCCATTCATTATCGGTGAAACTATTAAGATCATTGACGGACCATTCAACGACTTTAACGGTGTTATTGAAGAAGTTAATGACGAAAAGAAAAAACTGAAAGTGCAGGTTAAGATATTTGGCCGGGCTACTCCGGTTGAACTTAGCTATATGCAGGTTGAAAAAATTGTATAAATTGCAAAGCCACGAAAGTGGCTTTTTACTTTTAAATTTTAAAAAATGAAAAAATTATTATTATTCATCCCGGCTTTGTTTTTGGGAGTTATTTTAATGGCTCAACCGCCAGAAGGAGATGCAAATAAAGGGATGGTATTTGGTAAAAAGACTACGGCTGATGGCGCAATTGCTGCTAATGACCTTGGCGCTTCGATAAAAGGTGCTGAACCTGTGCAGGTAAAAGTAAAAGGTAAAGTGAAAGAAGTTTGTAAAGCAGAAGGCTGCTGGTTAAAAATGGAAACAGCAAACGGAGATATGATGATAAGAATGAAAGATCATTCATTTTTTGTCCCACTGGCAATGAACGGTAAAACAATCGTTGTTGATGGAACTGCTTCAGTAAAAGAAACATCTGTTGATATGCTGAAACATTATGCTGAAGATGCCGGTAAAACTAAGGCTGAAATTGATGCCATAAAAGAGCCTGTAAAGGCAATTGCTATTCAGGCTACTGGCATTTTAGTAATGTAAGCTTAATAAAATAATATTCAGATCCTCCGCAAAACCGGGGGATTTTTTTATAGTATAATTTTTTGGTATTGCGTATTAATAAATTTAGATAAACAATAAAATAAACCATTATGAAATTGCCTGACATAGAATTAGTTTCAGCCCAGGTTCATGAAGCCTGGATGGAATCTAAAAAAAACCAGGGAGTTAGTTCAAGAAAATCAGAAGATGAAGAAGAATTAATGGTTCCTTATGAACAATTATCTGAAAAAGCCAAAGACCTTGATAGAAATACGGTTAAGGCTGTATATGCAGCTATAAAAAAGTTAAGCAGGTAGTTGGGTGTTTTCCTTTCATCAATTTCAATTATCCCATTATTTCGAATTGGTTATCTTGCTGTGTAATTAAGAAAATAACAGGCATCGGCCACTAATCATTTTACATGAAAAAAACTATTCTCGCTATTGTAATACTCCTGATAACAGTATCATTCAATTCAATAGCACAGGTAATAAGCTCTGCGCAAATAGATTCGCTTGCCGAACTCACTTTAAAAACCTTTGATGTACCCGGCATAGCAGTTGGGGTTATAAAAGATGGTAAACTCATTCATGCAAAAGGCTATGGTGTTCGTTCATTACGTACAATGCAAAAAGTAGATGAAAATACATTATTTGGTATAGCGTCCAATAGTAAAGCTTTTACCACAGCAGCTTTGGGGATGCTTGTAGATGAAGGCAAATTAAATTGGGATGATAAAGTAACCGATTATATTCCCGAATTTAAAATGTACGACCCCTATGTTACAGAAGCATTCACCATCAGGGACCTGTTAACACATCGCAGTGGTTTGGGGCTTGGTTCAGGAGACCTGATGATGTTTCCCGACTCAAATAATTTTACAAAAAAAGATATTATACACAACCTGCGTTACTTAAAAGCAGTATCCAGTTTTCGTACAAAATATGATTATGATAACAACCTGTACATTGTGGCCGGTGAAGTACTGGCAAGGGTAAGCGGTAAAAGCTGGGAAGATTTCATTGAACAGCGTATCATGCAACCGCTGGGGATGACAGCCAGTAGGGCATCTATTAACAGGCTGCCAAATCGAAACAATATTGTAATGCCGCATGCGCCAGTTAACGGAAAAGTAAGCACCATTGATATTGAATGGAGTGAAACAGCCAATGCTGCCGGCGGTATTGTAAGCAATATCACCGATCTCAGCAAATGGCTTATTATGCAAATGGATAACGGTAAATATGATGGCGGAAAAAAATTATTTAGTGAAGATGTGCATGAGGATTTTTGGGCACCACAAACTATTATTGATGTACGTGGACCATCGCCCTATAACACACATTTTGCAGCGTATGGTCTGGGCTGGTTTTTAAGCGATGTAAAAGGATATAAGCAGGTAACTCATACGGGAGGCTTAGCTGGCATTGTAACACAAATCACGCTGATACCTGAATTGAAACTGGGGATCATTGTATTGACTAATCAGCAATCCGGCGCTGCTTTTACCGCTATTACCAACACAATAAAAGATAGTTACCTGGGTATAAAAGGTGCCGACAGGGTAAAGCAAATGCATGATCGTGTGGTTAAAAATGAGGCTAATGCAAAAAAGATAACCGATACTATTTGGGCAGGGATAACTGCACAACAAAAAAGTGCAGCACCCAAAGCTGATATTAATAATTTCATAGGTACTTATACCGATCAGTGGTTTGGCGATGTAACCATTTCCATTAAAAACGGGCAACCCTGGTTTGATAGTAAACGTTCTCCCAAACTGAGCGGAGTACTGCTGCCTTTTAAAGGCAATACCTTTGTTGCCAAATGGAACGACCGCAGTATGGATGCAGATGCCTATATAAAATTTGACCTGGATGAAAATGGCAAAGCCTCCGGTTTTAAAATGGCCGCTATTTCACCATTAACGGATTTTAGTTTTGATTTCCAGGATCTGGATCTGAAAAGGGTAAAGTAGTATGGCCTGAATTAGCCGGTTTTAAACAGGTTCTAAGCTAAATCACTGGCCTTGAAGGGATTCCGGGTATTCAAAAAAATCTAAGATCAGCAGTCAAAAATCTAAAATAAATACCTATCTTTGCCGTCCCAAAATAGTTCTTAAAGAAATATTATTGAATTGGGAGTGACGCCTATTAGCGTCACGTTATCACCAAAAAAAGAAAAAAATGGCAAAAGAGATCACCGCCTATGTCAAGCTCCAATGTAAAGGAGGACAGGCAAATCCGGCACCACCGATAGGACCTGCCTTAGGTTCTAAAGGTATCAACATCATGGAATTCTGTAAGCAATTCAATGGCAGAACCCAGGACAAACAGGGTAAAGTGCTTCCTGTATTGATCACCGTTTATGCTGATAAGTCATTCGACTTTATCATTAAAACCCCACCCGCTGCAGTTCAGTTAATGGACGCTGCTAAACTTACAAGCGGCAGTAAAGAACCTAATCGTGTTAAAGTTGGAAAAGTTACCTGGGCTCAGGTAGAAGAGATAGCCAAAGATAAAATGGCCGATCTGAATGCTTTTACCATCAACAGCGCCATGAAGATGATTGCTGGTACTGCACGTAGTATGGGTTTAACAGTTGAAGGAACAGCCCCCTGGGAAAATTAATAATCAACCTAAAATTTGTAAAAAATGATTACGAAAAAAAGAAAAGTAGCAAATACTAAGGTTGATATTAATAAAGCATATTCCTTAAAGGAAGCTTCAACTTTAGTTAAAGAAGTAAACACAACAAAATTCGATAGTTCTGTTGATCTGCATATCAAATTAGGAGTAGATCCTAAGAAAGCCGATCAGGCCATCCGTGGTACTGTATCACTGCCTCATGGAACCGGTAAAACAAAACGTGTATTGGTTTTATGTACGCCGGATAAAGAAGCCGAAGCTACTGCAGCCGGTGCTGATTTTGTTGGTTTGGATGAATTCATTACCAAGATCGAAGGTGGTTGGACAGATATTGATGTAATTGTAGCCACTCCATCGGTGATGCCGAAGATCGGTAAGCTGGGTAAGGTGTTAGGGCCACGTAACCTGATGCCGAATCCTAAAACAGGTACGGTTACCAACGATGTTGCAGGTGCCATTAATGATCTGAAAGGTGGTAAAATTGCTTTTAAGGTAGATAAAGTGGGAATCATCCACGCTTCTATCGGCAGGGTAAGTTTTGCTCCTGAAAAGATCGCTGAAAACAGCCAGGAACTTATTAACGCTGTGGTTAAATTAAAACCATCTTCATCTAAGGGAACTTATTTAAGAGGTGTTAGTATGGCCAGCACCATGAGTCCGGGTATTTCAATTGACACAAAATCTGTTCAAAACTAAAGCCCCACCTAGCCTCCCCAAAGGGGAGGAACTAAGGGAGCGATTTAAAAATAATTGATATGACAAAACAGGAAAAAAATGATGTGATTGAGGTGCTGAAAGGTAAGTTTGCCCAGTACAACAATTTCTACATAACCGATACAGAAAGCTTAACAGTAGCACAGATTGGCAAATTGCGTAACCATTGCTTCGACAAGCAGGTAGAAATGAAAGTGGCTAAAAATACACTTATCAGAAAAGCACTTGAAAGTTTAGATGCTGAAAAATACAGCGGCGTTTTTGATTCACTGCACCAGGTAACAGCCCTTATGTTCAGCGAAAATCCAAAAGAGCCTGCTATGATCATCAGCAGTTTCCGTAAGGAGAACAACAACGAAAGGCCTTTACTGAAAGCAGCTTTTATTAACGGAGATGTATTTGTAGGTAATGATCAACTTAAAGCATTAACCCAGATCAAAACCAAGAATGAATTGATCGGTGAAGTGATTGGCTTATTGCAATCACCAATACAACGTGTATTGGGTGCTTTACAAAACAAGGATGCAGCAAAAGAAGTAGTAGCGGAAGAAGCTGCCGCACCAGTTGCTGAAGTTGTAGCAGAAACACCGGCTGCAGAAGCAGCACCGGTTGCAGAAGCTCCAGCTACAGAAACACCAGCAGCAGAAGCAACTCCGGAAGCACCGGCTGCTGAAGAACCACAGGCTTAGTTCAAAACTAAATCTGTAACAATTTAAAATCAGCACATTAGCAGATCAGCTAATTAGCTCATTAAATAAAGTAACAATTTTTTAAAAACTCTCCGACGGATCCGATACAGGGTATGAAGCCGGAAAAAAACAAACATTATGGCAGACGTAAAAACATTAGCTGAAAACTTAGTAGGCTTAACAGTAAAAGAAGTACAGGAATTAGCAGAATTCTTAAAATCAGAGTATGGTATTGAACCGGCTGCTGCTGCAGTTGTTATGAGTTCAGGTGGTGGCGATGGCGCTGCTGCTGTTGAAGAGAAAACATCTTTTGATGTTATCTTAAAAGCTGCCGGTGCTAACAAATTAGCGATCGTTAAGATCGTTAAAGAATTAACAGGATTAGGATTGAAAGAAGCTAAAGATTTAGTTGATGGCGCTCCAAAACCAGTTAAAGAAGGTGCTGATAAAGCAACTGCAGAAGAAATTAAAGCTAAATTAACTGAAGCTGGTGCTGACGTTGAGATCGTTTAATTAATTCCTTTTAAATAAGTTCAAAAGGCCGCCCGGTTTACCGGGCGGCCTTTTGCTTTCCGGTTATACAATAAATTTCTTTTATTCTGAATTTTATATCACATTTACAGATTATTCTTAACCAAAACAAACAATATGAAATCGCTTTCATTTGCAATTACACTCTTTTTGCTGGCAGGACTTACAGCATGTAATGATTCAAATAACAAAACAAATACCAGGACTTCTTTTTTTGATAAAAGCGGAATGGACAGTACTGTTAAACCCGGGGATAATTTTTTTAATTATGTAAATGGCACATGGATAAAAACTGCAGTAATACCAGGCGATCAAAGTGGGTGGGGAGCATTTTACATGATTTATGAGGACAATCTTAAAAACCTTAAGGGTATACTGGAAGACGCTGCCAAAGGCAAGGCGGCAAAAGGAAGCATGGAACAAAAGGTGGGAGATTATTATGCAAGTGGAATGGATACAGTTGCTATTGAAAAAGTAGGTGCTGCTCCATTAATGCCAATGCTGGCAAAAATTGATGCTGTTAAAGATACTAAAGAAATGATGAACCTGATTGCTGAGTCCTATGCAAGGGGTGAAGGAGATCTATTAGGTTTTAATGTAGGAGCAGATGAAAAAAATAGTAAGCAGAATATCGCCATTTTCTCCCAATCAGGTTTAAGCTTACCAGAGAAGGATTATTATACCAGGAAGGACAGCGCAAGCAATGCAATTAGGGCCGGATTAATAAAATTTGCATCAAAGATGTTTGCATTAACAGGGGTTGATAGTATTACAGCTAATAAAAATGCAAATACAATACTGGCGTTGGAAACTGAAATGGCTGTATCGCACCGCAGTCCTGTTGAGTTGAGAGATCCGCAAAAAAATTATAATAAAATAAGTGCGGCAGAACTGCAAAAAACGGAGCCGAATATTGGCTGGGAAAACCTCTTCAACAAATTAAATGTAAAAGTTGACAGTGTGAATATAAATCAACCAGGGTACTTTATTGCACTAAATCAAATGCTTGCGTCTAAACCAATAGAAGCCTGGAAGACCAAATTGAAATTCGATTACATCAGCAGCAATGCAGGTTTATTAACCAAGGCATTTAATGATGCCCGGTTCGATTTCAATAAGGTTTTAACTGGTCGTGAAAAAGATAGCGATCGCTGGAAAAAAATGGTTAGCAGGGTAGATGGTGGATTGGGAGAATTACTGGGGCAGCTTTATGTAAAAACCTACTTTACCGAAACAGCTAAAAAAAGAATGGATGAACTGGTGGATAACCTTCAAAAAGCATTTGAAGCCAGAATATCAAAGCTTGACTGGATGAGCGACAGCACTAAGCAAATGGCAAAAACAAAGCTGAATGCCTTTCTTAAAAAAATCGGGTATCCAACCAAATGGAAAACTTATGATGATGTAGCTATTAATAAGGCTGACTTTTTTGCTAATGCAAAAAGTGTTCAGAGGCATGGCCAAAAAGAAATGCTGGATAAAGTGGGTAAACCCGTTGATCGTACAGAATGGGGTATGACGACACCCACTGTAAATGCATATTATAATCCTACCAATAATGAAATTGTGTTTCCAGCAGGTATTCTGCAATTCCCTTTCTTTGATGCAAATGCAGATGATGCAATAAATTATGGAGCTGTTGGTATGGTAATTGGGCATGAAATGACTCATGGCTTTGACGACCAGGGTGCTCAATACGACGCAGAAGGCAATTTGAAAAACTGGTGGGGCAAAGACGATGTATCAAAATTCAAAGCAAAAACTGGTGGGGTTGTGAAGCAATACAATGCCTTTACGATTCTGGATACTGTACATGTAAATGGTGAACTTACGCTTGGAGAAAACCTGGCTGATATTGGTGGCTTAGCCATTGCATACGATGCTTTTAAAATGACTAAACAAGGACAGGGAAATGAAAAAATAGATGGTTACACGCCTGATCAACGCTTTTTCCTTGGTTTTGCACAATCCTGGAGAGAAAAAACCAGGGATGCAACTGCAAGAATGTATATAAATGTTGATCCGCATTCTCCGGCAAAACACCGGGTGAATGGTCCGGTATACAATTTTGATCCTTTTTATGCTGCTTTTGATGTAAAAGAAACTGATAAAATGTATATAAAACCTGCTGACAGGGCGCATATCTGGTAGAAAATTCTTAGATCTTAACATATAAAAGCCGGAACTAAATTCCGGCTTTTATATGTTTATCACTTGAAATGGTTTTTCTAAAAAGTAACTTATCCACAAAAACCTTTCCAATTACTCAAAAAATCGTATATCGTAATCAATAAATAGGAAAATAATCCCTACCTTTGCCCTCCTTTAATTTAGGGTCAGTGGCGCAAGTTGTGTCCGGGCCATAAAAAGAAGGGATCTTCTGCACACTTAAAAGTCTTAATTACAATATGTCTGCAACAAAAACACCCGCTGCTAAACGTTTCAATTTCGGTAAAGTTGAATTTTTAGCGGAAACACCCGATTTACTGGGAATCCAGATCCAGTCATTCAAAGATTTTTTTCAGTTACAAACCACTCCCGACAAACGTAACGTGGAAGGCTTGTTCCGTGTATTTAAGGAAAATTTTCCTATTACTGATACCCGTAACATCTTTGTACTGGAATTTCTTGATTATTTCGTAGATCCTCCACGCTACACTATTGAAGAGTGTATTGAAAGAGGCTTAACCTACGCCGTTCCCTTAAAAGCAAAACTACGCCTGAGTTGTAATGATGAAGAGCACGTTGACTTCCAGACCATCGTTCAGGATGTGTTTTTAGGAAACATCCCTTACATGACACCACGTGGTACATTCGTTATCAATGGTGCAGAAAGGGTAGTAGTTAGCCAGTTGCACCGTTCTCCAGGTGTATTCTTTGGCCAATCGGTTCATCCGAATGGTACCAAGATATACTCTGCCAGGGTTATTCCGTTTAAAGGTGCCTGGATGGAGTTTGCAACAGACATCAACAATGTGATGTTTGCTTACATCGACCGTAAGAAAAAATTCCCGGTAACAACTTTGTTACGTTCTATAGGTTTTGAAACTGATAAAGACATACTCGAATTATTCGGTATGGCTGATGAAGTTAAAGCCGACAGGAAAAGCCTTGAAAAATGCATTGGCAAGCGTTTAGCTGCACGTGTATTACGTACCTGGGTTGAGGATTTTGTGGATGAAGATACCGGTGAGGTTGTTTCTATCGAAAGAAACGAGATCATTTTGGAGAGAGACAGCGTTTTGGATGAATCTAATATCGCCATGATCCTGGAGATGGACGTGAAGAGTGTCTTCATTCAGAAAGAAGAAGTGAGTGGTGATTATGCCATTATCTACAATACATTAAATAAAGATACCAGTAACAGTGAACTGGAAGCGGTTCAGCTCATCTACAAGCAATTGCGTGGTGCAGATGCTCCTGATGATGAAACTGCACGTGGTATTATTGATAAATTATTCTTTAGTGATAAGCGTTATGATCTGGGTGAAGTAGGCCGTTATAAAATTAACCGTCGTCTTGGTCTTAATTTCCCGATCACTAAAAAAGTATTAACTAAAGATGATATCATCGCCATCATTAAAACATTGGTATTATTAACCAATGGTAAAAGTGAAGTTGATGATATTGATCATTTAAGTAACCGCCGTGTTCGTACCGTTGGTGAACAATTATACGCTCAGTTTGGTGTTGGTCTGGCCCGTATGGCCCGTACCATCCGCGAAAGAATGAACGTACGTGATAACGAGGTGTTTACTCCTGTTGATCTGATCAATGCCAGAACTTTATCTTCTGTTATCAATTCATTCTTTGGAACATCGCAGTTGTCGCAATTCTTAGATCAAACCAATCCTTTAAGTGAGATCACGCATAAGCGCCGTATCTCCGCACTCGGACCCGGTGGTTTAAGTCGTGAGCGTGCTGGTTTTGAAGTACGTGACGTTCACTATTCTCACTATGGCCGTTTGTGTACTATTGAAACGCCGGAAGGGCCAAACATTGGTTTGATATCCACACTTTGTGTGCATGCCAAGATCAATGATATGGGCTTTATTGAAACTCCTTACCATAAAGTAACTGATGGAAAGGCGGATATGAAGAAAATTACTTTCCTGAGTGCCGAAGAAGAAGATACAGCAAAGATTGCACAGGCAAATATTGAAATGGATGCGAAAGGAAACTTTGTTGACGACAGGATCAAGAGTCGCCAGACAGGTGATTTCCCAATCCTTGATAAGAACGAAGTTGAATACATGGATGTGGCACCAAACCAGATCGTTGGTTTAAGTGCTTCACTGATCCCGTTCCTGGAACATGATGATGCTAACCGTGCGTTGATGGGATCGAATATGCAACGCCAGGCTGTACCATTGATCAAACCGGAAGTACCGATCGTAGGTACTGGTTTGGAAGGTAAAGCTGCCCGTGATGCAAGGATCCAGGTTCATGCAGATGGTGATGGTGTTGTTGAATATGTTGATGCTAACGAAATTCATGTGCGTTACAAACGTAACGAAACACAGCAATTGGTAAGCTTTGATGAAGATCTGATCGTTTATAAATTAACCAAATTCGTTCGTACCAACCAGGAAACATGTATTAACCTGCGCCCTGCTGTTGTAAAAGGACAAAAAGTTACCGAAGGCGATTTCTTAACCGAAGGTTATGCAACCAAAGGTGGTGAGATTGCTTTAGGCCGTAACATGAAAGTGGCGTTCATGCCATGGAAAGGTTACAACTTCGAGGATGCGATCGTGATCAGTGAAAAAGTGGTTAAAGAAGATCTGTTTACTTCACTGCATATTTCTGAATATGAAATTGAAGTACGCGATACCAAATTAGGTGAAGAAGAACTGACTCCGGATATTCCGAATGTTAGTGAAGAAGCTACTAAAGATCTTGATCAGAACGGTATCATCCGTATTGGTGCTCATGTAAAAGAAGGCGATATTATTATTGGTAAAATAACACCAAAAGGTGAGAGTGATCCTACACCGGAAGAGAAATTATTACGTGCCATTTTTGGTGATAAAGCCGGTGATGCAAAAGATGCTTCTTTAAAAGCATCAAGCGGAACGGAAGGTGTTATCATTGATAAGAAATTATTCCAGCGTGCCAAGAAAGATAAGAATGCGAAAGTGAGAGAGAAAGCACAAATGGATAAGATTGAAAAAACACATGAGAAGAATGAAATTGATTTGCTTGAATTATTGATAAACAAACTGCAGACCTTATTGAAAGATAAGAGCAGCGCAGGTGTTAGCAATAATTTTGGTGAAGTGTTGATTGG
Organism: Chitinophagales bacterium; assembly: GCA_038226715.1. GTDB lineage: Bacteria > Bacteroidota > Bacteroidia > Chitinophagales > Chitinophagaceae > Ferruginibacter. The sequence goes on from JBBRQF010000018.1 coordinate 54,392, forward strand.
TAAAGGTGCAAAATTCAATGCTAAAAATTTAGCCAATATCGATTATCAAAACGTAAATCCTTTGGGATGGAGTGGTGATGAAACAACCGATCAGTTGATCAACGTATTGTTGCACAATTACAATATCAAATTCAACGAAGAGTTAGGAAGATACAAGCGTGAGAAATTCAACATCTCTATTGGTGATGAATTACCGGCCGGTGTATTAAAACTTGCAAAAGTTTACATGGCTATCAAACGTAAGTTGAAAGTGGGTGATAAGATGGCGGGCCGTCATGGTAATAAAGGTATTGTTGCCAAGATCGTTCGTGCAGAAGATATGCCTTTCCTGGAAGATGGAACCCCGGTTGATATCGTGTTGAATCCATTGGGCGTACCAAGTCGTATGAACCTGGGACAGATATATGAAACAGTTCTTGGCTGGGCTGGTGAAAAATTAGGCGTTCGTTTTGCAACACCAATCTTTGATGGTGCAAGCGTTGAAGAAATTGATGCAGAGATCACCAAGGCAGGCTTACCTAAATTCGGTCATACTTATTTATATGATGGCGAAACCGGTGACCGCTTCGATCAAAAAGCAACAGTCGGTATCATCTACATCATTAAGTTACACCATATGGTTGATGATAAAATGCATGCCCGTTCAATCGGACCATACAGTTTAATTACACAACAACCATTGGGTGGTAAGGCTCAGTTTGGTGGACAACGTTTTGGTGAAATGGAGGTTTGGGCATTAGAGGCTTATGGTGCATCTAATATTTTGCAGGAGTTGTTGACGCTTAAATCGGATGATATCATCGGAAGGGCTAAAACGTACGAAGCAATTGTAAAAGGTGATAACATTCCAAGAGCCGGTATTCCTGAATCATTCAATGTATTGGTTCATGAGTTAAGGGGATTGGGATTGGATCTGAAGTTTGATTAACCTCACCCCAACCCCTCTCCAAAGGAGAGGGAACTGGAAGGGGAAGTTGAATAAAGCTGAGAAAGTATAAGTGAGTGACACAACGATGTCGAACAAAGATTAAATGATGGTTCCCAAAAAAGAATTATCAATTATCAATTAAAAAATTATCAATTAACAATATGGCATTCAAAAAAGAAAACCGTCCAAGGCCAACATTTTCTCAAATCACAATTGGTTTGGCTTCTCCAGACAGCATTTTGGAAAAAAGCTATGGTGAAGTTTTAAAGCCGGAAACCATTAACTACCGTACTTACAAACCCGAGCGTGACGGTTTGTTTTGCGAAAGAATTTTTGGGCCGGTAAAGGATTACGAATGTGCCTGTGGCAAATACAAGCGTATCCGTTACAAGGGTATTGTATGTGATCGTTGCGGTGTGGAAGTAACAGAGAAAAAAGTACGTCGTGAAAGAATGGGACACATAAAATTAGTTGTGCCTGTTGTTCATATCTGGTACTTTAAATCGTTACCAAACAAAATTGGTTACCTGTTGGGAACCAGCTCTAAAAAATTAGAGAGTATTGTTTATTACGAACGTTATGTGGTTATACAACCCGGTATCCGTACAGATAAAGGACAGAACTATGCTGATCTTTTAACTGAAGAAGAATACCTGGATATTTTAGATACACTGCCAAAAGATAACCAGCATTTGCCCGATGAAGATCCGAACAAATTCATCGCCAAGATGGGTGCGGAGGCTGTACATGATATGTTACAGCGTATCGATCTTGACCAGTTAAGCTTTGATTTGCGTAACGCTGCAGCCAACGAAACATCTCAACAACGTAAAGCCGATGCTTTAAAAAGATTGAGTGTTGTGGAAAGCTTCCGTGATGCTAATACAAGGATCAACAACCGTCCCGAGTGGATGGTAATGCAATATATTCCGGTTATTCCACCGGAATTACGTCCGCTTGTTCCATTAGATGGTGGCCGTTTTGCATCTTCTGATCTGAATGATCTGTATCGTCGTGTTATTATCCGTAACAACCGTTTAAAAAGATTATTGGAAATTAAAGCTCCTGAAGTTATCCTGCGTAATGAAAAACGTATGTTACAGGAAGCGATAGATTCATTGTTTGATAACAGCCGTAAATCAAATGCTGTAAAAGCAGAAGGTGGACGTGCATTGAAATCATTAAGTGATGTATTGAAAGGAAAGCAGGGACGTTTCCGTCAGAACCTATTGGGTAAACGTGTTGACTATTCTGGTCGTTCAGTTATCGTTGTAGGACCTGAGTTAAAAATGCATGAGTGTGGTTTACCAAAAGATATGGCGGCAGAATTATTCAAGCCATTTATTATCCGTAAGCTGATTGAAAGAGGTATCGTTAAAACAGTAAAATCTGCCCGTAAACTTGTTGATAAGAAAGAGGCGATCATCTGGGATATCTTAGAAAATATTTTGAAAGGTCACCCGGTTATGTTGAACAGGGCCCCAACACTTCACCGTTTGTCAATCCAGGCTTTTCAGCCAAAATTGATTGAAGGTAAAGCGATACAATTACACCCATTGGTAACTACGGCCTTCAACGCCGATTTCGATGGTGATCAGATGGCGGTTCACGTGCCCTTGAGCAGTGCTGCTGTTTTGGAAGCCCAGTTACTGATGCTTTCTTCGCACAACATTTTGAACCCGCAGAATGGTACGCCGATCACCCTTCCTTCACAGGATATGGTACTCGGTTTGTATTATATTACCAAGGGCAAGAAATCTACACCCGAAGAAATTGTAAAAGGAGAAGGAAAAGCATTTTATTCTGCAGAAGAAGTGATCATTGCATACAATGAAAAAGTGATCGACCTGCATGCTAATATCAGGGTTAAAGCAGACTTCCGTAACCCGGATGGCAGCTTAACCAATAAATTAATTGAAACAACTGTAGGCCGTGTAATTTTTAATCAGCACGTTCCAAAAACAGTAGGTTTCATCAATGCTTTATTAACTAAGAAAGCATTGCGTGAAATTATCGGTGATATCATTAAATGGACAAGTGTTCCTATCACTGCTAAGTTTTTGGATGATATTAAAACACTGGGATACCGTATGGCATTCCGTGGTGGACTGTCGTTTAACATTAACGATCTGATCATTCCTGAAATTAAAGCCTTGCTGGTTGAGAATGCGCAAACAGAAGTTGCAGAGGTTTGGGATAACTACAATATGGGTTTAATTACCAATAACGAGCGTTATAACCAAATCATCGATATCTGGAGTCGTGTGGATACCAAAGTAACAGAAACATTGATCCAGGAACTGGCAGCAAATAAACAGGGTTTCAACTCGGTTTATATGATGTTGGATAGTGGAGCCCGTGGTAGCAAGCAGCAGATCAAACAGCTTGCAGGTTTGAGGGGTTTGATGGCTAAGCCACGTAAATCAGGTTCATCAGGTAGTGAGATCATTGAGAATCCGATCCTGGCCAACTTTAAAGATGGCTTGAGTGTATTGGAGTACTTTATCTCTACGCATGGTGCCCGTAAAGGTTTGGCTGATACGGCTCTGAAAACAGCGGATGCCGGTTACTTAACACGTCGTTTGGTGGATGTTAGCCAGGATGTGGTTATTAATGAAGAGGATTGCGGAACCTTACGTGGTATTGCAACTTCTGCATTAAAAGATAATGAAGATATTATTGAATCTTTAAGCGACAGGATAGAAGGACGTATGTCTTTGCATGATGTTTTCCACCCGGCAACTGAAGAGTTACTCATCAAAGGTGGAGAAGAAATCAGTGCCGATGTTGCAAAACAAATTGATGCAAGCGGAATTGATACCGTTGAAATACGTTCGGTATTAACCTGCGAAAGCAAACGTGGTGTTTGTGTAAGATGTTATGGTAAGAACCTGGCATCTGGTATGCTAGCACAGCGTGGTGATGCAGTTGGTATTATTGCAGCGCAATCAATAGGGGAGCCGGGTACACAGTTAACCTTACGTACTTTCCACGTGGGTGGTGTGGCAGGTTCTGCTTCTGTAGAATCTACTTTACCAGCTAAGTTTGATGGTACTTTACAGTTTGATGGTTTACGTACCGTACATACAGAAGATGCCCAGGGTAAAAAAATAAATGTGGTTATTGGTCGTACCGGTGAGATCAGGAATATTGATGTAAAGAGCGACCGTTTATTAAACACATCTCATATTCCTTATGGTGCTATACTGAATGTAAAAGACGGACAGAAAGTTACCAAAGGCGATATCATTTGTACCTGGGATCCATTCAACAACGTAATTGTTGCAGAGGTACATGGTAAGATCCATTTTGAAAGTCTGATAGAAGGTATTACTTACCGTGATGAAGCAGATGAGCAAACAGGTCACCGTGAAAAAGTGGTTATTGAAACAAAAGATAAAACCAAATTACCGGTTATTATTGTAGAAGGTAAAGAGAAGAAATCGTACAACTTACCGGTAGGATCGCATATTGTGATTGAAGAAGGTAGTGACGTAAGAAGCGGACAGGTATTGGTAAAAATTCCAAGAGTATTAAGCAAACTAAAGGATATTACCGGTGGTCTGCCTCGTGTAACTGAATTGTTTGAGGCACGTAACCCAAGTAATCCTGCGGTTGTTTGTGAAATTGATGGTGTGGTTGCTTTTGGTGCTATCAAGCGTGGTAACAGGGAGATCATTGTTGAAGCAAAAGATGGCGTGGTTAAAAAATACCTGGTTCCATTGAGCCGCCAGATCCTTGTACAGGATGGTGACTTTGTAAAAGCCGGCGCTGCATTAAGTGACGGACAAACCGCCCCAATCGATATCCTGGCAATTAAAGGGCCATTCGCTGTTCAGGAATATGTTGTGAATGAAATTCAGGAAGTTTACCGTTTACAGGGTGTGAAGATCAATGATAAACACGTGGAAGTTATTGTTCGCCAGATGATGCGTAAGATACGTATTGAAGATGCCGGCGATACTAAGTTCCTTGAAGGAGATACAGAAGACCGTTTAGACTTTAACACGGAGAATGATTACATCTACGATAAGAAGGTTGTAACAGAAGCCGGTGACAGTACTAAATTAAAATCTGGTCAGATCGTTACCCTGCGTGAAGTTCGTGAAGAGAATTCTGTACTGAGAAGAGCAGATAAAAAATTAGCTGAGTTCCGCGATGCATCACCTGCAACTTCATCACCGTTATTGCTGGGTATTACAAAGGCGTCCTTAGGTACACATAGCTGGATATCTGCAGCTTCGTTCCAGGAAACTACCAAAGTATTATCTTCTGCCGCTATACAGGGTAAAACAGATGAAATGCTTGGCCTGAAAGAGAATGTTATTACAGGACATCATATACCAGCCGGAACAGGTTTACGTGAGTTTGAAAATATGATCGTAGGAAGCAAGGAAGAATACGAACTGTTGATGACTACGAAGGAAGCGATGAGCTTTGATGATGAGGAGTAAACCCCTCTAAATCTCCCCTGAAGGGCGAGACTTGTAAAGTGTAAATTATTTAAAGAGTATACAAGGAGTAAGATTGATTTCTTACTCCTTTTTTTATGCGCTTTGTTTTAATAGTTTTTGAATGCTTATCCTGGAGCGATAGTATTGAGATTTGCTGGTACTTTCGTTGCATCCGAGCATAGCAGCAATTTCGCGGTGGTTATACCCTTCAATAACATGAAGCATGAAAATCTTTTTAACGCCTGGCGGGAGCTTGGTTACTAAACCTACGATCTCTTTCTCTGCCAGTTTATCAAGTATATTCATTTCCCTATCCTCTATTACGTAATCTAATCCCAGGTGGCTGGAATACTTCTTATTATCCCTTAAATGGGAAATGGCAGTCCTGGTTATAATTCTTCTTACCCAGCCTTCAAAAGACCCTTCTTCCTTATATTTATCCAGGTGTTTAAATATTTTTATAAAGCCTTCCTGCAATACATCTTCGGCATCAGCAGGATTTTTTACATACCGTAAACATACATAATACATGTTAACAGCAAATCGCTGGTAAAGTAGTTTTTGCATCTTAATATTTCCCGATATGGATCCACTGATGACAAGTTGAAGTGGTATTGCTTTCTCTTTCTCTGGTAACATTTTATGGTTGTTTATTAGGTAATCAGTTTTGAAATGGCTGATCATAAATTCTTTTTTATTATAGCATCTACGGTAAAATTACCCTGACTGATTTAATAAAATTGTTATCATGCTGTCTATTTACCCGAAAGTGTGAATGATGTAATTTTTGTAAATAATTCTGTAAAACATAAAATTCAATTATTTTTCAATATTTACTATTCTTCCTTGCGTTTAATTTCTTCGGCAGTTACCGGGGTTGAAAATGCAGCACCGATATTTTTTATTAAAGTGGATACAGGGCCTTCCATTTTGTTGATATTATCATCAAGTGTATCATTGTGTAATAAATTACCCATATTTAAGGCAGGTGGTAAATAAAGCAAAATATTATTTCTTTGGTTATCCAGAAATACCTTTACAGTTTTTATGCCTGCATCATCGGCCAGGTTTTCTTTTACCAATTTTATTGCTTCATTTGCAATCGCATTCATTTGTAGTTCTGTTTCCCCAATAGACTGGTTACTATAGCCTGATACTGCTTCTACCACTGCTTCTTTATCTGTATCAAAAATTTTAGTAACCCATATATCAGAGTTAACGATCTTTAATATTCCTGCAGCTCCTTCATCAGTTTGTACAAACCTATACAACCCTGTAAGCAAAGCCGGTATTGCAGCCTGGCTAAATCTATCTTCTACAGGTTTATTCGTATCTGGTGTTGATTGCTGTACATTAGGATCTATCTTTTGTAATGGCGGATAGCCTAAGTTTTGCTGTATACTTTCTAAAAGATTAATTGACATGGTATTAGTTTTTGGATTAAACAATTCGTTCTCATTATACAATCATAAAAAATCATGCCAATTAAACTGCGAAATAAATGAGGCTTTAGCTTTTTCCATTTTTTTTGGCATGGATTTAGAAGTTATTAACTGTATTTTTATCTAAACATTTTATTTATGATGACTACATTAAGCGGCGTATTGGAAAAGCTGCGTATCAGAAAGCAGGATAATGAATTTACGATTACGGAAGAAGGGTTTAGCAGCCCGGCAGGAAAACTGTATGCAAGCGAAGACCTTACCATTATTAAAACCTACCGCTTTGAAGGAGACTCTGATCCGTCTGACAGTTCGATCTTGTATCTGATAGAAGCCAATGATGGATTAATTGGTTACAGCATTGATGCATATGGTGTATACAGCAATCATGATGATAACGCATACGATGAATTCATCCGGAAAATTAATGTTAGCGAAAGAGATGAGCAGGAAATATTTAAGTAAATAAATCAGGTAAAATTATTCAGGAATTAAAGCGCATGGCATTTAATAACCTTATTTTCATGAACGCGCATTTGGTAGCATATAATTGGTAAATGATTATATCCTTAAAGTTTTTGATCGGGAAATATTCCAGCAATATATCTTCATAAAATTTAGTAAAATAGCCTTCGCAATTATTACATAATGCAGCAATTTCTCCACCCTTTGCAACTTCGGCCTGTTCATGTATATCTGTTTCTATAGGTTTCCAAAGCTGGTCAGTTGCATTTGCAGGAGTGGTAATGTTGAACTCCTTTAACTGATTGGTTATTTCTTCTGCATATTGTTTGGCCTCAACAGATAAGGCATATATGGCAGTTTTAAGATTGGTACTTTCAATATCTTCAGCAACAGTCTCAAAGTCTTTGGTTACCTGTGATAGGTAAGATACCAGGCATTGCAGTTTTTCCTGTAGTGTTTCGTTGATTTTTTCCATCGTTATTTTCATATTCAGCTATTGGTTTTTAAAACCTCTTAAATGGTTTACCGGCATGCTTTAATGGTATTTACAACTGTTCTTATGCCACTTACCTGGTGTTGTAATATTATCCTCAGTTCATTATTACTTTCCAACTGGTCTATGGCCTGGCCATAATTTTCCAAAGCGGCTTCTTCTGCCCTTATACAACCATCTATGATCTCTTCTTTTTTGCCATACTTAAAAGTTCTTTTCAGATCCATCCACGTTCGCTGTAATAAACTAAGGGTAAACTGGTCAATGGGGCAGTTTGTTCCCATACTGTTGACTATTTTCATTAACTCATTGCTATACCTGCCACGCTGGTAGCCGTAACGTTCCAGTAATAAGGACAACACATTGTCTTTAATTCTTTCTGATGCATGCAGGTACCCTCTTTTTGCATCTTCAAGTACAGCAATCAGGTTGTGCATGGCGAGGCTTATGTTTTGATTGATATTTTTCATAATAATCTTATTTATCTGTTAATAAACTTCACCAAAATTTATACCACGCTTACCTTCTATTTTTTAATACTGGTAATTATAGCTACTGTTGTGTATATCTTATGGTATATTATTTTTCACATATTGGCTGTTAAAGCACATGAACAAATAAAAAAGCAAACGCACCGTTAAAATTTCAAGGGTAAATTATTGGAGTTTTCTCTAAAAAAAACGGTTTCAATAATATATTTGCGTTAATGTGTGAATCATGTAAATTTTTATGGGAATGCTGTAAATGCTCACCTGAATATGAAATTTCCGGTTGCAATGTATGTGTATGTTTATAATAGTACTTTTATCGCCAGGGAAAGTGGGAGCAAATACACCCATTATGCCTCCGGCAAGGCTGCAAAAAAATAGCCCATTGCGCTAATACAATGGCAAAATCATTAGGGATTGCCTCCTATATTTCAAAAGTGGCCAGACCGGCTAACCTGTGAATTTTTAAAAACATCAGTTTACGTTTTTATTGCCTGGGGCGAAATAACTGAACACTACAATAAAATGAATATTTTTATTAACGGTTCCTGGTTATTCAGGTATCAGGAGGCTTTATAATTGGAACCCTGGCAGAGCGTTAACCCTTTCCTAAAAAAAAATGAAAACCATTGTGCTGTAGGAGTTTGTAAGTATATTGCCAGCAAATAAAAGTGCATGATGAAAAATTTATCCCTGGTATTAAATATGCTGTTGCTGTTAGCAGTGGGCTACCTGTATTATTATGATTTTTCGGGTAAAAAAACGGAAGCTGTTGCAGCAAATTTAAGCAGCAATCATTTTAATGCGGACAGTAGTAACTGGCAAAGACCACCGCTGGCTTATGTGGAACTGGATTCTTTAAATGAAAAGATAACTGTTATAAAGGAAAAGCGCAGGGAACTGGAGGTAGAAATGAAAGCCATTGAACAGGAACAGGAAAATGAATACCGTGGCTTGCAGGCACAGAAGGATAATTTTTTGAAAAAGGGCGCTGCTATTACGCAGGAAGAAGCGCAGGCTTTTCAGAATAAATTGCTGGATCAGCAGCAACGCATTGATGCCCGAAAACAGGAGCTGAGCCAGAAGCTGAATGAAAAAAGTTTTGGTATTATGGAGGGTATTCAAAAACAACTGAAAGACTTTTTAACTGAATATAATAAGGATAAAAAATACATGTACATTTTTACTACCGGTACCGGTCTGGATTATATGGTCTTCAAAGATTCTTCTTTAAATATTACCAATGATGTAATTAGGGGCATGAATGCAAAAATGAAAGCCACTGCTAAATAATAAAAATTCGCACAATTTCTATATCTTGTTCTGGTATAGCGGGTTGCCAACCCCCGCAATAAACTAAACCGGAATAACTATGTCAGATCAAACTACTTCCTTTAAACCAACACTGGGTTTGTTGGATTCTACGATGATTGTTGCCGGCTCCATGATAGGGTCCGGTATTTTTATTGTTAGCGCCGATATTACCCGTAATGTGGGCAGTGCAGGCTGGCTGATTGCCGTTTGGTTAATTACCGGCTTTATGACTTTGACTGCAGCTTTAAGTTATGGCGAATTGAGTGCTATGTTTCCTAAAGCAGGCGGACAGTATGTTTACCTGAAAGAAGCCTTTAATCCACTTGCAGGATTTTTGTATGGCTGGAGTTTTTTTACTGTGATACAAACAGCAACAATAGCCGCTGTTGGCGTAGCTTTCAGTAAATTTGCGGGGTATTTTATTCCGGCACTGGAACTAAATGATACCAATGTGCTGTTCCAGGTAAGCGGACTTAAAATTCATACAGCCCAATTAGTAGCCATAGCGCTTATCGTTTTTCTTACATACATAAATACAAAAGGTATTAAAGGAGGTAAGATGATACAAACTACTTTCACGGTAGTAAAATTATTGTCGCTCTTTGGCCTGATTGGGTTTGGATTTTTACTGGCCGCAAAAGCAAGTATATGGCACGCCAACTGGAGCGATGCCTGGAGTATGACAACACGCAATGCAGATGGTGCCGTGATCGGAGGCGTTACCGGTTCCGCTATATTGGGGGCTATTGCGGCTTCTATGGTAGGGTCTATTTTCAGCAGCGATGCCTGGAATAATGTAACTTTTATTGCAGGAGAAGTAAAAAATCCAAAACGTAATATAGGGCTGGCTTTATTTCTGGGAACATTGATTGTTACTGTGATCTATGTATCTGCCAACCTGATGTATATAAGTGTATTACCATTAAATGAAATTGCTTCTGCCCCCCAGGATAGGGTAGCGGTTGCTGCCAGCAAAGCAATCTTTGGCGATATTGGTACCTATGTTATTGCCGTGATGATCATGATATCAACATTTGGTTGTAATAATGGATTGATACTGGCTGGTGCAAGGGTTTACAATGCTATGGCAATTGATAAACTGTTCTTTAAAAAAGCGGCTGACCTTAATAAATATGCAGTGCCCGAATTTGCTTTATGGGCACAATGTATTATGGCTGCTATACTTTGTCTTAGTGGTAAGTATGGCGATCTGTTGGATATGATCTCCTTTGTTGTGGTTTTATTTTATGCAATAACAATCATTGGAATTTTCAGGTTGCGTAAAACAAAGCCAGATATGGAAAGGCCATACAAAGCTTTTGGTTACCCCGTATTGCCGATCATTTATATTTTACTGGCAGCCGTGTTTTGTGTTTTTCTTATCATCATGAAACCTTTATATGCCGGTATTGGCCTGGGTATTGTATTACTTGGAATACCGCTTTATTACCTGGCTATTGCAAATCAAAAAAACTGATAACTTATAATTACTCAAGTGAATTTCGAAAAATTATTCCAGGATCTTGCCCAATTAAAAGTTGCTGTAATCGGCGATGTCATGCTGGATACTTACTGGTGGGGAACTGTTGACCGTATTTCACCGGAGGCACCCGTACCGGTTGTTGCTGTAACTAAAAAAGAGCAACGTATTGGCGGCGCAGGTAATGTAGCTTTAAATATTGCATCGCTTGGTGCAAGTGTGAGCATAATCAGTGTTTTGGGTAAGGATGAAGATGGCGGACAGTTGACGGGTTTATTGCAGCAGAATAAGATCAACACAAAATACCTGTTGCAAAGTGAACATCGTATAACCAGCAACAAGATCCGTATCATAAGCCGCAACCAGCACATGATGCGGCTTGATGCTGAATTAACGGATGATATGACTGCAGTTGATGAAGACAGGCTGCTGTATGCTTTTGAAAATTATATTGCTACCGAAGATCCAAACATCGTTATCCTCGAAGATTATAACAAAGGCGTGCTTACGGAAAATGTTATTAAGAAAATAATAGCACTTTGTAAAAAGAATAGTATCCTCACAGCAGTTGATCCCAAACGCAAAAATTTCTTTGCTTATGAGGGCGTGGATATTTTTAAACCCAATCTTAAAGAAGTAAAAGAAGGGTTGAATATTTTACGGGAAGAAATAAATATCAGCGTGCTTAAAGACATGCATCTTTTATTACAGGAGAAACTACAGCACCGGGTATCATTGATCACCTTATCAGAAAAAGGCGTTTTTTATGCACAGCATCCTGTGGACCAACAGGAAAATGATACCGCCATTATACCTACACATATCCGTAGCATAGCCGATGTAAGCGGTGCCGGTGATACAGTAATTGCCATTGCCTCGCTTGTATTTGCAGCTACTGCTGATGCCAGGCTTATGGCAGAGATGGCCAATATTGCCGGGGGACTTGTTTGCGAAGAAGTAGGCACTGTTGCCATTGGTAAAATAAAATTGCTGGAAGAGTGTAAAAAACTGTTGTCCTGATCCGGAAGACTGACATCCTTAGCTTTTATTTTCTCTTTCATTTTTTAATCGTTCTCTTTTTTCAGAAATGGCCAGCAGCCTGGTTGGATTTACAAATAGTTCAAAGCATATTTTTACCACTACAAATACAAGTATAAAAATTTTGCCGGCCCCAAAACTTAAAAATAGACTGCCGAGTATTACCACAAATTGCTGCACAAATATCCGTATGTAGGGTTCAAACATTAACCTGCCCATGGATATTGTTTTATAGCTGCCATTAAGAAAAAAATCAAAAACATTCTGCAGGGTATAATAAGCTATAAATATCAGCAGCAACAGTTTTCCATTATGGCCCAGTAACTCCGGTATTTTTGAATAGTTGTTTAGCATCGAACCATTGGGTATTAAGCCACTCACGCCAAAAAATAGCTGCGTTTGTATAAAAACAAAAAGACCGTAGTGAATAATAAAAAAGAAAATGAAGAACCAGCCGCTTTGCATGGTGCTGCTGCCAGCGTTTTCCCAGGTATCTTTTTTTCTTACAAAAATAGTTACACAGGCCATCTTCAGCACATTTACTATCCCTACGATTACGGTTTCCAGGCAATACACCAGGAAGACCTGCGATGCACTCCAGCCTTCAAACCATACCCCATACAAGGGCACAAGATTTACAAGTATAAGGAAGTAGTCTCCTGCAGTTAATTTTGTTTTAAACATGTAATTAAAATTCTGTAAGGTTTATGCGGGGAAATTAGATATTTTTGAGCAACATTTAAATACCCACTAACACGTATGCAAAAATTATCATTGGCCATTCATGGCGGAGCAGGTACCATACTAAAAGAAGATATGACGCCTGACCTGGAGAAGGCATATATCACCGCACTTGAAGAAGCGCTCACCGCAGGATATGCTGTGCTTGAAGAAGGCGGTTCTGCAGTAAATGCTGTTAAAGCTTCCATTGTGGTTTTGGAAGATAACCTCTTATTTAATGCAGGCCGTGGATCCGTATTTACAAAAAAAGGTGTACAGGAAATGGATGCAGCCATTATGGATGGTAAAGACCTGGCGGCAGGATCTGTTGCCGGTATCCGTAATGTACGCAACCCGATAGAACTGGCAACAGAAGTGATGATTAACAGCAACCATGTTTTTTTAAGCGGGAAGGGGGCTAATGATTTTGCAATTAAGCAAGGCATTAAATTAGAACCCGATGAATATTTTTTCTCACAGTTCCGCTACGACCAGTGGAAAGAAATAAGGGATAGCGATAATTATTCTCTGGATCATACACACAAGGGAGTAGAGGAATTAATGAAAGATAAAAAATTTGGAACTGTTGGTGCGGTGGCCTGCGATATTAATGGAAATATAGCAGGAGCAACCAGCACAGGTGGTATGACTAATAAAAAATATGGCCGCATTGGCGACAGCCCTTTAATTGGCGCAGGCACTTATGCCAATAATAAAACCTGTGCCATAAGTTGTACCGGGCATGGCGAGCCCTTCATCTGTGCTGTTGCAGCGCATGATGTAAGTTGCCTGATGGAGTATAAGGGCATGAGTTTACAGGAGGCGATGAATGAAGTGGTGAATGTAAAATTGGTACAAATGGATGGTGAGGGTGGTATGATCGGTGTTGATGCACATGGCAATGCAGCCATGATCTTTAACAGCGCCGGTATGTACCGTGCGATGAAGAACAGTGATGGAGAAAAAATTATTGGAATTTATAAAGATTAAGCAAACGTTTAAGGATTGAAGTCGTTGAAGGCTTTAAAGGTACTTTCATATCAGCAAAAGTTTTAAACGTCTAACCCTTCAACAAATTAAACGATTTTTAAGAACACTATGAAAAAGATCGCTGTTATTGTTGCCGGTGGAACCGGAAGCCGGATGAATAATACTACTCCCAAACAATTCTTATTATTACAGGGTAAACCGGTTTTGTATTATACCATCCATGCTTTTTTACAGGCTTATGATGACCTGGATATTATTTTGGTTTTGCCCGAAGAGCATGTCGCTGCCGGGCAGGAGATCATTGATGCATTTTTTGATTATAACCGGATACAGATAACCATTGGAGGCAGAACAAGATTTCACTCTGTGCAAAACGGGCTACATTTAATAACAGAAGAATGTATTGTATTTGTACATGATGCCGTGCGTTGTATGGTAAGTATAGACCTGATACAAAGATGTTACGAAGCCGCCATAGAATCCGGCTCAGCCATACCCGTTATTGATAGTAAAGACAGTGTGCGTATCATTACAGGAGAAGGCAACGAAGCGGTAGAAAGAGCAATCGTAAAACTGGTACAAACCCCACAAACCTTTCACAGCAAAATATTATTACCCGCTTACCAGATAGATTATAAAGATAAATTTACCGATGAAGCAACGGTTGTTGAGGCATTTGGTTTAAAAGTGCAGTTGGTAACAGGAGAGGAGAATAATTTCAAGATCACCCGACCGGTTGATTTAATTATAGCAGAACAATTTTTGTCAGCAAACTGATATTCAGCCAACATAAAATAAAGCGGGTTAATGATTTTTCATTAACCCGCTTTATTTTTTTACTGAGTTTTTTACAAACTATTCTCCCCGTTTGTAAAAAACAATTTTTGGCACGCCAATAACACCGGCGTCCATCATTAATTTTTTCTTTGCATCAGAACTTATATCTGCTTTTGCTTTTGCCATATCGCTGATATCAAACACAATTTTTACCATGTTTGAATCTTCAACCCCACGGCCAAGTGCAACATCCAGAAGGCCGTTACTGGCTCTTGTTGCACTGCCTTCCCCATCATATACTTTTAACCAGGCAGCAAAGTCTTTTACCTTATGCGTTATTTCTACCCACTGCTTTTCATTTGGCTCAGGGTTGTATTTAATAATATGCCAGAAACTGGCTTCAGGTTTTGAAATAACTCCGCCCCTGGTCATTGTTTCTTTTAATTTAGGGTCGTCGCCAAATGCTTTTGCTTTTGCAATATCAGCAGTCATCAGTACAATATGAATGTCATTTGCATTATCCATGTTACGGCCAACAACTATGTTTTCAAGGCCGCTGGCTTTGCGGTTAGTTGAGTCGCTGTCGAAAAGCGGTTTCCATTTGCTGTAATCTTTAACTACATGGTCCATTTCCAGAACATTAAACGGGATAAAAGCTGCCGGTACTGCATCCGGGGGCTTAACAGTTGAAGTTGAATCGCCAGCTTTAGGCTCCTCTTTTGTTTCGCCGTTATTACACGAAAATAATACCGCTGCCAACATTAATGGCAGCATAGGTTTTAAAACTGTTTTGATCATTGTGATTGTTTTAATTAGTGATGGTTAAAGTTTTTGTATCGCCAGGTATGGCAGATACCAACAAACAAGATAAATTTATTTTTTGCAAAATGCAATAGGTAAATAACAGATAAAATTTGTTTGATCACCGCCCTGGTTTATGCCATTCCCGTGAATACAAGCCAAATGAAGAGGAACACAATTGCCTATTTTTATTCTTTAATGATCGAAATTTTCATTCTCACATTTTCTTTTGGCCTGTCGTTCTTATCGGTTTTAACTGCTGCAATTTTATCAATTACATCAAGGCCCTCAACGATCTCGCCAAAAATTGTATAATTCATATCTAAATGAGGAGTGCCGCCCAATGTAGCGTAAGTTTTCCTTTGCTCAGCGGTATAAGTGAAATGGGGCGTTCTTTCATATTCTGCAATGGAGACGGGATCAACCAATTGACGCCTTACATATTTTAAGCTATCCGTTTTTCCTTCCATATCAAGGCGCATATAGTATTTTTTAAGCTCCATACTTCTACCACTATAGGCAACAGTATAATTTATCTTTTGCACAATGTCTTTATTTATCCGTATCTCAGCTTTTCGTAAGGCCAGGGAATCATATGTTTTACCCATCACGATATAAAATTGGGAACCGGATGATTCCTTGGCAGGATCAACCTCATCATCTTCCCTTGCCGCAGCCAGCATACCTTTTTTGTGGTATAGATTTTTATTGAATTCAGCCGGTATCCAATAACCAGGATCTCCATAACCTAAGGCTACAGTATCGTTTGCTGATTTACTATCGTAATCACCGCCTTGTATCATAAAATGATTGATCACTCTATGAAAAAGTAAACTGTCATAATAACCCTGCTTAACCAGCTTAATAAAATTATTACGGTGAAGCGGAGTTTCCTTGAAAAGTTTCACTTTCATATTTCCGTAAGGGGTGCTTATGAGAATTGTTTCTTTACCATAAGTTTGACCAACTGAAGTATTGGTACCAACAAAAATCAAGAAGCTTATTGTTATTATTAAATATTTAGTCATTGATTTGATGTTATGTAGTTTATAAATTTATTACAAGTTATTATCCATCCCGAATGGGTTACAGTCAACATGTAAATTAATTCATGTTTTCTTCAACCACCTTAACACCCCAGGCAGCCTGTTCAATTTAAGAGCGCTGTATTTTTCTGCTGTTGCGCCAAAGCTGCTATAAAAAAAAGCAAGGCTGGGTATATCGCTTCCTTCAAAATCCAGTAACAGGTTTTGCCCTGCATGGTCTTTTATAAAAGCATTTATAAGTGCATGAGATGCTCCTAGTGTTTTTCCATTAGGATGATTGCCTGCCATGATATAGTAAGCCCGTTTATGTGAGTAGAAGAAAACAGCAGAAGCCAGTAATTCCTTATCTTTTGCGTAAACCCCGTAACAGGTTGCTTTTTCAGCCTGGTATAATAACCCGAACAGTTTTTTAAATTGAGTGAAATCAGTGTCCGTTAATGTAGAAAAGTTGTTTGACTGTTCTTTGGCAAGTTTAATAACTTCTGTTACCGCTATATTTTTATTGATGCTTAATTGAAGTTTTTCACTTTTTTTGATATTTCGTTTTATATTGTCCCGGTATTTTTTATACAGATTTTCATAACTGTCGTTCAGTTTTAAAACATAATTCATCCTTTCGTATAAACTGAATTCCGGTAGTTTAAACAGGTTCCCGGGATTGAAATAAATATCCCAATATTTGAATTTAACAGGTATCGCTTTTAAGAAAGTCGCTACTGTTTTTGATGTTACTGCTTTTCCAAATACACCAAGGCAGGCCGTAAAAGCGGGTTGATATAAATAGTGAATACTGTATTTCTTATTCCAGGTGAGTGGCATTACCACTTCGTAATCCTCGTCCGAATGAAGCACCAATGCATCCCAGTTCTTTGCCATCGTATCCAGGTAAAAAGAATAGGCATAGATCAAATCATTTGGCGCTTTATCTATACAGGCATCCCATTTTTTTTTATCGATCTGCTGGTATGTGAGGTAACTTATTTCCACGATCAAAATGGAATTTGTGGCACTATTTTTTTCAGACTTACATTTTGCAGGTCTATACTAAAAGCAATATTTCTTAAAAACCTGCTTTCGATGATCGTTGATTTAAAGTAGTCTTTATAAACCTTACTATAAAAAAGCGGAACATACACATTCAGCACATTTTTAAATAAAGACAATTGCAAACCTGCATCATACACAAACCTGCCGGTAGCTGCATTCTTCTTCCAGGCATCTGCATAAGTGCCAATATCGAAGAAGGCTTTGATGGGAAATTTAAAAGGCAATACCGCCAGTGGATTGATGGCTTTGGGAATGGTAGTTGTAAAGTTTGCTGCTACAAGCCAGTCATCTGTCTTGCCGATCTTATCACTCAAATAATCGGTACGTACTTTAAAACCGCCATCCCTGATCATGATCTGCTGGTTGGGATATTTTTGAAACTCATTACGGCCAATAAAATAATTACTGTATGTGTAATCCTCATTTCCTTTTGGCCCGGTCATGTTTAAATGATAGCGATCTGTCTCGAATTGTTTAATAAAGGTCTTATCACCCAGGTAGAAGAACTTGCCTGCAAACAGGCGAACATCCATACCACCACTTTTTGCATAATTAAAATAATAGTTGCCTGTAAAAGCCAGTCTTGCAAAACCCGCTCCCTGCTCAATTTGCAGGGCTCCGCGATAAGGATATAAAACCCGGGTGTTTTCAATTACAAACTGCAGTTGATTAACATATCTCGATTCACTGGGGTAAGTAATTACATCAACCTGGTTTACCGTATCTCTCGTAAACAATAAACCCTGTTCACGAATAAAAAATGTTTTCCATTGTATGAACTTAGTTATACTGCTGCGGGGATTCTTATTGGCAAAAACATATTTAAGCGAGGGAACAATTTTGGAAAATCTTTGAGAATGATTGACGAATGCAGAGTCTACAAAATTATCGGCGGTGAAGGTTGCGCCTGACAGGGCTATTTCAAATTTTTGCCCGTTATTTCCGGGATACAGGCTATAGCTTACCCTGCCTATACCATTTAATTGTTTGCTTTTTATAGCATATAAAGGTGCAACTATAAATTGAAGTTTAGTGGGTGGCAGTGTATAGTTGTGTAACAAAACACCCAGCATCAGTTTATCATAATGATTATAACCAATGGCAGGCGATGCAAAAATATAATTGTGTTTATCTGTTCCTTTCATGCTGAAAAAAGGAGCGAAGCGAATATCTTTTTTAACCGGTTTGTTTTTTAAATCACCTTTTTTATTTAACAATGAAAAAGTTGCATCCAGGTTTCTGCCACTTGTTTCTTCCATTACTTTTTTAAAATCTTCGGGGTAAGGATGTTTAAAACCCCAGCGTTGATAATAGGCCTGCATGCCGCTATCGAATACCGGTTTGCCCAGTTCATCTTCCAGTAGTTTCATCCAGTCGCCGGTTTTAACATAGGCAACCATGTTGTAGTTGAAGATGTTGAATTTTTCAGAACTGGTTTCAACGGGTTGATCTTTTTTTATTACGATTGCCGTTTGCAATAATGTATGCTGAATATCATCGGGTAACCTGTTATTTATAAATGCCGATTTTGTTTTTAAAATATCAATATTTGTGTTGCCATATTGCTGCATTGAATAGCGGTTATCGTAATAAGTATTCATGCCTTCATCCATCCACGGGTGTGTACGTTCGTTGGTTGCTAAAATTCCCTGGAGCCAGTTATGGCCCACTTCGTGATTAATTACAAAGTCCAGACTTTTTTCTGAGCCACCATCATCCAGTAAAGTAATGGTTGGATATTCCATACCGCCCCCATTGCCGCCATCAACAACAGTAACCACATTAAAAGGATATTCGCCCAGCCATTTGCTTTTGGTAAGAATGGCCCTCTTTGTCATAGCAATACTATTGGCCCATGTTGCTGCATTTTTATTGTAATAAAAAACCTGCGCAGTAATTATTTTACCCGATGGTAATTTTAAAGTATCGGTTTTGTATGTGTAGGTTTTATCTGCAAACCAGGCAAAATCATGCACATTATTTTGTTTGTACTGAAGTGTTTTTGTTTTTGCAGAAGAAGGTACTGCGTTTTTACCAGCCTTCTTTTTTTGCCCGAATGTAAGAGGCTGATTTTGTTTTTTTTCTTTGGGTTGAGGGATGAATGGCTTTGTATTTTTCAGCCATTCTTTTTCGACGTCGTTCTGCAGATCACCCGTTGCGGCAACCAAATAATTATCGGGTAAGGTTATCTGCACTTCAAAGTTGCCAAACTCGGCATAAAATTCTCCCTGGTCCAGGTAAGGCATGGGGTGCCAGCCTTTGCGGTCGTACACGGCAGGCTTGGGATACCATTGAGTAATTTGATAGGCCTGGCCAATATGGCCGCCTCTTGAAAAATTAAAAGGCAGTTTAACATGAAAAGGCGTTTCAATTTTTACAACATATCCGGGTGCCAGTGGTTTGGGTAAGATCAGTTTAATGATCTCCTGGTGTTGCGGATGATCTGTTGTTTTGGCCACTTCGCCATTCACTTTAAAATCGAGGCGGTTGATGTATCCGCGTTTATCTGCATTGCTGAAATAAAATTCGGTACTGCCGTTCTCTAATGTTTGATCTGTAAAAGCGGTGCGGTCATTTTTATAAGCATTTTGCCAGAGATGGATCCATATAAAATAGAGCGTATCGGGTGAATTATTGTGGTAATCCATTTTTACAAAACCATCCAGGGTATTATCTGCATCATTAAGTGTAACATCAATTTTATAATTAACCTGTTGTTGCCAGTAAGCATTAGTTTGACAGTTGGCAGTAGAAAACTGACAGTAAAAGAATATAAACAGTATCAGGATTTTTTTCAAGGCAAATTAGTTTTATCAAAAATAGCAAAAACAAGGCAATCTGAGCAATCTCAAAGGATTGTCAGCTTGTCAGCTTTTTAGTAGCTTATTGCCTTGTGGTACTTGTTTTTCTTTCTTTCTTTACTTTTTTGTCTTGATACAAAAAAGTAACAAAAAAAATCAAGGCAAACCCGATGCCTCCGGCCGTTTTGCCAGCCAACCCACGGCAGCAGCGGGCCATTTCATAGACAACTCACAACTCATCCCGTTCTTCAGAAACTTTTCTTATTTTTTCATGAATGAAATTTATTGGGTGGCTCTCTGCAAATTTAATAAAAGCAAAATCGAAAAGACCATTGGCGTCATTCGTAAGCTTATTTGCAGGTGTGGGTATACATTAAATTAGAAGCTGTTTTTACTTATGCAGGCAGGTTACCACTCTACAATTCACAGTAGTACAAAAGATCCACAGCGCTACTCCGGTAAATTGGATGTAATTATTTACCGGTGCCCTTTTTTGTTTCTTTTTTTGGCAAGCAAAAAAGAAAAATAAAAAATATTTTGAAACAGGAATCTTGATGTATGTTGCTGTTTAAGCAGAAACTAAAAAAGAACAAAAGACGTAAAAAGTATTTTGACTTATTTTCCTTTCCCCGAAAGAATGATCCGGATGGTATGCAACATTATTTTAAAGTCAAGTGCCAGCGAAACATTTTCAATATACATCAGGTCGTAAGGCATACGCTCAATCATTTCCTCAACCGATTCGGCATAGCCAAATTTAGCCATGCCCCAACTGCTCAATCCGGGTTTTACTTTAAACAGGTATTTATATTCGGGATGATGTTGTACGATCTGGTCGATATAAAATTTTCTTTCCGGCCTTGGTCCAACAATGCTCATTTCGCCTTTAATAATATTCCAGAGTTGTGGCAATTCATCCAACCGCCATTTACGCATCACTTTACCCCATGGCGTAATACGGGGATCGTGATCACTGCTAAGTTCAGGTCCATTCTTTTCTGCACCGGGTACCATGCTCCTGAATTTTATCATGGTAAAAGGGCGGCCCTTATAACCGATGCGTTCCTGCAGGTAAAACAAATTACCCCGGGATGATATTTTTACCCTGATGGCGGTATAAATAAATAAAGGCAGCAGTATAATGATACTTACAACACCGGCAATAATATCCAGCAGGCGTTTTATATTCTGCTGCCATTGCGGCATCAGTCCCGATTGCAGTTCTATCAGCGGAATGCCGAGTACGTTATTGGTTTTAACCGAGCCACTGATAATATCAACGGTATCAGCAGTTAGTTTAATGTTCACTTCATAATCACTCAATTGCTGTAATATCTTTTCCAACTGGTCCCGTTCCTTTTTTTCAACAGCAATAATTATTTCTTCAATTTTATTTTCGCTGATGATCGTATCAGCATCAGCAGCCTTTCCTAAATTTATAATGCCATCGGGCAGCGCAGAGGCATTACTGCCATTGGTATTGGCAAAACCCGCAATGCGGTAGCCTGTTTTTTCTTTATTATTAATGATTGAATGATACAAATTGACTGCATTGTTGCTGGAGCCTATGATGAGGGTATTAAAAAAAACGGAACCTTTGTTTAACTGCGACTTTGCGCTGTTTAAAAATATAAGCCGGATGCAACAGGTGATTGCGGTTTGAATTACCCAAAGTGAAACAAACTCTTTGAAATAGATATTGTAATCACCCGTTTTATCATATACTAAAAATAAAAACAGAATGCAGATGCTTCCGAAAAAAGTATAGATAATGGTATTTAAAAATTCAACCAGCCTGGATTTGTGATAAAGTGCATTGTAACAGCCAACCAGGTAATAGACCAATAACCAGGTAACGGGAAAAAGTACCAGGCCAATATAAAACCTGTTACCAACAACGAAAGCTTCCTGGATAATATATTTTCGAACAAAATAAAAAATAACCCAGGAGAGTATGGATGCCATGCAATCACCCAAAGCATACCAACGAATATGTATTCTGGGTTGATTCAATGACGGGTATTATGTTTAGAAAAATAATTTTAATTACCTAGTGTTGTGTAACGTTACCGATCTTATCCAGTATCTGGTGCGCTACTTCCATGGCACGGAAACCATCCACTACACTAACAGGTGTATCTGTATTATTTACAATGGCATTCCTGAATTCTTCCAGCTCCATTTTAATGGCATTTGTATCTTTCACAGGCGGATTGGCAATGGCAATTATTTTTTTACCATGATTGGTATCAATATCAAAAGTAAAAACATTACTGTCGCCGGGTGTGTTTAAGCGAATGATCTCGGTCTTCTTTTCCAAAAAATCGATGCCGATATAAGCATCTTTTTGAAACAGGCGCATCTTGCGCATTTTTTTCATGGAGATCCTGCTGCTCGTGAGGTTGGCCACACAGCCGTTATCAAACTCAATGCGTACGTTGGCAATATCGGGTGTATCGCTCATTACTGCCACACCGTTTGCACTGATGTAGTTTACATTGCTTTTTACCAGGTTTAAAATAATGTCTATATCATGTATCATCAGGTCCAGTATCACACTCACATCTGTACCCCGCGGGTTAAATTGTGCCAGGCGATGTACTTCAATAAACATGGGTTGTAACACCTGGTCTTTTAGCGCCAGGAAAGCAGGATTAAATCTTTCCACATGTCCCACCTGGAATTTTATATTGGCTTCTTTTGCAAGTTTTACCAGGGTCTTTGCTTCTTCCATGGTATTGGCCAGTGGTTTTTCAACAAAAACGTGTTTACCTTTTTTAATAGCCAGCTCGCAAAGCTCAAAATGAGCTGGGGTAGGTGCTACAATATCGAGGGCATCGCAGGCTTCAACCAGTTTTTCAACATCATCAAAGCGGAGTATATTATATTTTTGTGCAACTGCCGCTGCATTGGCGTCATCCGTATCTGTAAAACCAACCAATTGAACGCCTTCAATAATTGCCCAGTTATTTAAATGGAATTTACCCAAATGTCCTGCACCGATAACGCCTATTTTCAGCATGTAGCAATATTTGTTTTAATGATCTTCAAGATATTGATTGTTTAAGGGGTTGAGCCGTTTAAGGCGTTTAATGGTTTAAACCGTTGGGGCATAACCTTGAAACGTTTAACCTTTAAACGTGTTAACTTTCTTCCCAAAATCCCATTTTCCCGAATTTTTCTATCCTTTGTTCAACCCTTTTATCGGGGTCAATTGTTTTTAATTCTTTTATCACGGGTAGCAGGTAGGCTTTTAAAATATCAGCAGCTTCCTGGTAATCCCAATGAGCGCCGCCCAATGGTTCTTTAATTACACCATCTACCAAACCAAAGCCCAGCATATCTTCCCCGGTAAGCCTTAGTTGTTCAGCAGCCGTTTCTTTTTTGTCCCAGGTACGCCACAAAATACTGCTGCAACTTTCGGGCGATATTACCGTGTACCAGGTATTCTCTAACATAAAAACCCTGTCGCCAACACCAATACCCAGTGCACCGCCACTGGCACCTTCTCCAATGATAACGCAGATAACCGGTACTTTTAACCTGATCATTTCATAAATATTGCGGGCAATGGCTTCGCCTTGTCCTCTTTCTTCAGCTTCCAGTCCGGGATAAGCACCCGGCGTATCTATTAAAGTGATAACCGGCTTGTTGAATTTTTCGGCCAGTTTCATCAATCGTAAAGCCTTGCGGTATCCTTCGGGATTGGCCATACCAAAATTGCGTAATTGCCTGGTTTTGGTGTTGGAGCCTTTTTGTTGTCCCAGGATCAGCACTGTTTCACCGCCCAGTTGTGCAAAACCGCCAACCATGGCTTTATCGTCTTTCACATTTCTATCCCCGTGCAGTTCAATAAAATCAGTACACATATTGGCGATATATTTCAAAGTATAAGGCCTGTCCGGATGCCTGCTCAACTGTACTTTTTGCCAGGGCGTTACATTGGCAGTCATGTGTTTTTTAGTTTCAATAATTCTTTCTTCCAGCATGGTAATGGCGCCGCTCATATTGGTTTTCGACTTTTCGGATGTGATCTTTAACTGCTCAATCTGGTCGTATAGTTCTTTGATGGGTTTTTCAAAGTCGAGAAACTGTCGTTTTTTTAACTCAATCATGAAGTATTTTTAGCATTTAGTGTATAATTTAATTGTATTTGTTTCTCATGGGTGCTGTAAGATAGTTTGTAAAAATACGGCGTACAATTTTTTTATAAAAGTTTTGGAATGGAAATATAAGAAACCTATCTTTGCCGTCCTGAAAAAAGGGGGCTTTATGAAGATAAAGCTTTGGATTTTGGATCGGTAGTTCAGTTGGTTAGAATGCCGCCCTGTCACGGCGGAGGTCGCGGGTTCGAGTCCCGTCCGGTCCGCTTTTAACCTCCCAAAGGAGTAAAAAGCCACTTAAAATGCAGATTTTAAGTGGCTTTTGTGTTTTTATCCTGCAAAGGTTGCACATTGTTGACCAATCATTCGGTTAGCAATTCGGTTAGCAGGTCGATGCAATATATTTGCTAACCGAATGACTGACATTTCAGCATTCGATTACTCTTCTCTCTCACAACGAACGAACAAAAAAAAGCTAAGGTGCCTTAACCAATTAATCATTTAAAAGGTCACCACCATGAACACAAATCAAATCGTCACTATCCTCTTTTGGATAAGTAAAAACCGTACAAAAAAAGGCAAGGCGCCCATCTATGTGAAAAAAACGAATTATTACTAAAACTATAGGATGAAAATCTCAACACTTTTTACCGCATACAATACACAACTTTCCACTACTTCCAATTCTGAAGCAATTTTTTCCGAAGCAGGAATGACAACAGATTCAGCACAATTAAAATTCGGATTCTTCCCTTTGGGTTCGCTTAGTTTATTGTTTTTAAACCAGATAAAAGCTGCTTCAATATTTGAACAACTTGGTCGCTTATAATATTAAGTAATTGTTCTCTAAATGTATAAAAAATCACACTTTAATGTGTTTTATCATTTCTTATTTAAAAATCTACTGATGTTGGTTGAACATGCTGTTTCACATCTATTGCGATAAATATTTCATTTTCTTTCATTTGTTTGCTATATTTATGATGATTTATCGGATTTATTCCGATAAATTAAATAAAATGTTACAAATTTGAATTTCGTTAACGCCATAGAAGGTTATTCTGAGCAACCGCTCACCAGACAGGTTTTAATGAGCCTGCTAAGGGAATATAAGCGGCCTTATGATAAGATCAACGAACTGGTAAAGCAGGATCTATTGATGCCTGTAAAAAGGGGCATTTATATGCCGGGAGCAAACCTTAAAATTTCTCCACCAGAAAAGATTTTGTTGGCAAATCACTTATATGGCCCAAGCTATGTTTCTTTAGAAACTGCGTTATCACATTGGGGAATGATTCCGGAAAGAGTTTTCGAAATCAGCTCAGCAACAACGAACATCTCAAAGACCTATAAAACCCCGGTAGGTAGATTTAGTTACATACATCTTGGATTACCATATTATAGCTTTGGTATACAACAGGTACAATTAACCAAAAGACAAACAGTAATGATGGCATCGCCAGAAAAAGCCTTATGTGACAAGATTATTACTACTTCGGGTGTTATACTGCGTAGTACTAAGCAAACGATGGAATTACTTGTTGAAGATTTCAGGATTGACTTGCAAACACTAAGGAATCTGGACACCACAACAATTAACAAGTGGGTAGAAAAAGCGCCTAAGGAAAATAGTATGATGATGCTTATAAAAACACTAAGAAGTTTATGATTAAAGAATGGCTCGAAGAATATGGACCAACTGATCAGGAAACTGCGGAACAGGCACTTCGTGAGATCATGCAGGAGATAGCACTTGCTGGATTACAGCGAAGTAATTTTTTTGAGAAAGCAGCATTTTATGGAGGTACGGCCTTGCGCATATTTCACCAACTTCCGAGATTTTCTGAGGATATGGACTTTTCATTACTTGAAGTAAATCCTGATTTTTCGCTGGAACCATATCTTAAAGGCATAGAAGATGAATTCAGTGCGTTGGGAGTTAATATAAGTATAAAAGAAAAAATGAAAACAGCTACTACCAATGTTGACTCAGCATTTCTTAAATCTGATACGACATGGAAAGAACTTATTATTAGAGAAGTGCTGGCACAGGAAGGTGTAAAAGTACGGTCTGAGATAAAAATAAAAATTGAAGTAGATACAAAACCGCCGCTGGGTTTTGAAACGGAGGAACTTTTATTATTGAAACCTTTTTCATTTTATGCAAAGTGTTATACACTACCAGATCTTTTTGCAGGTAAAATGCATGCATTGCTTTTTCGTAAGTGGAAGGGCAGGGTAAAAGGCAGGGATTGGTTCGATATGGAATGGTATATAAAAAAAGGAATGCCGTTAAATCTTGATCATTTTGTAGTTCGGGCACGAGATAGCGGCGATTGGGATAAAGCTGCGATTTCACATAAAGAGTTCCTGAATTTATTAATAGCTAAAATTGATAGTGTTTCATTCAGCAGTATTCGGGAAGATATTGTCCGTTTTATTCCTGACGATACAATAATTGAAATATGGTCGCCAGCATACTTTAAAGATTTGATTCAGAAAATTAAATTCAAGTATAAATAGATACTTTGCGAAATTAAATTTCTCTTTCAAACCTAACCAGAGTCATTTCAGCAGGCAATTCACTAATAATTGTGGTTGTTATCATATGCAAATCTTTAGAGAATAAAACTACTGATTTGGGGTGAATCGGAAAAGTACATCAGTGAGCATTTTCAATTTTTGATACCAACGAATTAATTGATAAGATAGTTGACGAAGGGTAGGGGGACTGGGGAGATTTCAAATTTTTGAGTTAATGAGGGAATTTTTATAAAATATATTAATGCGTTTATGGGCTTTACTGTTAGAATAAGAATACACTAGATAATTCATGAACTATTACTTGCGTTAGAATCCTGACTATATCTTGAAACGCCCTATAATCAATAGTGTCAGAGTCCGGTTTTTCAGGTCAAACAAAAATGTGAAAAAACTCTTTTTGGACCCTGATTTTGTTGGTCTTGATTCTAATTACAAATTAATTTTTGATCTTTTATTTATTCACAACCTTATTAAAGGAATTCTATTTTTTTTAAAAAAGGTTCCTCTATGAGTTATTAATTGTAAATATCTAATTTGAGGAGAAAAGGGTACAAAGTAAAAATCAATTTCTCAAGTATTGTATCTTATTTCAAAAAAGATAGTTTAACTATTTTGCTTTTAAATTCAACAATGTTTTAACTTAGGATATGGCAACGAAGCTGTTGGCGATAATTCATAATGAAAATCATACCAATTAGAAAAATTAATGCAGACCTAAATGAACCCGTGGTTACCGGGAGGTTTAAAATTCGGGCCGTTGCCGATATACTCGATGGCAAGGACTTGGTGCACGATCTGCACAGGCATGATTTCTTCTTTATCCTTGCCCTGCAAAATGGGAAAGGGAATCACGAAATAGATTTTACAGATTATGAAATTCAGAGCAATTCATTATATATCCTTCGTCCAGGTCAGGTGCATCAACTTAAATTAAAAGCAGGTAGTAATGGATTTCTGGCTGAATTTGACTCCGCTTTTTATAATCCAAAGGATAAACTGGCAAATCAACGATTGATTAAGGCCGGCAATAAAAACTTTTGTGCATTTGAGGCAGAAAGGTTTAAAAAAATACAGGATGTGTTATCGCATATTCTCCATGAATTTACCCTAAAGCAGGAAGGATATATTGAAGTTATAAAAGCAGACCTTGATATTTTCTTTATTGAATTTATCAGGCAAAGCAGTAATCCTCAGAGTAATGTAAGATCCGTCAGTACCTATACCCAGCAACGTTTTGAGGAATTTATGGAACTTACTTCGACTCAAATAACTGCCCATAAACAGGTCTCTCAATACGCCGATCTATTGAATCTGTCAACTTACCAGCTTAATGCCATTACCAAAGCAACTGTTGGTAAATCTGCTTCAGAACTCATTACTGAACAGATTGTCTTAGAAGCAAAGCGGTATCTGCTGGCAACTCCCAACCAGGTTAAAGACATAGCCGATCATCTGGGCTACGAAGACATTTCTTACTTTATCAGGTTCTTTTAAAAGCATACCGGCTATTCACCCGAGGCTTTCAGAAAGAATTTCCAATAAGTCCTATCCAACTTCATCATCGTCTTACCAGAAAGGTTGCTGCGGAAATTAGTTTTGCACAATAAAAATAATTGTGAAAATATAATTTCTAAAGCATGAAACCGAAATTCAAATTTATTGCAGCCCTAAAAATCTGGCTGGTCATTTATCCATCTATTACATTGTTTCTTTTCCTGTTCGGACAGCCCATGGCTTCTTTGCCGCTGTATATAAGAACATTTATTCTTACGATTACACTGGTGCCCTGGATGGTATTTATTGGTATTCCGTTACTGGATTCCGCTTTTCGTAGGGTTTCTTCAATGAATAATAAATAAGCCAGAATGGAGAATATAAAATCAAATACCTGTGAAAACCATTTTTAAACATCAGAGAAAATTATAGCAGAATATTACAATGGAAATAACCGTCGCATCGAGAAGAAAGTTTATTCAACAGACAAGTATTGCCGGTGCGGCGTTGATTTTTCCTTTTAACATGACAACCTATTCAAGAAATAATCAAATGAAAAAAAATCAACAATTCGACGTAATCATCATAGGTGGCAGCTATTCCGGGCTAGCTGCTGCCATGGCGCTGGGCAGGGCACTTAGGAAAGTATTAGTTATTGACAGCGGAAAACCTTGCAACAGGCAAACTCCACATTCGCATAATTTTTTAACACAAGATGGTAAATCACCAAAGGAAATTGCTGCATTAGCGAAAGGGCAGGTTGAAAAGTACAACACAATACAATTTTTCAATGGTCTTGCAACAAGTGGAGTAAAAATCAATAACGGTTTTGAAATCTACACTGATGCTGGTAAAGCTTTTACTGCAAGGAAAGTAATTTTTGCTACAGGTATTAAAGATATTATGCCCGACATTCCTGGCTTTGCCGAGAGCTGGGGAATAAGTGTACTGCATTGCCCTTATTGCCACGGTTACGAAGTAAAAAATCTGCCAACAGGTATCCTTGGCAATGGAGATTATGGCTTTGAATTTTCGGCCCTCATTTCCAACTGGACAAAAGATTTAACACTCTACACAAATGGGCCTTCGAGTTTAAAACCCGAACAAACAGCTAAACTTCAGCAACATAACATTGCTATCGTTGAAGATGAAATTGAACAATTACAACATCATAATGGATACCTTCACCAGATCATTTTTAAAGGAGGCAAATCGGCAGCAGTAAAAGCCATTTACACCAGAACTCCTTTTGTACAGCACTGTTCAGTTCCTGGAATGTTGGAATGCCAGATAAATGACGACGGATACATTAAAATTGATCCGGCGCAAAAAACAAATGTACCCGGCATTTTTGCCTGCGGTGATAATACCACCCGTGTACGTACAGTCGCTAATGCAGTTGCCATGGGCACTACTGCGGGAATGATGCTGAATAAAGAACTGATAGAAGAAGATTTTTAGGCGAAATAAAAAACAACTGATCGGTAAAATATTTTTACCGTAGCAGAGCCGCTTTTTGCAGACAATATTCCTGGTTTGACAGATTTATCTTTTGCAATCACCCAAAGTAAATAATTTTTAGTTCTAATAAATCACTACTTTCAAAGTCATGAAAAGGTCAAT
The DNA here is from genome assembly GCA_038226715.1 of Chitinophagales bacterium. GTDB lineage: Bacteria > Bacteroidota > Bacteroidia > Chitinophagales > Chitinophagaceae > Ferruginibacter. Next base: position 84,440 of record JBBRQF010000018.1, read on the forward strand.
CTTTGTTTTACTGCATGCCGGCTTTTGCGCTTGTTATTTAGTAGTGATATTGATAATGATAATGTTAGGTGTATATGCCAAAACCAGTGCAAATGGAGATAACCAGACCCGGGGTATTGCGAATGCATTCTACAACATTGCCTTTTTTGCACCCATTCCTTCCCGCATCAGCTTTTATTTATTCTATTTCCTGTCATCTCCAAAATACCTTCACCAGCAGAAGGTGCTAATTTCAAATAATTTACGGCTTATTAATTTCTACAGGAGCTGCCATGGAAGGGTATATTCTAATTCGATACTTTATAGAATCAGGACGTATGAACCCCGTTAAAAATTCTAATAGAAGTTTAATCCCAATCATCGCTGCCTCTTCAGTGGGAACGATCATTGAGTGGTACGATTTTTTTATTTTCGGAAGCCTGGCAACTATTATCTCTACAGAATTTTTTCCAAAGGGAAATCCGGCAGCGGCCTTCTTAGCGACATTGGCCACTTTTTCCGCAGGCCTGGTTGTGCGGCCTTTTGGGGCATTGGTCTTCGGTAAAATGGGGGATATGATTGGCCGGAAATATACTTTCATGGTTACACTGTTATTGATGGGCGGCTCTACGATTGCTATTGGCTTAGTACCTAATTATGATACTATAGGATTTTTTGCGCCATTGATTGTTTTAATATTAAGATTGTTGCAGGGGCTGGCTATCGGCGGCGAATACGGTGGAGCAGCAATTTATGTAGCCGAACAATCGCCGGTGAAACAACGTGGATTCTGGACATCATGGATTCAGGCAACAACAGGGATTGCATTCATACTTTCCATCACAGTTATTTTAGTCATTAAAAATTTAATGGATAAATCTTCCTGGGAAAGTTGGGGATGGCGCCTGCCTTTTTTGGTTTCTGTTTTTTTAGTAGCGGTGTCAGCTTATATGAGAAGAAAGATGGCAGAGTCGCCATTGTTTGCCAAAGCTAAAGCCGAAGGCAAAACATCTGCCAATCCCTTGAAAGAATCATTTGGTAACAAAGAAAATTTAAAAATTGTATTACTCGCTTTTTTTGGGTTCGCAGTTGGTGGTGGCACCATAGGATGGGTAGGTTTTTATGCCCAAAGCTTTTTACTCAAAACCCTGTATTTAGATTATACCCAGGCAAATACAGTTATGATAATCGGAATACTTCTTGGGATTCCTTTTTTCTTTTTCTTCGGCTGGCTGAGCGATAAAATAGGCCGCAAGTATATTATATTAATTGGGTTGTTTCTCGGTGCTATTTGTTTCCGGCCTATTTTTTTAGGTATGTACCAGGTTGCCAACTTACAGCATAAAATAGAAAATAAGGCATCAATAAAAACTACTACTAATACAGAATCTCTGCCTGGAGAAGATGCAATGATCGCTACTACCACACAGCATTTTTATACAGATGGCACTATTTCCACAGAAATAGAAAAAGTCATAACGATAAGTGGCACAGCAAAAAAAGATTTGCAAAAAATCATTACAGTTAGCAATGCCGGAAAATGGAAATTAATATTTTTTATCTTTTTACTGGAGTTTGTATTTGCTGTTTCTTACGCACCGGTTGCCGCCTTCATGGTCGGGATGTTTCCCTTAAAAATCCGGTATACTTCTCTTTCTTTACCTTATCATTTTGGTTATGGACTATTTGGCGGGATGGCACCCTACTTTGCTTCATATCTGGTACAGAAGGCAAGTGAAGCTAACAATCCCGATTACTACCTTACAGGATTAACCTATCCTATCGTGCTGATGATTGTAAGCCTTGTAATCGGACTCTTATATTTAAAAGAAAATAAAGTAGTACCGTATTTAGATATTCTAAACTCTTCAAAAACAAAT
>JBBRQF010000019.1:0-81065 GCA_038226715.1 Chitinophagales bacterium
AAAATCTCCCCAGAACTTAATGAAGTCCGCTTCAACTGATAAAACAAAGATGAATAACTAAACTCAAAACGTAAAACACAGGTATCTTATCCAACTGTGGATAACGTAAAAAAGAGTCAACCTAAATCAGGACGAGACATTGACACTGGCTGGTAACCTAGTTTTTGCTGTATGAGTTCCCGCGGCAATAATAATTCTCGGGCTAATAAAACATCATCTTTTATTTGTGTAAGCGCATTGTGCGTGTGTGTGTGGCTACCTATATAATGCCCTGCATTGTGCAGTGCAGCCAGGTCGTTCCAGTTCATCATCATTTTGGGTATTTCCACATCATTCAGTTGTTCGTACAAACCTGTAAATACCATATCTTTCATTTCGATCGGAATTTTTTTCATCCACGCTTTCAGATTTTTAAAATATACCGTTCGTTGCCAAGGATCAACAGGTAATGCACTTAGGCGCAAATTTTCGGGCACTACTTTATCGAGGTAAATGGTGGTTACATGTGTATTTAAAAATAGGTATTCCAGCAGGAAACTCCACACCGGAATATTTTCTTCCACACATTTGGTTACTACATAAAAGGAACCCCTGCAATTATATTTTTCCAGCACAGGTGCGGCGTATTTAATATTATCCGCATAACCATCATCAAAAGTAAGACTGGCAAAAGGTTTACGCCCGGTTTTCAGACCAGGCTGCCGCAAAAGATCTTCTACACATATTACATGGTAGCGGCTGTTGATGAATTTAATACATCTCTCAAACTGTTGTACATCTATTTCCAGGGAATTATCCTGAACAGCAGGAGTGATACGGTGAAAAATAAAGTTTCTGATCATGCAGTTTCCTCGTTTCTTAGCAATAATTACAAAGACTTTTAAAAGGTAATTCTGTGGATGGGATTTTTTTAACGAATGTCTTGCCTTTATATGGTCCCGCGTTAAACACGCCACAATTTAAGGTAAAGATTTCTTTTAGAGGAATTTTGAATAAGGACGTAAGATCATAAAGCGTTGCGCCCTCTGTCATTGAGCATTTCATGCATTAAACTTTCCTTTGCATATCAAAATTCACGCAAAGGCGCAAAGAAAAAATATAAAAGCCCCAAAGAATCTTTGCGGCTTTGCGTGAAACGGAGCATGCCAGTATTTTTTATCCGCTCTTCCATCTGCACTTCGGGTGCCTTTTATCAACTGTCATTTTTATGTTTACTGGAATTGGTAATATTGTTTATGCTGTTAAAGCCTCTAACAAAAATGATAGCATTATAAAACCGAAAAAGATTTCACCCAGTTTTTATTTAAAAGTTAGCACAAAATAAAGATGCTCATCATTTTGATGAGCACCTAAAATATTTATATGCCTGGCCTGGAACTTATTTCCTCAACTGGTTTATCCACTTCACATGATTTTTTGACAACTCAATTTTACTTTTACAACGCACAATATTTTCCTGGTATTCTTTTATCTTTTCGTCATTTAATGCAGTCAGGATGGCTTTTTCATAATATGCAATGGCTTCTTTAAAATTAAGTTTCAATTCTTCCATCAAACCCTGCTTCATAAATACCCACGATTTTTCAATGGTAGGAACACGGAAGCAGGCCTGCAGGTGCTCTTCCAGTTCTTCAAACCTTTCCATATCTGTAAGCAAGGTTGCATAATTAAGATAGCTGTGCGGATATTGTGCATCAGAACTTATAGCTGCTTTGTAATAAGCTTCGGCCTTACCAAAATCTTCAATCTGTGTTTTACTAAGCCAGCCCAATGAATTTAATGTGGGGCCATTACCAGGCTCATCCATAAGGATCATCTCGTACTTACGGAATGCTTCCACATAATTACCATTTTTAATATCGGCCTCTGCTTCCAGGTATGTTTCTTCAAGCTGTGAATTCATAAATTAAATTTTAAAGATTAAATTAATTTAAAAAACTGTCAGCCTTTGCAGCTTGAGCCTGTCGAAAGGCTGTTGAAGGCGGGTTGCACAAAAAGTAGCACCGGCTTCAACAAGCTCTGCCTGACAACCCTTAACTTAATGACATTGGGCGGAGGGGGCTAACTCGTCCACGACTCCATCGGAGATGCACTGGTGCCGGGACTTTGTCTGAACCAAAACCTACCAACCCAATATCCACGCAAATATCAACGGCACCACAATGGTAGCATCACTCTCCACAATAAATTTTGGTGTTGTAATATCTAATTTACCCCAGGTAATTTTTTCGTTAGGCACAGCACCTGAATATGATCCATAAGATGTTGTTGAATCACTTACCTGGCAAAAATAACTCCAGAAAGGTACATCATGCCATTCCAAATCCTGGTACATCATGGGCACTACGCAAATAGGAAAATCGCCGGCAATACCACCACCAATCTGGAAAAAACCAACGCCCTTACCTGCCGAATTATTCCTATACCAATCGGCCAGCCAAACCATGTATTCAATACCACTTTTCATGGTGGTAGCTTTCATTTCGTTTTTAATAATGTACGATGCAAAAATATTTCCCATGGTACTGTCTTCCCAGCCCGGTACCACGATCGGAATATTCTTTTGTGCCGCCGCCAGCATCCAGCTGTTCTTCGGGTCAATCTCGTAGTATTGTTCCAGCACGCCACTCAGCAGCATCTTGTACATGTATTCATGCGGAAAATAACGTTCGCCTTTATCATCGGCATCTTTCCATATTTTATGAATATGCTGCTGCAACCTGCGGAAAGCTTCTTCCTCCGGTATGCAGGTATCGGTAACGCGGTTGTAATGGTTCTCTAACAGGTCCCACTCCTCCTGCGGACTAAGATCCCTGTAATTAGGTACTCTTTTATAATGACTGTGTGCTACCAGGTTCATGATGTCTTCTTCCAGGTTGGCACCGGTGCAACTGATGATGCTAACTTTATCCTGCCTGATCATTTCGGCCAGGCTAAGGCCCAGCTCGGCGGTACTCATGGCACCTGCCAGGGTTATCATCATTTTACCGCCTTCATCCAGGTGGGTTACATAGCCTTTGGCTGCATCCATTAACGCCGCTGCATTAAAATGGCGGTAGTGGTGTTCTATAAAATTTGAAACTGGTCCGTTGCTCATAATATTTGTTTTATTGACTTTTCCAGCAGTTGTCATCCTGAGCTTGTCGAAGGAATGGCAAATGGTGGAAAAAAATTATTAAAATGAAAGGTTGCAAAAGTAATTTTTTTTAGGGCTTTTTACATGCCTTTTATAAAAATCATTTAATTAAGTATGCGTAGAATAATCCTGCTAATCACCGCATTTTTTGCGGCGAATAAATATTTATGTATTTGAAGGCGCTAAATGTTGCGGTTTAACTGGAACATAAAAACTGTTTCTAATTGCTGGCATAATTACGGCAGAGCAGTATGCTAGTGTAGGCTCTTTTACAGACAGAAGTATTATGGTGTAGTACATTAGAGGGGTCATGAAGACTCCGTTGAAGCTAAATAAGCGAAAGCGTGTAGATTCCCTTTTATTTAAAAAGAGAATAAGTATACGACACATGCTATATTTTCCTAAATTGCCAATCAAACGCATCATTAAACATAGCATGGAATTAACAGAGAAACCCAACTGGCGCAGATATGCAGCAGAGTAAATGAGCCTGAGCGTATCTGTGCCCACCAATACTCTTACAAAATAAATACCCAACCCCAACATTTTAAAATCTTTACATTGGCACAGATACGCCATCACATATTAGCCAGGCCGCATATCTGCGGCAGTAAGAGCCAGTAAGAATAGGTAAGTGTCAGGTGTACCTGTGCCAATCCGAATAAACCTCTACCCACCAGACTGCTACTCAAATATCCTCTTCCTGAAATCAGTTTTTAACCCGGCAAAGTTCTGTTTAGGATCTTTGCAGATATAGATGGTCTGCCACCGGTCTTTATCAAAATCGGCATAGGGATTATATACACGCCGCACCGGAATAACCGTATTAAAAAAATCCTGGAAAAAATCAATACCGGCTTCATCATTGGTAAAGGCAATAACGGTTTGCGGCATATTACCCGTGGGTGCCCACAAATAAAAACTTCCATGATAAGAAAAAGCAGCAGGAAGCCCGTATTGTTTCCGGAACAGGTTTACCATGCCTGCCTGGCTGTAATGTTTACCCCATATTAAACAACCCTGCTTTTCTGTTGCGGGTAAACTGTCGTACACTGCTGCAAGCTGAACCAGTGTTTTATGCCATTTTTCTTTTGCGTAATATTCGGTGTATTCAACTTCGTAATGGCCATTTTTTTGTTTAAGATGTGCAAATTTTATGAACGATTGCAGCGGCATAAGCGCCAGGCCAAAAGGCACCATCACAAAACCAACAGCCAGCAGTAAACCTGTTACCGGGTAAATTATCCAGGCACGGAAAGCCAATACCTTTTGTTCAAACCAAATGCATCCAAAAGGCAATAAACACAGTATAACAGGATAAAAATAATAGGCCTTGCTTTTACTGAATGCCAAAAGGCAAATAGTTATGATCATTGAAACAGCTATGGGTCGATACAATACCTTTCGCTTAGCAGAAAACATAAAAAAAATGCCCGCAACCCAAAAAACAGCGGTGAGTGGATTTAGAGAAACCAGTAGTTGTTTTAAAACCCCGGTAACTGATAAATTATCGAGCTGGGTTTCGTACAGCCTTGAAAACATTTGCAGCACCGGATAATCGTGCCGGTATTGCCACAGCAGGTTTGGCATTACCAGTGCCAGGAACAATAAGCCATATTTTACAGCAGATGCCCGGAGGATAAACTGCCGGGTAGGTTTATAAAAAAGTAAACCGGTCAGTCCTGCTATAAAAAAAACGATATCATATTTGGCCAAAAAACCAAAAGCAATAGAAAAAATCAAATACAAAAGATATTTATGCTGCGGCGATCTAACAAACCGCACTAACTGGTAAAAAGAAAGCACCCAAAATAGTTGGCTGAATACTACCGGCTGAAACAATTGTTGTGAACGCCCAAAAGCCGGTGCAATAAGTATACATAATAAAACAAGGAATACAGCTTTATGCCCTCCGCCCAGTTGCACGGTTGTTTTGGCAACAACAACCAGTATAATAATTGCAGCCAGGTGCGAAAAGAGGTGATGAACAAAAACCGACTGTGAATGAAACAGGTTTTGTACAAAAGCAAGCCAACCGATAAGTGGTGGAAATTCCATATAGCCCAGGGCCGGGTGATTGCCTGTTTCTATATGCAGCAGTTCATCTCCCTGGAAACCGGAAATAGCATCTCCAATAAGGTGGAGTGCCAGTTTGGCAATACAAAAAAAGAGAATAATGAGGTTGCTTTTATTCCTGAACATATGTTTAGTTTTATATTGAAATACAAAACTAAACTGCCTCAAAAAAAATAAAAAAAATATGGTACGACCAACATGATTTTGGGATCAATAACAGGCTAATTTACCTGCATCAGCTTTTTAAAAGCAGGAATTAATGCCCTGGAAACCGGAACTGACAGATCAATATCGTGAAAATAAAGCTGGTAGCCCTGCGCATTTCCCGACATTTTAGTGATATGGCTTGTGTTTACAAAATAAGCCCGGTGTGTCCTTATGGCAGCGGGTACAAGCGGGGCGATCTGCTCCTCTATACTTTTTAGGGAAGCCCTTTTTAATTGTTTTACCAGTTGGCTGTTCTTGTAAAAGTAGAATTCTGTATAATTACCTTCGGCCTTTGCAAAAAGAAATGTTGCCAGGTCAAGCTCGTAGGGTTCATTTTCAACACTGATCGATATCAACTGGTTTTGGTGCATTGTTTTATGCTTTTCAAGTTCGGAGCCAAACCCTAATGCCCCCGATTGGTTGGCCTTTAACAGCCTGTAAAAATCGTAAAAAGTAAAACCTGCAAAAATCAAAGTACCCAGTAAAAAAGTATTTACTGTTTCATCAACAAAATGCTGCCGGGAATAATTCTCCGGGCTATCATATATGAGGGGGCGCACCAAAAAACTGCCAACACCAACAAGAAAAAAAAGAATGGCTATAGCCCCGATGGCTTTGTACACTTTCCAGTTTTCTTCTTTTGTCAGTGAGGAAAAAAGATTATTGATGACCAGGAAAAAAACGAAATAGATAATGGCGGCCAGCCCCGCATGTACCAAGCAGATAACAGTATAGCTATACCTGTGCTCAGCATGATTAACCGAAAAAGGGGTAAAGGTTAACAGGAAAAGGAATACCGAAATGAAAATAATGAAAGCATTCAGTGGTAATTTCTCTGTAAGATTATAATAAGGATAGGGTTGTCTTAAAATTGAAATTATTTTTTTCATTTCTATAGGCTATTGTTTCAAAACCGGTCGAAGTTAGTTTTTTATACCTTAACCATAAAACAGCATACCTGAAATTAAAGTTTTGGCTGCGGTAATCTAATATGAATCCGGGTCGCTTACAATTTCTTTCGCCAGATCAGTTCACCGTATACATCGTAACAGGCCAGCTTCAGGGTGGTTACGATCATTCCTTCTTTTTTCTCTACCTGGAAAACGCGGGCATCTGTTTCCGTTCTGTAGTCTTCGTTCTCACCTTCGGCAAAGGGCTTTATTTCCCTCCGAGTCTTACTCTCGAAAAATTAAGATTCTCAGGCGAGTCTCCACAATGAGCCAGTGCCTGGCTGTGGGATTCGCCGACTATTAATAAGGAACGCTTCGTAGCGCAGCGAGTCCTGCAAATCCACTTACAAAATCAAGGGCGGAGATTCACCTGAAAAATAAAAATCTTACAACTAATTCTCATAATTGTGTAACATTCTTTTTGCCAAAGAAACCTAATTTGTACCTTATGCTAAAATTTTAACCTAAAACCTTTTTTATGCGATTTATTATAAACATCCTGGTAACTGCCGTAATTGTATTTGTACTATCAAAGCTTTTATCGCCGCATGTGCATATCAATGATATGACCACAGCGATCATTTTTGCACTCGTACTGGCTGTACTTAATTTTATTGTTAAGCCACTGCTCACTATTTTAACACTGCCGCTTACCATTGTAACACTGGGCCTTTTTCTTTTAGTGATCAATGTTATCATCATTATGCTGGCCGATCATTTTGTTTCGGGTATCAGGATTGAAAGTTTTTTGTGGGCTTTTGTATTTGGCTTATTATTATCAATAGTTAGCACGCTGCTTAATAAGCTGGAAAAAAAGTGGGTGATATAAGATTAAACCAAACATGAATATTTTTTTCATTGCAACATTATCAGGGTAGCCTTTCCGCAGGATATTATGTAAGTACACATAACGAACAGGGCCGCATAAGCAGCCCTGTTCGTTAAAACATCGTTTTTTTAGTTACCACCGGCGATCAATACACCAATGAGTATAGCTGCTATTCCACCTACAGCCACACCCTTACCGAATGACCTTGCTTTCTGCTGCCTGTCGTATTCAACCTGCTGTATTCTCCTGTTTCTTTCATACCTGTCCATCGAACGGTCATTTCTGTATACTTCTACTTGCTGGTCACATTGCTGGTTCATACGATCATACTCCGCCTGGCGGTTGTAATCGTTGTTACGCCCCTGGCGGTTATAATCACCGTTACGTTCCCGGCGGTTATTGTAGCCGTAATCCCTGTTCCGGTACTGATCATTTTTGTCCCGATTATCCTGTTGCTGGTAAACCGGGTAATTGCCTTGGTTATTGTAACGGTTGTCTCTGTTTTGCGCCACTGGCGCAGGTATTCCCATACACAATCATTAAATAATAAACCCAGAGTTTGTGGGGCCACCTGTGCTATTTCAAAACCACCGGTCTGCAACCGGTTTTATAAAACTTAATCCCATATGGCAGATATGCAACTTAGAAAACGGGCGTTTGCATATCTAATGTCTCTGTCAACTGCGGTGATAATAACAGAGCCAGCAAAATACCCACTCTACGGTATAGAAAATCCCAGGCAAATGATACATCTTTAAAATATGCTACCACGTACATTCTTATACCGCTTAATAACTATCCTTGTTTTTTTCTTTTCTTTTTGTGCTGTGCAGGCACAATCCAACGCCGAAATGGAAAAAATTTTTTCCGATAAACAGGAACATGCATGGTATATGCTTCATTACAGTAACACCGGCGGTGATTACTACTGGGTAGAGAAGGACAGCCTGTTTTCCTGTGCGTTCGTCAGTTGCTCAAAGATCGCCCTGGCAGATATCGATTTCGACAAAATCATCATTGAAAAAAGTAGTAATTATCTTGTAAAAGGAACCACAAATCCAGTATATATTTTGCAGGTGCCGGCAGTAAAAGGAAAACCCAGTTTTACTTATGACTGTTTCATGGGAACAACTTTTTTAAATACTGCTAAAACTGCACGCTATGACAAAACGGTGAACCTGGATATGGACAGTAAACAAACAGCAGAGAAAGCTGTAGCATATTTACAGCAACTTGCTAATGGAAAGAGCGGCAATAACATTACAGCTACCGGCGATTTTGATACAGAACTGCTCAATATTGTAAATGGACTAAAGGATAATTTTGAATCGCTCAAAGGGCAATCAGCCGATGATGAGTCTGATGATAAAAAATGGATTTGTAAAAAACAACTGGAGGGAGCCATCAGTACAAAAATTGGTATGGGTATGCTGCACAATGTTTACCTGCTCGCCGACTTTGGCGAGTACAATACCATGTCTACAGCATTGAACATGTATAACAGGGTGGAAGAAAAAGTAACCGGCTGGAAAAAAGCATTGGTCTCCATGGTAAAACAGGAGGAGAACGTAAATGAGATTATCAGAACGCAATCCTGGCTGCCATTTGATTTTAACGATGTATTGGATCCCTCTATGAAAAAATTTTCTATAAAACTGGAGATGATCAAAACAATGAAATTAGATAAGGATCTGAACAAAATTGATCTGTATATGGTGTCGCTGCTGATCGAAAAATAATTTTTTTCACCGATTTATACGATGCTGTTCCGCAGGCATCTTTAGTTTTTATTTAAATAAATACTACCTACCAAATGCTTCTTCACGCAGGCCAGGCAGGGATTTAAGACTTTATACTTACCGGCCCGCTTTAAAAACTATCGTATAATTTCTGATGACCGGCAGATTTTTTTCCAGTTATCCTATTAGAAACTCATAAGAAAAAACCTTTTATGTAAAGTACCATGACCACGCTTGACAACAAGGACCAGACAAGAACCCCAACAAAGGCTGCCAGTATAGTTCTGCCATAAGCCAGCTTACTATTGAAGTTAAAAAACCTATGGTAGGCAATTCCAAAATAAGTGATCTGGATCAAAAGCCCTGCAATTATACAACTATAATAAAGCGCAGTATTGTTTCCTGCAAGAACCATTAAAGGAGAAATGATCACAACAAAAAACAAAGCAGTGAAGCCGGCAAAAAAACAAGCTGCCACCAATATTTCTGCATAGTTTCTTTTTTTTCTATACCTAAAAAAAAGCCAGGCTATAAAAGCAATCAAAGGTGTTGAAATCAACTGCAGGATATTGGTATTTGCGCTTACGAAGTGTTGTGCTTCTATGGCCCTGGAGGCCATTTTTAATTTTTTAACCTGGGAGGGTGAAAAGTCTGCCGCATTATTTTTCAGCACAAGTTGTAGCTGCGCTAATTTTTGTAATTGAGGGTTCCGCTCAAAAGAATGAAAAACTTTATTTGAAAAAACAAATAGGGCGGCACATATTAACAGGAAATTAAAAGGATTGTAATATTTTTTTCTTTTCCCCTCAACATATTCGGCTGCTACCCGGCCAGGGTGTAGTGCCAGTTCTTTTACCAAAAAAAGGAGCCCTTTATCGGCATGGGTAAATGCGTGCAGGAATTCATGAAAGATCTCATGCAATGAAAACCTGTGCAGGTTGGCTTTTTGCCCACATTGAGGACAATGCTTCAACTCTGCTGACATTTCCGCTGCACAATTTTTACAGGTACTGTTATACATATTCACTTTAATAAGTACCGAAAATTAATCAATTTTAAATAGATTCTCTACTGCTTTGCTTTATTAATTGTTTTTTCTTTACTGGCTCAGGTATTTACCTGACGCCATTACAAATCCATACGTAGGTGTAGGAAATGAAATTGTACGTGCGATTATTGCCTTGCTGTTCTGTGGTATTGCATTAGTGATTGCCTAAACAAGTGGAGCTAAAAAAGAACCAGGTGAAACAACACAAACTGAATAGAAAAGTGATGTTAATTCCGTGGCCGGTACAAGCTGAACCATATCAAAAATTAGCATTCGTGCCCGGCACAGGTACGTAAACAATCGTTGCTCAATCTGAGCATTGAAAATTGTTTAATGAGTATTAAAAAAAGCAGGGCCGCATGTAGGGCCCTGCTTTTAAAAAATTGTTTTGCTTTTTATCTACCGCCAGCGATCAATACACCAATTAGTATTGCGGCGATTCCACCTACTACTACGCCATTACCAAATGACCTTGATTTCTGCTGCCTGTCGTATTCAACCTGCTGTATTCTCCTGTTTCTTTCATACCTATCCATCGAACGGTCATTTCTATATACCTCAACCTGCTGGTCACACTGCTGGTTCATACGGTCATATTCTGCATGGCGGTTATAGTCATTGTTACGCCCCTGTCGGTTATAATCGTTGTTACGTCCCTGGCGATTATAATCATCGTTACGTTCCCGGCGGTTATTGTAACCGTAATCCCTGTTCTGGTATTCATCATTTTTATTTCGGTTATCCTGTTGTTGATAAACCGGGTAATTGTCCTGGTTATTGTAACGGTCGTTCCTGTTTTGCGCCGATGCGGTAAAGGCCAACCCTGTTGCAAACAAAATGAATGTAAATATTTTTTTCATAATGGTAATTTTTAAAAAGTGATTTAATACATATAAGACAACCTGCGATTACAGTTGTTTAATGCCCGCAATGACTAACAATAGCATGTAGGAAAGCATTAACAGCTCGTTCACCAACGGTTAGCAATCTTTAAAATACCATTAACTTTTACGCCTGAACAAGTTCTTTAGTTTTACAGCCAAAACCGAACCACATGAAATTTATCAATACACTATGCGTCATTTTTGTGCTTGCGCTTTCTTCCTGCAGTACTTCGCAAAAATCTTATTTCTCTGTTGATACCCGCAAAAGGGTGGAAGAAAGATCGATCCCGGTAGAAAAACTCCAGTTTTATATAGACAAAGACGTTGAGCTCAGGAGAGAACTGGCAGCAAGAGATGCTAAAGTAACCTCCGGCAAAGTGGTATTCGAGAATGGCAAATATGTAAATATCGTATTGCTGAAAGCCGGTACACAAGGCGTTTGCACGATGGCGTTTAATAATAAATTAGAGATATCTTTTGAGAACGGTGAAAATAAGAATATAAGGTTTGGTGTGCCTGAAAAAGCCGGCTCTGCAGCCATTTACAGTCTTTTTGCTGATGAATGGACAAACAGTTACGGTACTTACAATCCAACCGTTACACAGGTAGGAAAGATTGTTTATGATGGCGATTTATATTATATGCATTTTAATGGCGAACGTCCTAAACTGATGATCGAGAAAACAGCAAAAGATAAATACCAGGTTAATACAAGGGTGATGAGTGGACGGAAAGTGGAGTAAACCGTGGCTTGGTTTTTTGCCATTGTGCAATCCATTTTATAAAGCCTTATTGCAAAACCTGGCAACCATTGTTTTACAAACCTTTATAAGGCTTAAAAATCGGACTGATAACTGAACAATATTTTCAATAGCAGTATTGATCTAAGATTACCTGGTCCCATCCGGGGTGAAAAAATAACACTAAAAACAAAACAATAAGACGCGCAGAATTGAAGTTTTTATTCATGGCATATATATTGTTACAGTATTAAAAAATATATTTTATGAATACGCAACGAATTGCTGACCGGCTGATAGAACTTTGTGAAAAAGGAGATTTCCAAACTGCACAAAAAGAATTATACGCAGATGAGGTGATAAGTATTGAACCGATGGAGACAGCAGATTATGCAAAAGAAACAAAAGGTAAGGATGCTGTGTTTGCTAAAATACAGAAATTTGACAGCAGTATTGAGCAGTCTTACGGAAACAAAGTATCAACAGCCCTGGTAGCAGGTAATGCCATCGCCTTTACACTGTCAATGGATATAACCATAAAAGGAAAAGACCGGATGAACATGGCAGAACTATGTGTTTATGAAGTAAAGGGCGGCAAGATCATCAGTGAGCAATTCTTTATGTAAACCATTGCCATAACCTGCCTGTAGAAATACTTATGCGGCTGCTATACGCTTTCATTAAAGGGTGATAAAAAATTATTTACATCCTCCATAAAGTGTACCAGGTAATAAACTGCCTGTAATAAATAGATATAGCGGTTAAGAAAGCAAACAGTACCAGTGACTTTAAAATTACCCATATCCATTTTTGCCGGTAAACCCGTTTTATAGCCAGCATCAGGTAAACAAATACACTGCATTGTAAAATCCCCCATAATAATGTCCTGTATTGTTCAAACCAGTGGTACCTGAATTTTATAACAGGCATCACCACTATTTGGGTATACAGTAAAAATGACAGCAAAAAAAACGTAAAATAATGCGTGGAAAAGATAAGATGCGGAACATACTGCCTGTATGTTTTATAAAAAAGCAGGTATAGTACCAACGACATCAGCGGGATCCAGATGAACACAAACAGCTTTGCATTTTCTGTAGCATGCTCATCAAATATGTTTGCAAACTCAGTATCCGTAACTTTTAGCGCTGCTGCTTTAGTTTCAGCATAGGCTTTAATACGCAAACCGTATTCATTTTTTTGATTTACCGTATAAGATAAAGGGCTGTAAAAAAGATCAAAGTTCTTTAGAAAAATAAAAAAAATAACGCTGATCACTATGTACAGTTGCAGCGGTTTCATCAGTTTTACACGGCGGCCTGTAAAAAATTCAGCGCTGAGTTTGCCGGGAAAAAACAGCAGGTATTTCAACGAGATAAAGAACCTGCCATCAAAATGTGTAAAACTATCAATGGCCGTTGTAATAAATTTCCGAAGAGAAAAATCGCTGGCATCAGGCATCTTTTCGCCGCAGTTATAGCAGAATTTGCCAAGCATTTCTGTTTGGCAACTGGGGCAGTTTTTTGATGATACATTGACTGGACTTTGCACTTATATATTTTTTATTTCAAAAGTTAAGCATAGAAAACGTAAATAACAAACGTATAGTTTGGGGTATTGTTTAAAACCACATTGGTCAGCCACAATAAAAAATAACAATCCCAACATTTATACCGCTTCTTTGTATATTTAATCATAAACAATATTTATGAAACAGTTATGCAGCATTGCTTTTCTATTGGCCGTTCATGTTGGTTTTTCTCAAACAATTATCTAGCGTGATCCCCAGGTTGAAAAAATGGCAAAGGAAGTCTCCCCGGATTCATTAAAGTCTTACATAAAAGCCCTGGTGGCTTTTGGTACCCGTAACACACTTAGCACACAAACCGATCCCAAACGTGGTATCGGTGCTGCCAGGAACTATGTACTTGGTAAGTTCAATGAGTTTGCGAAACAATCAAATGGCCGCTTATCTGCCATGATCGACACTACAACTCTGCAACCCGATGGAAAAAGAATTGATGTAACAACTGTTTTAGGAAACGTTGTTGCTACACTTAAAGGAACCGATGCCAACGACAACCGCATCTTCATCATCAGCGGCCATTTAGATAATATGCGCAGCAGCCCTACCGATCGCCTGGGCGATGCACCTGGTGCCAATGATGATGCCAGCGGCACCGCTGCTGTTATTGAATGCGCCAGGATAATGAGCAAAAACAGTTTTCCGGCCACGGTTATTTTTGTTGCAGTAAGTGGCGAAGAGCAGGGCTTGCTTGGCTCTACGTTTATGAGTACAAAAGCAAAAAAAGAAAACTGGAATATTGAAGCGGTACTCAATAACGATATTATGGGAAGTAATAACAGTAATGAAACCAATATCATTGGCAATACAAAAGTGCGTGTATTCAGCGAAGGCATACCGGCTTATGAAACCGAAAAAGTTGCCGCCAATATTCGTTCCCTGGGTATGGAAAATGATGGCAAAGCAAGGCAGCTTGCCCGCTATATAAAAGAAATTGGCGAACGTTATGTTGATAATCTGGAAGTGGTTTTAATTTACCGCAACGATCGTTTTTTACGCGGCGGTGATCATACACCCTATGTACTGCGTGGTTTTGCTGCTGTACGTATTACCGAGATGAATGAGAATTATACACGTCAACACCAGGATGTACGAACAGAGAATGGTATTGCCTACGGCGACTTGGAAGAACATATAGATTATGAATACCTGCGTAAGAACACCAGCCTCAACCTGGTAAACCTGGCCAGCCTGGCCAAAGCACCCGCCATGCCCGATTCGGTAAAAATGGAGACAAAAAAATTAACCAACTCTACTTTATTATTCTGGCAAACACCAAAGACCGGTAAGGTAAAAGGTTATTATGTTTTGGTAAGAGAAACCACCAGCGCTTTCTGGCAAAAGAAAATTTTTACTGCCGAAACAGAAATACGATTGCCATATTCAAAGGATAATTATTTTTTTGGGGTGCAATCGGTAAATGAATCGGGCAATGAAAGTTTGCCGGTAGTACCTTTACCCGCACGTTAATATGTAATGATTCACAAACAACATCATGAAAACAGTTTTTACAGTCATCGTTTTATTTTTTGCCACCACGCTCTTCAGCCAGGATATTGTTGGTAACTGGGAAGGCACAATACAGACACAGGGGACAGAAATACCAATCGTATTTCATATTTCAAAAGACAGTACCGGTAAGTACATCGCCAGTTTCGACAGCCCCAAACAAAAAGCTTATAATATTGCCTGCAGTGATGTTATTGTAAAAGAAGACAGTGTGATATTGGTAATGCAGATGATCAAAGGCAAATACGCCGGCAAGCTGGATGATAAAAAACATATAACCGGAACCTGGAGCCAAAGTACTGCATCGCTCCCTTTATCATTAAAAAAAACCAGTGATGTTACAACCGTAAAAGAGATCAATCGTCCGCAAACACCAAAACCTCCCTTTCCTTACAAAGCAGAAGATGTGGAATATGATAATGCAGATAAGTCTGTACATTTTGGTGCAACCTTTACAGTACCGCTGCCCGATCCAAACGTAAATTATTTCAGGGCGCCTGTTTACCCTACCGTAATTTTAATTACCGGCAGTGGCAAACAGGACCGGGATGAAACGATCATGGGACATAAGTCATTTGCCGTGATCGCTGATTATTTAACCCGCCAGGGTATTGCTGTGTTAAGGGTTGATGACCGGGATATGGGTAAGACCACCGGTGATTTCAATACATCAACCTCGGCAGATTTTGCTAAAGATGTAGAAGCAGGTATTACTTATTTAAAAAGCAGGTCGGATGTGGATGCAGGAAATATTGGATTGATCGGGCACAGCGAAGGCGGAATGATTGCACCCATGGTTGCCGTAAAAACCAATGATGTAAAATTTATTGTATTGCTTGCAGGGCCTGGCGAAAAGATCAGTATGCTAATGGAACAACAGGCTGTTGATGTATCTGCGGCTGCCGGTATTTCTCAAAAATACCTGGAAAAATACCGCTTGCTTTACCGCCAACTTGTTAGTACTATTGTTAATGAAACTGATACTGCAAAAGCATTTGAAAAAGCCATACTTGTTTTTAATGAATGGCAAAATGATAATGACAAACTCCTGGTAAGATCAACAACCGGGGTGATTGATGAAAAAAGTAAAGCCGGTTATATAAAAGGTTTTGTGCGGCAGCTTAGCAGCCCCTGGTTTAATTACTTTTTAAAATTTGATCCGGCCGGTTATCTTACTAAAGTAACATGTCCGGTATTGGCTTTAAACGGAGAAAAAGATATACAGGTATCGGCCCAAGCCAACCTGGATGCTATAAAAACAGCACTTGAAAAAGGGAATAACACGCATTTTAAAACGATGCAAATGCCCGGCCTTAATCATTTATTTCAGCATTGTAAAAAATGTACGGTAGAAGAGTATGGAGAGCTGGAAGAAACTTTTGATACCGCCTCACTAAAAATAATCGGCGACTGGATAAAAACAGAACGCTTTAAATAACCAAAGCCCCCGGCTCATAACCGGGGGCTTTAAAAAAATTTAGATTATCATTTTTTTGTTTTACGGTCTACTTCCAGTTCCCCGTTGCTGTAGCATTTCAGCTTTAAGGACTGATCTGCATTCTCCACATTAACATAATACCTGGTTACTCCTTCAAAATTTAATTCCAGAACTGATTTGTCAACCTTGTACCCGGCATACTTTTCGGCAACAGCCATTGAAACACTTAACGGAACCTGCTCCATCGAAATTCTCCTGGATGTTCCGATCAATTCGCCTGCCTCTGTGTAAGCGGCATCCACTTTTACATCATTCAGTGTAAAGGAAGCAAAATAAAAGTCACTTGTTTTTTCCCAGCTTACTTTGCCTGCTTTGGAAAAATCATTTGCAAATGCAGCTTTTACAACCTGCGTTACCTTTTCGGGTCCATTTGCGAATGAACTTACAGACAACAGCATTACGATTGCTGTTAAAACGGTTTTAATCTTTTTCATAACTATACTTTTTGTTTGTTTACAATAACTGCCTCATGACTGGCAGCTTAATTACATCTCAAAAATAATAACCCGTTGTTTCCGGCAAATACAAAAAGGTACGGGCAATGTTAAAGAAAGTTAATGGCAGTATAAACGGTAAAGGAACGGGCAGTTAAAAAATGTCTCAACTTAATACAAATCAATACAGTCATGCGTTAGCTTCTTTTTCTTAATAAAAACATAAAAGATGATTTCGTACTGTTAAATTGTGGCGGTGGCATTAACTCTTTATTAATCTGGCAATAATAAGCTGCCGTGTGAAAGCTGTTTTAAACTAAGTACCTTTATTAGCATGAATTACCTTGCACATGCATATCTTTCTTTTAACAAGCCCGATATACTGGCGGGCAATATGATCAGCGATTATATAAAAGGCAAAAAACAGTTTGATTATCCCGCAGCCATACAAAAAGGGATAAGGCTGCATCGCGACATTGATAATTATACCGATACCCATGCAGCAACGCAGGAGTTGAAATCTTTTTTCAGGCCGCAATACCGGTTATACAGCGGTGCTTTTGCCGATGTGGTTTACGATCATTTCCTGGCAAATGATGTAAACGAATTTACTACCGAAGCTGTGTTAAGAAAATTTGCAGACAGTACTTATCGAATGCTGGAACCCTACAGCGAATGGTTTCCTCCGCCATTTAAAATAATGTTTCCTTACATGAAGCAATATGACTGGCTGTATAACTACCGCTACACCCAGGCCATTGAAAAAAGTTTTGAAGGTTTGGTAAAACGTGCAGCCTATCTTACCGAAAGTAAAATTGCCTTTGAGCTATTTAATGAATTTTATGCAGAAATGCAGGTTTGTTATGATGCCTTTTTTCCTGATCTGAAAAAATATACCAGCGATCAGTTAGCTGAATTACTCAGTACTTAGTAGCTGATAAAATTACTCGGGTAATAATAAACTTATGTTATGAGCGGAGTAGTATTACACAACTGATTTCGTTATCTTTAAATAAAAAATTTATGAAGTATTTGTTTTTGGTAATTACGTTTTTTTGTTTTTCCTTTTTTGATGCGCAGGCGCAAACAAAATTACCTGAGTTGGATAAATCACCGATGGACATGAGCTATTATCCTGACCGCTACCCCGTACTGAAAATACAGGATAAGATAACAGAGCCGCTTATTGCACGCGTTATTTACAGCCGGCCTCAAAAAAACGGGCGGGTTATTTTTGGTGAGTTGCTCGAATATGGAAAAGTATGGCGTCTGGGTGCCAATGAAGCAACCGAAATTGAATTTTATACCGATGTTAAGATCAATGATATAAAAGTAAAAAAAGGGCGTTATACCATGTACTGCATTCCCAATATAGAAAAGTGGACCATCATTATCAATAAAGAAACAGATACCTGGGGATCTTTCAAGTACGATGAAAAAAATGACCTGCTCCGAGTCGACATCCCGCTTCAAAACCAAACAGAAATAACCGAAGCATTTGTAATGGCATTTGAAAAAACAGCAACAGGCGCAAACCTGGTGATTGCCTGGGATAATATAAAACTTAATTTACCGATCGCATTTTAATTCAGTACAACCATGCTTTTAAACAAAAGATTATTAATTGGGCTGTTGGTCTCTGCAGGATTATTTAATGCCTGCCACGAGCAGGATAAAAAAAGTACAGTACCTGCCGAAACCAAAACAATGCGTATTCCGGTATCTGTTAATGACAGCGTACTACTGTCTATTGACAAATCGCCTATGGATATGAGTTATTTTCCTGATGATTATCCCAAACAGAAAATGATAACACCCAATATGGCGAACCCCGTTGCCAGGGTTATTTACAGCCGGCCGCAAATGAACGGCCGTATTATTTTTGCAGATTCAACAGTAACCCAGAATGTGATTCAGCATTATGGAGAAGAGTGGCGCCTGGGTGCCAACGAAGCCACCGAGATAGAATTTTTTAAGCCCGTTACCATCAACAACAAGCAACTTGCTACCGGCCGCTATATTATTTACTGCATACCGAATCCCGGCAAATGGAAAATAATATTTAATACAAACCTGTACAGTTGGGGTTTGCACTTAGACAAAACAAAAGACCTCGCTGATATTGATTTGCCGGTAATGAAGAACAATGCAGAAATTGAATATTTTACTATGCTATTTCAAGGCTCGGCCCATGGTTGTAACCTGGTGATGGCCTGGGGAGATATGAAAGTTATTTTACCAATTACGGTCAACTAATTTTCGTTACATTTTATATCCTTTACTTTTATTGATATTTATAGTATGTGTGGAATTGCAGGAATACTTTTACAGGCTCCCAATCCAATGGCACCGGTACATTTAAAAAAAATGACCGACGCTATCGCCCATCGGGGACCTGATGATGAAGGACAGTGGAGTAACCGGAAGAATACGGTTCACCTGGGCCACCGGCGGCTTTCCATCATCGATCTCAGCAAAAATGCAAGCCAGCCCATGAGCTTTGCCAGCCGCTACCAGATTGTTTATAATGGCGAAATTTATAATTACACAGAAATAAGATCTTTTCTGCAAAATAAAGGTTACAGTTTTTCTTCCAAATCCGATACAGAGGTAATTCTTGCAGCGTATGATTTCTGGAAAGAAAAATGCCTGCAACAGTTCGATGGTATGTTTGCCTTTGCCATCTGGGATGAAAAAGAAGAGAGGCTTTTTGCTGCCAGGGACCGCTTTGGTGAAAAGCCATTTTATTATTATGAAGATGCCGGTAATTTTATTTTTGCCAGCGAAATGAAAGCGCTTTGGGCTATCGGGATAGAAAAAAATATTGATAACAAAATGCTGCTCAATTATATCAGCTTGGGCCATGTGCAAAATTGTATTGATAAGGAACAAACTTTTTTTGAGGAGATCTATTCACTGCCACCATCGCATTACCTGATTTTTGAACCCGTAGCTAAACAGCTTTCGAAAATTACCCGGTACTGGAGTATAAATAAAGAAACAAAAATCGATATCAGTACTTCTGATGCTGTTGAAAAATTTACTGAACTTTTTACCAACTCCGTGAAAAGAAGGCTGCGCAGCGATGTTCCCCTGGGCACAAGTTTAAGTGGCGGCCTGGATAGTTCCTCAATAGCTTTTACCATTGCTCAGTTACAAAATGATAAGCTGGAAAAAGGTAAGCCGGTGCAGACATTCTCTGCTGTATTCCCTGGTTTTGAAAATGATGAATCAAAATACATTAAAACAGTTGTATCCCATTTTAATATTATAAATTATCAAATAACACCCACAGCCATTGACCTGCTAAATGATTTTGAAAAACTTTGCTACCACCAGGAAGAACCATTTCAATCTTCGGGCATTTTTGCACAATACAAGGTATTTGAACTGGCTAAACAACATGGGATAAAAGTTTTGCTGGATGGTCAGGGTGCTGATGAAATTTTAGCCGGCTATCCAAAATATATTCACTGGTACCTGCAGGAAGTACTGAGCCGGAATAAATTGGGCGCCACCAGAATAGAAAGAAATGCATTTCGAAAAAACAACCAACCTTTTCGCTGGGATATTAAAAACCTGTTTGCCGCTTTCCTGCCATCGCACGCTGCCATAAAACTGGAAAAGAACGAATACCGCAAAACTATTCAGCATCCCGATATCAGTCCCGAATTCTTAAAATTATCGGCAGGCCGCGATTGGGAAGGAATACACAAACCCATTATTACCAAATTAAATGACATCCTGCATTTTAATACAACCGAAATGGGACTGGAAGAACTGCTTCGCTTTGCCGATAGGAACAGTATGGCACACGGCAGGGAAGTGCGGCTACCTTTTTTAAATCACCAACTGGTTGAATTTATTTTTTCGTTACCATCGCAGTTAAAAATGCATGAGGGCTGGACAAAATTCTTATTACGCAAAGCCATGGATAAAAAATTACCTGCTGAAATTGTTTGGCGTAAAATAAAAGTTGGTTTTGAAACGCCACAAAAAAACTGGATGGAAGATCCTGCCCTGGTAGAATATATACATGAAGCAAAAAGGAAACTGGCAAATGCCGGCATACTCACCAAAAAAGCACTTGATAAAAAGATTGAACCGCTTTCTGCCCATGCCGATAAAAATTATGATTGGCGTTTCTTATGCGCCGCCAATGTAATTTAACTTGCTTTTTCCTGTTAAATGCGCACCTTTGCAACGTTCAAATACTCAATTTAAATTGCTATATACATGAAGATTGCTACAAAATTTATACATGCAGGTTCCGAGCCTGATCCGAGTACCGGGGCTATTATGACGCCCATTTATCAAACCAGTACCTATGTGCAGGAAGCTCCCGGAAAAAATAAGGGCTATGAATATGCCCGTAGTCAAAATCCAACCCGTAAGGCTTTGGAAGATGCTTATGCCATTATTGAAAATGCAAAATATGGCCTGGCTTTTGGCAGCGGTGTTGCTGCTACAGACAGTGTGATCAAATTATTAAATCCCGGTGATGAAGTAATTGCAGCAAATGATATGTACGGTGGCAGCTATCGTTTATTTACAAAAGTATGGGAACGCTATGGTATTAAATTTATTTATGTTGATACTACAGATGCAGCCAATGTACAGGCTGCGGTTTCTACCAATACCAAATTGATCTGGGTTGAAACGCCTACTAATCCTTTAATGAATATCACGGATATTGCAGCTATTGCAACCATATCCAAAGCAGCAGATGCATGGCTTTGTGTAGACAATACCTTCGCCTCTCCCTATTTACAAAATCCATTAGACCAGGGCGCAGACATTGTTATGCACTCTGCCACAAAATATTTAGGCGGGCATAGTGATGTGATACAGGGCGCATTGATGATGAATGATGCAGCGCTAAGAGAAAAATTATATTTTATACAAAAAAGTTGCGGCGCAGTGCCCGGACCCATGGATTGTTTTTTAGTGCTGCGTGGCATTAAAACACTGCATGTGCGCATGAGGCAACATTGTGAGAATGGTGCAAAAATTGCACACTGGTTGCGCAATAATGCTAAAGTTGGCAAAGTGTACTGGCCGGGTTTTGAGGACAGTGCTGGTTATGCCGTTGCCAAAAAACAAATGCGTGATTTTGGCGGCATGATCAGTTTTGTATTAAAAGATGAAAGCATGGAAGCTGCTACCAAAGTTTTATCCTCAACTCATTTATTTTCATTGGCCGAAAGTCTGGGCGGCGTAGAATCGCTGATAAACCACCCGGCAATTATGACACATGCCAGTATTCCAAGAGAAGAGCGCATTAAGAATGGCCTGGCTGATGGATTAATAAGGCTGAGTGTTGGTATTGAAGATGCAGATGATTTAATTGAAGATTTGAATAAAGCAATTGGATAAATAATTATGAAAACTTCAGGGTTACTGATTTTGATAGCTTGTTTGTGCTTTTCTAACAAATCAACAGCACAAACATCTAAAGAAAAACTTTCGGCTCTTATACAAAATGCCGCAGACAGTATTTACAAAAAGGATAGCTTACCGGGAATTTTTGTAGGGATATTGAACAATGGGGAAAGACATTTGTTTAATGCCGGCTTTGCTGATCCTGAAAAGAAAATGCCTTACGATTCTGCTACCATGTTTGAAATTGGCAGTATTACAAAAACCTTTACAGCTTATGTGTTAACGGCAGTACTGATGGAAAATAAAATTGCTGATTCTGGTTTTATTATAAAATATTTACCTGATTCCGTCAGGCAGAATCAGTATCTGCAGCATATCAGTTTTCTGAATTTAATGAACCATACTTCGGGCTTACCGAGGTTGCCTGATAATATGAAGCTTGATAGCAGCAGGCAACCTTATGAAAATTACGACATTGTTAATTTATTCAGCTTCCTGAAAAACTGCAAACCAAAACCAAATGCCCAATATGAATATTCAAACCTGGGAGCTGGCGTAGCGGGTGTTCTAGCCGAAAGGATATCCGGTAAAACTTATGCGGCTCTTCTTGATCAATACATTTTTCTTCCTTTTAAAATGGTAACTCCTGCAAATGCCATTGCCGCAACCGAAAATAAAAGCACGGGCTATTTTGCAAAAGATGATAAAACACCATATTGGAACATGAATGTTTTAGCACCAGCCGGTGGTTTAAAATGTTCGGGTACCGAAATGCTTACTTACCTGCAGCAGATGTGTTTGCCACGATCGGCAAATGCAAAGCTGATCATAGATAAATTAACAACTCAAACAATTGCCATTAATCCGCAGATAGCAGTTGGCAGGGGTTGGCATATTTATAATGATAAGGGCCAGCCGGTTTTTTTCTGGCACAATGGCGGTACTTATGGGTTTTCTACATTTTGTGCATTTACAAAAGATAGAAGCAAAGCTGTAATTGTTGTCATCAATCAATTCAACAAAAACGCACAGGCTGATGGCCTGGGTGTTAAACTTATTAAAAGGCTGATCAGTGAAGAATAACCGTAGCAAATTAATATCATTTCTTAATAATAAAGTTGCCCTATACAATCAACCTTCTTTTATAAAAGATGATCCCATCTGCATACCACACCTGTTCACAAAAAAACAGGATATAGAAATTGCCGGCTTTTTTGCGGCCATTTTTGCCTGGGGCAACCGTACTACCATCATCAACAAATCAAAAGAATTAATGCAGCTTATGGATTATGAGCCTTATGCCTTTTGTATTTCGCATTCAGCCAATGATCTTAAAAAATTACTTGCTTTTAAACACCGCACTTTTAATGCAACCGACCTGTTGTATTTTATTTCTTTTTTTAAAATGCATTATGCAAAATATGCTTCGCTAGAAACTGCTTTTACACAATGGATGCATAAAAAAGATGAAACCGTTGAACAGGGCCTGAAAGGATTTTACCATTATTTCTTTTCGTTGCCAGCTATTCCGGATCGTACAAGAAAGCATATCGCATCACCTGAAAAAAATTCAAGCTGCAAAAGATTAAGCATGTATTTACGATGGATGGTCCGCAGCGATGATAAAGGTGTTGATTTTGGCATCTGGAAAAACATTTCCCCCGCCCAGCTTATTTGCCCGGTTGATGTACACGTGGTCAGGGTTGCAAAGGAATTAAAACTGTTGCAAAGAATACCTGTAGATTGGCAGGCGGCGCTGGAATTAACCACACGTTTACGTACATTAGATAAAACCGATCCGGTAAAATATGATTTTGCCTTATTTGGTACAGGTGTAATGGAAAACAAAACGCAGCTTTTCAAGATCAAATAATTTCACTGATGGAGCATACAGCATTAATACGGTTAATTAATAAAGATTTTGCTATTGATCTTGCAGAAAAAATATCCTACCCGGAGCTGCATTCGGAATTGGCAGAATATATCAACAGTTTAATAAAACATAATTTTGATAAGCTGATTACTTACCTCTACCGGATTGATGTTAATGAACAAAAGCTAAAAAACCTGCTGCAACAAAATCCACAGGAAGATGCCGGGAACATAATCGCCACACTGATTATTGAAAGACAACAGCTAAAAATAAAAACCCGTGAGGAGTTTCGTCAGCAGGAAAATGATATTAATGAAGAAGAAAAATGGTAAATGGCTAATGTTCCTGCAATCTTTTTTTTGTAAGTTTATTACTAAACATAAGCTCCTGCACTTTTTCCTTGTCTTCCTTTTCTTTTTTAAGATCGAACATGGTACTAAAAATATGATCCCACAAAGTTGAGCTTACACCAAACCCAAGTTCTACATTTTTATAATGATGCAGGTGATGGTTTCGCCATAATGCTTTCATCCATTTAAAAGGAGGATTCCAGGCATGAATCGCATAATGCATGCTGCCATAGATCAGGTATCCAAAAAGAAATCCCGGAAAAAATGCAAATACATAATTGTTCACACCTGCCAGATATCCTATCAGGCACATCAAACTAAAAACAGTTAAGGCCAGTAATAAACTTGGTACTGCCGGCATAAACAACCTTTCCTTATCCCTCGGGTATTCATGGTGATTGCCATGTATTATGTAAACAATTTTTTTTGCCCCTTCGCTTTCTGCAAAAAAATGAAATACAAACCGGTGTACCACATACTCAAATAATGACCAGGAAAACATGCCCGCTATAAACGTTAAAATTGTTTGTAAACCGGTAAAAGACAATTTGGAAAGGCTGTAGTAAAGCATGAAACCCATGAGTGGTAAATACATTCCCCATATAACCAGCGGGTGTGTCTTTGTTAAATACTCCAGGTACTGGTTCTTAAACAACCTGGCTTGCCCCTTATTATGAATTTTTTCGAATTTCATAGCGGTTTAATATAATAATAAAATTAGACAAATTTCAATTAATCGCAATTCACTTTGTCATTATTCCATCGGTTTAAATGGCTATTTTTGAGTCCTAATATAAATTTATGAAACTGGTAACATTTTTAAAAGACGGACACGATCAATTAGGTATTGTGGTTGACGGCAATATTTATGCCATGGATACTTTACACAGCGATTTACCCAATACTATGGCTATGTTTTTAAATTTTTGGGATGATTTTTTGCCGATGGCCAAAACTATAGAGCAAAGAATAAAGGAAGGTTTGGTTAGAAATGTGATGGGAGTGTCTTTTGCAGATGCGGAACTATTTGCACCAGTGCCACATCCATCCAGTTGCAGGGATGCCTATGCCTTTCGTCAGCATGTGGCCGCAGCAAGACGCAACAGGAAGGTTGATATGATCTCCGAATTTGATCAGTTCCCGATCTTTTATTTTACCAACCACAACAGCATTCAGGGGCCCGGCGATATTGTTTGTATGCCCGACCATTTTCATAAACTTGATTTTGAACTCGAGGCATCCATTGTGATATGCAAACCCGGCCGCAATATACAAGCTGCTGATGCTGATGCATATATTGGCGGCCTGATGATCATGAATGATATGAGTGCAAGAACTTTGCAGATGGAAGAAATGTCGCTAAACCTTGGGCCTGCCAAAGGAAAAGATTTTTCAACAGCAATTGGTCCCATGTTGGTAACACTTGATGAACTGGAACAATACGAAGTACCCTGTAAAGAAAACCACACGGGCAAAGCCTGGAACCTGGATATGAAATGTTTTGTAAATGGCCTACAGGTAAGCCAGGGCAACCTCGCGGATATGGACTGGACATTTGCCGAAATTATTGAGCGCTGCAGTTATGGTGTTGACCTGATGCCAGGCGATGTTATCGGCAGCGGCACTGTTGGCACCGGTTGCTTTTTAGAATTAAATGGAACGGGGTTATTGAATGACCCTGATTTTAAACCACAATGGCTACAGGAAGGAGATATTGTAGAAATGGAAATTGATGCATTGGGTAAATTAAGTAACACCATTATAAAAGATGAAAGTGATTTTTCGATTTTGGCGTTGAAGAAAAAATAACCGCGGAGGCGGGGAGACGCAGAGATATTTTACTTTTATGATGAAAGAAAGATATAATGAACTTGGTGGAATTATACTTGATTCCTGTATTTCTGTTCATAAAGAATTGGGGCCAGGGCTTTTAGAATCTGTTTACGTTTTGGCTTTATTAAAAGAATTTGAAATCAGGGGAATAAGAGCAGTTGCTAAAATAGGTTTACCCTTAATTTATAAGGGATTCGATACAGGTAAGTATTATGAAATGGATTTATTGATTGAAGATAAAATTGTTATTGAGGTAAAATCAGCCGAGGTCATGAACCCGGTTTTTATGGCTCAAATCATTTCTTATTTAAAGCTATCTGATAAAAGACTTGGCTACCTGGTAAATTTTAACGTAGTAAAAATGATGGATGGATTTAAAAGAGTTGTAAATAATTTCTAACACTGCGCCTCCCCGCCTCTGCGGTAAAAAAATGAATATGATCATTAATTTAAAAGATATTAAACCGGCAGATGCTCAAAACTACCTGCAGCACGCCATTGCGCCAAGGCCAATCTGTTTTGCATCTACCATTGATAAGGCAGGAAATGTAAACCTGAGCCCTTTCAGTTTTTTTAATTTATTTTCTTCCAATCCCCCAATAGTCATTTTTTCTCCTGCAAGACGGGTACGGGATAATACCACAAAACATACACTGGAAAATGTTTTAGAAGTACCTGAAGTGGTGATCAATATGGTTGATTATGATATGGTACAGCAAACATCGCTTGCCAGTTGTGAATTTTCAAAAGACACAAACGAATTTATAAAAGCTGGCTTTACAGAAGAAAAAGCTTCCATCGTCAGTCCGCCCATGGTAAAAGAAAGTAAGATAAAACTGGAATGCAAAGTATTGGAAGTTAAGCCGCTGGGTATATCTGGCGGAGCCGGCAACCTGGTGATTTGCGAAGTACTGTGTATGCATATTGATGAAAGTATTCTTGACCCTGATAATAAAATAGACCAAACTAAAATGCATCATGTAGCCCGGCTTGGCGGCGACTGGTATGCAAAAATTGATGAAAGTAATTTGTTTAAAGTAGCCAAACCAAATACACAACTGGGTATTGGTATTGATACATTGCCCGAAAGTATCCGTAAAAGCAATATACTTTCTGCAAATAATTTAGGCCAACTGGCCAATGTGCATGAAATGCCTTTTGTTGATCCTGCCTTTCATGATGATAAACTTAAAAATATCATTCAGTATTTTTCCATCAATCCTGATGATATGGATAAGGAACTGCACAGGTATGCAAAAGAATTATTAGATGCAGGTAAAGTACATGAAGCCTGGCAGGTATTACTGGCAGATTATTAAATTGCTTTTAACCTTTCGTCTATTATCATTTCTAATGGTTCGTCAGTTCTCATTTATTAAAAACAAAGCAGCAGGATAAACTGCTGCTTTATGAAAACGGCATTAAGGCCGCACATGATTCCTTTTTACAATTTCATCAATACAAATTTCCTCCAAACACTTTCCGTAATAAATCTGTTGTTCTTGCCGCAAAATTGTGCCGGATATTTTTTTCTTCCTGCGCCACCAGGTCAAACAATGCATTGGTTGCTTTCATGGTTACATAACCCGACAGATCGGGATTTAATTTTTTGAATACAATGGGCAGGCTATTGTATTTATTCACCATATCGCCATAATATTTTGTAGCATTAACTTTATCAAGCGATGATTTTATAACAGGTAAAAATGCAGCCGTTAACGCTGCAGTTGTTTTCTCCCTGAAAAAATGAGTGGCACTGGTATCGCCGTTTCTTACAAGCCCAATCGCATCCTGTATGCTCATACTTTTAATGGCATTCACAAAAATGGGTTTGGCATATCCGGCAGCATCTTCGGCTCCACGGTTTATTTGTAAAATGGCTTTATCAACCATACTGCCCAGGCCAATATCTCTTAACGTGTTTTCAATCTTGCGGGCATCTTCAGGAATTAATATTTTATAAAACGCATCTTTAAAAAATCCGTCTTCCTTATTTAGCCTTAATACAGCACCTGCTAGGCCCTGGCTCAATGCCTCCTTAATACCTTCTCCTGCTTCAGATTCGGTAACACCGGTCATTTGTGGCAACTGTTTAATAACATCACAACCATAAAACAGGCTTGAAAAAATAATTGCAGTAAAGATTCTTTTCATCATTGTTGATTTAGCGTTTAAAAATATGAAAGTATATTGGCAATTACAGTGCCGGAAACCGCAAATACATAAATGCGTTGTATGCGGTATATTTGCAGCTAAATAAAAAAGCTGTTAGCTATTGGTCATTACGTCATTAGTCATTTTATTAAAGCGAAAAAACATCGAATGACTAATGACGCAATGACTAATGACTAAATAGTAATGACTAAAATATGAGCACACAACATTTATCAGAACAGGAAATTATCCGTAGAGAAAAATTAACAGAGCTAAACAAACTGGGTATTGATGCCTACCCGGCTGCATTGTACCCGGTTAATACAAACTCGGTTTACATAAAAGAAAATTATAAAGGACCGGACTTTGATCACGCTCAGTCTGAGAAAGATCTCTTCGCAGATGTATGCATTGCAGGCCGCATCATGAGTGTGCGTGATATGGGTAAGGCAAACTTTGCTGTGTTACAGGATTCCGTTGGTAAGATCCAGTTTTATATCAAGCAGGATGATATCTGTCCCGGCGAAGATAAAACCATGTACCAAACCGTTTGGAAAAAATTAATTGATATTGGCGACATCGTTGGTATAAAAGGTTATGTGTTTACCACCAAGACCGGCGAGACATCTATTCATGTAAGGGAGTTTTCTATTCTTACCAAATCATTACGGCCGCTGCCAATTGTAAAAGAAAAAGATGGCGAAGCTTTTGATGAAGTGACCGATCCTGAGTTTCGTTACAGGCAACGTTATGCCGACCTGATCGTAAATCCATCGGTAAAAGAAACTTTTATCAAACGTACCAAAATGGTGAATTCCATTCGTGAGTTTTTAAATGAACGTGGCGCATTGGAAGTTGATACACCTGTTTTACAAAGTATTCCGGGTGGTGCTGCCGCAAGGCCTTTTACTACACACCATAATGCATTGGATGTACCCATGTACATGCGTATTGCAAACGAACTCTATTTAAAGAGACTGATCGTTGGTGGTTTTGAATGGGTGTACGAATTCAGCCGCAACTTCCGTAATGAAGGTATGGACCGTACCCATAACCCCGAGTTTACTGTGTTGGAATTTTATGTGGCTTACAAAGATTATGAATGGATGATGGACACCACCGAACAGATGCTTGATAAAGCTGCTGTAGCAACAAACGGCACAACCAAGGTAATAGTGGGCGATCCTTCGGCTCCGCTCAGGACAATTGATTTTAAAGCACCGTACAAGAGAATTACCATGTATGATGCTATTAAAGAACATACAGGTTTCGATATCAGCGAAATGGATGAAGCAGGTATAAGAAATGTTTGCCGTGAATTAAAAATTCATGCCGATGAAAAATGGGGCAAAGGAAAACTGATAGATGAGATCTTTGGCAGCAAGTGTGAAGCCAATTATATACAGCCTACTTTTATTACGGATTACCCGGTGGAGATGAGTCCGCTTACCAAAAAGCACCGCAGCAAACCCGGACTGGTAGAGCGTTTTGAACTGATGTGCAATGGCAAGGAAATTGCCAATGCCTACAGCGAGCTGAACGATCCCATTGAACAGCGTGAACGTTTTGAAGAGCAAACCAAACTGATGGAACGTGGCGATGATGAAGCCATGTTCATTGATCATGATTTTTTACGGGCACTGGAATACGGCATGCCGCCAACCAGCGGTATTGGTTTTGGAATAGACAGGATCGCTATGTTGCTCACCAACCAGCATTCTATACAGGATGTTCTTTTCTTCCCGATGATGAGGCCGGAGAATAAACCCGAATAATAGAACTAAATGGTACATTAGCAGTATGAGAAGGTCTTTTTTCATACTGCTTTTTTTTACCTGCACTACCAACCTCCAGGCACAAAAAAATATTGCCTGTTTAATTAAAACAAAACTGGGCGATATTACTGTTGAATTATATCCGGCGAAAGCACCCGTTACTGTTGCCAATTTTTTAAAGTATGTTGATGCACATTTGTATGACAGCAGTTCCTTCTTTCGTGCCGTAACTTTAAATAAGCAGCCCAAAGATTCTATAAAAATTGAAGTAATACAGGGCGGTGATATTGATTCGTTGAAAAATCTTGCACCCATACCCCTTGAAACAACAAAACAAACCGGCCTGTTACATAAAGACGGAACTATCTCTATGGCCAGGGGAAAGCCTGCAACTGCAACATCAAGCTTTTTTATTTGCATAAACGATCAGCCCGTTTTGGACTATGGCGGGATGAGAAATAAGGATGGGCAGGGTTTTGCTGCATTCGGGAAAGTTATTAAAGGAATGGCCGTGGTAAAAAAAATACAGCAGCTTTACCCGGAGCAGGGGCAATATTTTAAACCAACAGTACTTATTATTTCCATCACGAGAAAATAAAATCCATGCAAAAAATATTTCTGTCATTTACTATTGCGTTTCTGTTATCCCGCACAAATCTAACTGCTCAAATTTTTGTTAGTAATCAACGTCCATCAACCGGCACAGCAAGAATTGCTGCCTTTAAAAATCATCAGTCACTGTTAAATACATCACCCTACAAAAAAATGCAATGGCGTAATGTTGGACCCGATATTGTAAGCGGGCGTTGTACAGATGTTTGGGGGATCTCCGGTAATAAGAATATTTTGTACGCCGCTTTTGCTACAGGTGGTTTATGGAAATCGGATGATGCCGGAAAAACTTGGAAACCACTCATGGACCAGTTCGGTACCCAGTCTTTTGGCAATATGGCTTTAGCACCTTCTGATCCCAATATTATTTATGTGGGTACCGGCGAGGCAAATATTTTCAGGGCATCATTACCCGGTATTGGCATGTTTAAATCTGTTGATGCCGGAAAAACCTGGCTCCATATCGGGCTTGAAAATACGGGTACCATTGCGAGGGTTGTGATACATCCAACAAATCCTTCCATCGTATACGTAGCAGCAGGCGGCAATGAGTGGAGTTACAACAATGATCGCGGCGTATACCAATCAACCGATGGCGGCAAAACCTGGAAAAAAATATTGGGTAATGATGATAAGACTGGTTGCATAGATCTTCGCATGGATCCATCTGACCCCAATACCATTTACGCATCCATGTGGAACCGCATTCGTAAACGCTGGAGTGACCCGGTTCCCGAAGATGGCGATCATATTTACAAAACAACCGATGGCGGCAAAACATGGAAACCACTTACCAATGGATTGCCGGATACAAAAACAACCGGCAGGATCGGCATTGATATTGCCAAAAGTAATCCTTCAGTTATTTATGCATTTGTTGATAACCACGACAAAAAAAGAGAACCCAGAAAGGGTGAGCTGGACAGCTACGGCAGGATAAAGGAAATTGTTGTAAAAGGTGTAGAGGTATACAGAAGTAATGATAAAGGGGAGCATTGGAATAAGATGAGTGAAAACGATGATTATATGCAAAACTTTTGCGGCACTTATGGCTGGGTAATGGGACAAATAAGGATTAATCCATTAGATGAAAATTGTTTGTACATCTTAGGCTTAGCCATGGCAAAATCAAATGATGCGGGAAAAAAATGGAAACGGTTCGAGCCTTCAGATACAACCGGTGATTATATCCATGGAGATAATCATGCGCTGTGGATCGACCCGGCAGATTCAAATTATATTATTAACGGCGATGATGGCGGCATTGCTGTAACTTATAACGGTGGAAAAAAATGGAAGAATTTTTATAAAATTATTCCAACTACCCAATTTTATAATATCACTTATGATTCAAGGGTTCCTTACAATATCATTGGCTCTGTGCAGGATGAAGGATCGCTCAGGGGAAGTATAAAAAATACATTCGGTATAAAAGATACTACCATCAATCAATGGAAATGGGGGCCGGGTGGCGAAGGTGTGATACATGCAATTGATCCCGGAGATGCAAATACAATTTATACCTCCTCATTTTATGGCCGGTTAATAAAAGCCAACCTGGACCTGGTTGATTCTTTACAGGAAAGGAGCATTGCTCCTGAAAAAACAGACGATGAAGAAACACACCGGGGTGAATGGCTGGCCTATACCATGATCTCACCACATAACAGCTTTACAATTTATCATGGCATGCAGTATTTATTTAAATCTGTTGACAGTGGTGCCACCTGGAAACGCATCAGCCCGGATTTGAGTTACAATAACAAACAAAAGATGGGTAAAACACCTTATGCCATTAATCACCAGGCCATAACAGCTATTGACGAATCTCCTTTTATAAAAGGATTGCTTTATGTTGGAACCGATGATGGCAGAATATGGCTTAGCAATAATGATGGTGGAAACTGGCTTGAAATAACAAAAGGGCTGCCTGCAAATGCACATGTATCCAGGTTGATTGCATCAAAATATAATGCAGAAACTGTGTTTACCACATTAAGCGATAGAAGAGAGGATAACATTACACCTTATATTTATAAATCAACAGACCTTGGCAAAACATGGGTAAACATAACCGGCAATTTACCGCCTAGTGCGGTTAATGTGATCAGGGAAGACCCTATGAATAAAAATATTTTGTACTGTGGTACTGACATGGGTGTGTACCTCAGCAGGGATGGAGGAAATAAATGGATACCATTAAACAACAACCTTCCAGCTTCAGTTTCTATTCAGGATCTTTTTATTCATCCAAAAACAAACCAAATGGTAATTGCAACTTATGGCAGAGGTATTTATGTTTTAGATGATATATCAGCATTGCAAAAATAACCGCGGATTTTATTTGTAAATAATTATGATTAATTACCGCTTTATCTCAAAAAAGTTATCTTGTCAGCTCAATTAAAACTCATTTAGGTATGATAAAATTTGGAAAGCACATTACAGCAGTCACTGCAATATTGATCTTAAGCCTGGCCAGCTTTGCACAAAAAAAAGATCTTGGCGATGACCAGTATTTTAAAAATAATTTTAAAGGCATCACCAACCCTTTGCCAACCGTTGTTAAATGGATAGATGACAGCCATTTTATTTTAAGAAGGGATGGAAAGAACCTGGAGATAGATTGCAAGAATGGTGCAGAAAAAGAATACGTGGAGTCCAATATCAATAAAGGTACTGTGGCAACTACTCCCGAAATTATTGTTAAAGGAACCGATCTCTATCTCCGTAAAAATGCGGAAGATATCAGGCTTACCAATGACACGGCCAAAAAAATAAACCAAACCTTAAGTCCCGATGGTAATTATGTGGCGTACACAAAAAATAATGATCTGTACACCGTTAATCTCACTACAATAAAAGAAACAAGGATAACAAAAGATGGCAGCGAAACTATTTTAAATGGCTACGCCAGTTGGGTGTATACCGAAGAAATCTTAGGTCGCCGCAGCAGGAACCGCAGTTTTTGGTGGAGCCCCGATAGTAAGCATATTGCCTTTTTTAGAACGGATGATTCGCCGGTGCCTGTTTTTACCATAACAGATGCAACAGGTTTGCATGGTTATGTTGAAACAGAAAGATATCCAAAAGTAGGTGATCCCAATCCCGAAGTAAAAGTGGGTATAGTTGAGCCGGAGAGTACAAAAATTGTGTGGGCCGCTTTCAACGAAAAAGACGACCAGTATTTTGGTCTGCCTTACTGGAAACCAGATGGCAGTTCTTTACTTGTGCAGTGGATGAACAGGCTGCAGGATAACCTGATCATTTATGATGTAAATACTTTTACCGGCGCCAGATCTGAGTTTTATAATGAAAAGCAAAAAAGCTGGATCGATCTGGATGATGAAGGGAACCGCATTCATTTTTTAGGAGATGGTACCGGTTTTATTTTGTTCAGCGATGTCACAGGCTGGAAACATATGTACTTCTACGACATGAAAGGAAAGCTGATC
Source organism: Chitinophagales bacterium (assembly GCA_038226715.1). Taxonomy (GTDB): domain Bacteria; phylum Bacteroidota; class Bacteroidia; order Chitinophagales; family Chitinophagaceae; genus Ferruginibacter. Next base: position 34,070 of record JBBRQF010000019.1, read on the forward strand.
AACGCCATCACTTCCGGAAAATTTACCGTTACCGATCTTACTTATGTGGATGAGAAGAAAGGCATTGTTTATTTTACGGCAAGAAGCCTTGAAAATACTGCCCGCACTGATTTTTACCGCGTTAATACAAACGGTAAAAATATGGAACGCCTTACCCTGGGCGAATATAACAACCTGATCAACCTTTCTCCGGGCGGTTCCTATTTTATAACAACCTATAACAATGCAACAACGCCCACTAAAATGACTTTGATCAGTAACAAAAGAAAGATCATTAAAGACCTGGGCGACAGCAAAGGAGCTGAATTTGATAATTACAACCTGGCAAAAACGGAGATCGTTCGTGTAAAAAGCGATGATGGCTTATACGATCTGCCCATGAAAATAACCTGGCCTATTAACATGGATAAGAATAAAAAATACCCGGTACTGATCTCTATCTACGGCGGGCCAAATGCCGGTACCGTAATGGATACCTGGGGTATTAGCGGTAACCAGCAATGGTATGCCAAAGAAGGTTTGATACAGGTTTCGATGGATCATCGGGCCAGCGGGCATTTCGGAAAAGAAGGCGTAGCCTATATGTACCATAACCTGGGTTATTGGGAAATGAAGGATTACAGTACCATGGTAAAATGGTTAATTGCAAATGGCGGTGCTGATGCTTCTAAAATATGCATCACAGGTTTTAGTTATGGCGGTTACATGACCTGCTATGCTTTAACTTATGGCAGCGATGTATTTACGCATGGCATGGCTGGCGGCAGTGTTACCGACTGGACATTATATGATTCACATTATACCGAACGATTTATGGGCACACCTGCCAATAACCCCGAAGGATATAAAACCAGCTCCGTACTTACTTATGCCGATAAATATAAAGGCATGCTGCAGATCGTGCATGGCATGATCGATGATAATGTACACATACAAAACAGTATTCAGCTCATCAGCAAATTACAGGACCTTAAAAAAGATTTTGAATTTATGCCTTACAGCGGCGGCCGGCATGGCTGGGGTGGTAATAAAGGTTTACATTTTCAAAACATGAAAACAAAATTCATTTATAAATACTTACTGGAAAAAGATGTTCCAAAACAGATGTTGAAATAAATACTGTTTTAAAAAATTATGCCCGGTTGTATAAAAGTATATTTTAGCAGCCGGGCATTTTTCATTTATACATTTGTTGAAAACAGGGGCGGCTATTGCAATCCTGGGTTTTATTGCTTATTTTTCAACTAAACCAAAATCTTATAAAATGAAATCATTTTTTCCTACAAGACTTGCCGAAGTACTATATGCCCTGATAATGGGAGTTTTTGGCGTTGCACATTTTATGAATGCTGATAAAATGAGTGGTGCCATTCCGGATTATATGCCGGGCGATGGTAAAATGTGGATCTATATAACCGGGGCTGCATTAATTGCTGCTGCATTAGATATTCTTCTTAATAAATTTAAAATTTTGGCCTGCTATTTACTGGCTGTCATGCTGTTGATCTTTGTTTTCACCTTACATCTGCAACCCGCTATGAATGGAGATCCGGGTATGCTTTTAAAAGATTCGGCGCTTGCTATGGCTGCGATAATTATTGGCAACAGGTCTTCAGACAAATAAAATCCGGAGCTGATAATAAAATAATTTATCATCAAATTCACAAAAAAACAGTCCGGCACAAACAGCCTGACTTTTTTGCAAAGAGAAAATACCTTTCTAAATATTAACGTCTTCGTTTTCGGTTTTTTACAGTTAAATAATCTAAAAAGTATATCACTTTTACTGACAGGCTTCTAAATTGAATATCGCTGTTATAATCCTTATCCGTAAATGTTTTACTAAGATTAGTGGCATAGTTTCTTTCGAAACTCCTGTTAAAATTTGATGAGATATTTTTCCAGACAATATTAAAGAAACTGCCTTGTGCAAATTGCCAGGTATATACCAAATCAGTTGTTAAATAATTAAAGTTTTGATTTCTATTGTTGTTATATGCAAAGTCCGGAGTTTCTAAATTTCCAGCCTTGCTTAATACATAAAACTGAAGCGGCTGCACTTTTCCCCAGGAATGCCTGGTGGTTAATGTGATTCCCATTTTATTAGTAAAATTATATTTAATGTTCAGTGAAGTATTGATGTTCTGATTATTCCTGCGGCTAAAAATTACCGTATCCATTTGTGATGAATTGGCTGCATATAAGGTTTCTGCCCAACCAGGTTGATCTTTGCTGTTATCTGTTTCTATAGAGCCATCAACGGAGAATTTACTGCTAAACCTTATTTTACCATTGAACCCATAGCCGATCGTTTTTCTTTTCGTTACAGCCCCTTCTCTCCAGGTTAAATAACCACCCCAGGATATTTTTTTAGCCTGGTTACTATTCCAGTTTACATTTGCGCCAACTCTTCCTTTATTATGAAATACCCTGCCATAAACCCTGGGTTCATAAAAATCGTTATAGTTGGACGTTACATTCACATTTAATCCAAATTGCCATAAATTTTTAAGCTGGCCATACAGATTGTAATTGGCAAAAAATTGCTGAAATTTATCCGACCTGATATCTATGCCCGGAATGGCAGTAACCAGGTTAAGCAGGTGAAAGTTAACATTGGTGCCAACGTTGTTATACCATTTACCAGGTTTGTTCCAATTGTATCCCATCCATAAACCCGTATGAATATCATTATTATTGGTAAAATATGCCAGGTCGCTGTTATCGTATTTGTTATTACTTAAATTTTGCCACATATTAAATGTAAACTTGCCACTTGTCTTTCCAAAATAAGCATTATAGGCATAACCGGTAGAAGTTTTTCCTTTTTCAAAAATATTGCTAAGGCTAAAGTTGCCGCCAACATTCCACTTATTTTTTTTATCGTTCAGATCAAACAAAAAAGCGCTCACGTCAGCATCCCTGTCGTTACCACTACGGATTGTACTTGTATTGATAAAGGATACGCTGCTGTTATTTTTTAAAGTCTGGTCTAATACAATAATGTTGTAATTAGTCAAAGGGTTGGTTTCTACTTTGCGTGTTTGGCCGGAAACCAGGTCTTCAATTTCGGCATACTGTGGCCTTGTTACAGCATTAAGCAAACCAATGCCTAATCCTTTTTGCGTGCGGCCGCTTATTTTTGTGGCATTGTATAATTTAGTTTGCCCGGGATTTTTAATTACCTGTTCGTTACCGTTAATATTAAAATCGTAACGGTGTATTGGTTCTCCACCAATACGCCTGCTGTAAAACAAACCTGCCTTGTTAAACAACTCTGTTCCTTCAGTAAAAAAAGCCCTGTTTTCACTGTACTGTTGTTCAAACGGTGATAGATTTAAAGTTACATTATCGGATTGTACCTGTCCAAAATCGGGTATTAGCGTCATATCTAAAGTAAAAGCCTGGTTAAGGCCATACTTTATATCCATACCACCGGTTATTGCTGTGGTAGTTTTTTTTATGAGCACATTTTCATCATGATTTATGTAAGTAGATAAGTAAGGTGATAATTGTAAACGAAATGGCGGTTTAATTCCCTCAAGTCCGGTTATCATTCCTTCCTGCGTTAAAAAACCATTTTTATTGGGATCAATTGGTTGCCAGAATAACTGCTGCCCGCTTTTTTGCCGGCGCCTTACAATATTCAATCCCCAATCCTGCACATTTTTTTTACCAAACCTGATGGCAGCGTATGGAATAAACATTTCAAATGTCCAGCCATCGGCCTGTAGTTTTGATTTACTTTCCCAAACAGCATTCCAGCTAAAATCTTCGCTGTTGCCATTTGTGTTTGGCGATACTTTGGCATCCATCTGTTCGCCAAGTGGTGTAACAAAATATTCGAAACCATTAAGTTTATCATGATAAGTATCAAATACCACTCCTATAAAATCGTTATTACCAAAGCCATCCCGGCCGGTTAATTCAGATGCAATGCTGTCTTTGGTTTTTTCATGTAAATATCCGCCAACATAAATACCCTCGTTATTATACACAATATAAACCTGTGTTGCATTGTTGGCGTTTTCAGGCGCAAATGGTGTAGGCCGCAGTTCTGTAAACTTATCGGCCAGCGGGGCATCTTTCCAACCGGCGTCGTCTAAAACGCCGTCTATTTTAATGGTTGATTGAATTCTTTTGGCAACTAGCTGCTTTTTGACAGTTTGGCCAAATGCAGCCGCAGTTAACAGCATGCAAAAGCATAATGCTTTGATGGAAAAACATTTCATGGCTATACTTTATTGGTTTGCGAACACATCATTCATGGCGTAATGATGCTGTTACGAAATTAAACGTACAGCATCCAATAAATGTTACCATTCATCAAAGAAAAATGCTTTTAAGAATTTTTTAACAGCCGCTTTTAAACAAATAAATCGTGGTACAACTGTGCACCCGGCACAACAGAATATCCGGACAGGTTTGTGATCCCTTCGGCAGCGAGTACATCTTCATCAATAAAATTATTACCGGTGCAGCTTGTTGATGGTTTAGATAAAATATAAAAAGCAGCGTCTGCAATAATATCTACGGTGCGGCTCATCTTCATCAGCATTTCGCCGCCAAGTAAATTATTGACTGCTGCTGTTGCAATAGTTGTTCGTGGCCACAGTGTATTGGCAGCCACATTATATTTTTTAAGCTCCGCAGATAAACCCAGGGCTATCATACTCATATCATATTTGCTGATGGTATAAGCCAGGTGGTTTTCAAACCACTTCAGATCCATATTGATAGGCGGAGATAAATTTAAGATATGTGCATTGGTTCCTTTTTTAAGATAAGGAATGCAGGCCCGGCTCATCATGAAAGTACCTCTTACATTAATATCATACATCAGGTCAAAACGTTTCGGTTCGGTTTGTTCGGTTGATGTAAGGTTGATGGCCGATGCATTGTTTATTAAAATATCAATGCCACCGAATTTTTCAACGGTTTTATCAATTACGTTTTGTACCTGGTCTTCAAAACGGATATCGCACTGCACTGCCAGGCTTTTACCACCTGCTGCTTCCATTTCTTCAGCAGCCGAAAAGATAGTACCACCAAGCTTTGGATTTTCTTCCACACTTTTTGACGCAATAACAATATTAGCTCCCGCTGCTGCTAACTTTAATCCTATTGCCTTACCAATTCCGCGTGATGCACCGGTTATGATGACTGTTTTATTCTGAAATGACATAGTGCTGATCGTTTTTTCAAATCTAATACAAAACTGCCAACCCCTGACATTTATACTTAAAGCTGTTTATTTTAAAAAAAAATTAAACAAATGTTTGATTAATATTAAACAGTTGTTTAACTTCGCATTTCATTTACCGATTATGAAATTTAATGACAAGCAGATACAGATAATAGACACGGCTGAAAAACTCTTTGCAGATAAAGGTTTTAGTGGCACATCTGTACGGGATATTGCCGATGAGGCGGATGTAAACCTGGCCATGATCTCCTATTATTTTGGTTCTAAAGAGAAATTGCTGGAGGCTTTATTTACACAACGTATGGAGGGAACCACGCTTAAACTGGAAAGCATGCTGGAAAATAAAGAACTGGCACCCATGGAAAAAGTGAATATGATGATCGACTTTTTTATTGAAAAATTTCATTCGGAAACCTGTTTCCATAAAATAATGATGAGAGAACAGGTAGCTACGCAGAGAACCGTTACCATGGAACTGATACAGCAGTTAAAAAAACACAATCAAACACTGGTTAAAGCACTTATACAGGAAGGGCAAAAAAGCGGTGACTTTGTAAAAAATGTTGATGTTCCCATTTTAATGGCTACCCTGGTGGGCACTGTCAGCAACCTGGTTACTACCCAGCATTATTACAGGGAGATAAACAACCTGCAGGATATGCCCGACGAACAGTATCAAAAACTAATGAAGAAAAAAATAAGTACTCACCTGAAATTTATATTTAAAGCAATACTTACGCATGAAGCATAAAATTATTTTACTGGCAGTCTCCTTGTTTTTGTTACAGATCCTGGAGGCGCAGGAAACCAGGACACTGACACTTAAAGACGCCATTGACCTGAGTTTAAAGAACAGCAAGCAGCTAAAAAGCAATGAAGCTAAAATACTGGAAGCTACCGCAAATGTTAAGGAAGCGGAGGAAAGAAAATTACCCGATGCAGGCATCAGCGGCTCTTACCTGTATTTACCGTTTCAACCAAGCATTGATATTAAAACCGGCTCAGGTTCAGGTGGTAGCCCTTCTGTACACCAGGCTGTTTACGGCATTGCGAGTGTTTCTTTACCCTTGTATAACGGGGGAAAAATTAAGTATGGTATAGAGTCGGCTAAATTCCTGGAGCAGGCCGTTAAGCTGGATGCGGAGAATGACCGTGGTGCTGTGGCTTTCAATATCATCAATGCCTGCATTAATTTGTATAAAGCGCACCAGGCTATAGAGCTGGTAAAAGAAAACCTGGCACAATCGCAACAAAGAGTTAAAGATCTTACCAACCTGGAGAAGAATGGTTTGCTGGCCAGGAACGACCTGATGAAATCGGAATTACAATCCTCCAATATTGAACTTACTTTATTGGATGCTGAAAGCAATTATAAACTGGCCTGTGTAAATATGAACATTATGATGGGCCTGCCTGAACAAACTATTTTGATACCAGATAAAAGCGGACTGGCCCTGCCAACAGGTGTAAAAACAATAGAAGAATATGAACAGGATGCTATACAAAACCGTCAGGATATAGGTGCCATAGGTTTTAGAAAAAAATCTGCCGATATTAATATCCAATCAATAAAAGCTGATAAATATCCTTCGTTTTCATTAACAGGCGGCTATATAGCTGCAGATATTCCCAAATTTTTATCGGTGTACAATGCAGTTAATATCGGTGTTGGCGTAAAATACAATATCGCATCGCTCTGGAAAATGAAATCAAAAGTGCAACAGGCCGAAGCAAGGGTAAAGCAAATAACAGCCGGTGAAGAAATGCTTACAGATAATATCCGCCTGCAGGTAAACCAATCTTACCAGGTATACCTTGTAAGCGTTAAAAAAATACAGGTGTATGAAAAAGCCGTGGCACAGGCAACAGAAAATTTCCGCATCACCAAAAACAAATACGATAACAGCCTGGCCACAACCACCGAATTATTAGATGCAGATGTAGCCTTATTACAAACGAGGTTAAGTGTAACCAATGCCAAGGCAGATTCATTTATTGCCTACAATAAATTATTACAAACAACAGGAACTTTAAAATATTAATCAAAACAAAAGACAGATCTATGGATCAGAATGCAACCGAAAAAACTGTAACCCCTGAAACTACTGCAGCACCCAAAAAGAAGAGCAGCAAAGGTTTTATTATTGTGCTGGCCTTACTTGTTATTTGTGGAGGCTGGTTTGGTTTAAGCAAATACCAGCATGGCAAACATCATGAAGAAACGGATGATGCACAGATAGAGGCAAACATCAGCCCGGTGATACCCCGCGTTGCAGGTTATGTAAAAGCAGTTCGTGTAAAAGATAACCAGCTTGTAAAAAAAGGTGATACCCTTTTATTACTGGATGAGCGTGACCTCGCTTTGCGTGTACAACAGGCCGAAGCCGCCCTGGCAACTGCAAAAAGTAATTTAGGTGCGGCAGAATCAAGTACCAATGCAGCCAGGGCAAGCATTGCCAGTACACATGCCGGTGTATCAACCATTGATGCACAGATAGAAGCTGCCAAAGTAAACCTGTTGAGAGCAAGCCAGGATTATGACCGGTATGCCAATCTTATAAAAGATCATTCCATAACACAACAGCAATACGAGCTGGCTTCTGCAGCCAAACAAACTGCCGAAAAACAGGTACAGATATTAGAACAACAAAGAAACCAGGTTAACCAGCAAACCAATACGGTTGCATCGCAAAGCAATGCAACTTCTTCTCAAATAGGTGTGGCAGGCTCTGTAATAAAACAGCGTGAAGTGGAAGTGGAAGAAGCAAAATTAAACCTATCGTATGCAGTTGTTGTAGCACAGGAAAACGGGTTGGTTTCAAAAGTGAATGTGCAGGAAGGACAGTTCATCCAGGCCGGTCAGTCTTTATTCAGCATCGTTCTCAGTAATGATGTTTGGGTAGTTGCGAACTTTAAAGAAACACAGTTTGAAAAAATGAAGATCGGGCAAAAAGTTATCGTGCATGTGGATGCTTTTCCAAATCATGATTTTGAAGCAACGCTCACTTCTTTTTCTCCTGCTACCGGTTCTAAATTTTCTTTATTACCTCCCGATAATTCCAGCGGCAATTTTGTAAAAGTGGTACAACGGCTGCCGGTAAAAATTGAATTCAATAAGACGGAAGAAACATTGGTAAAACAGTTGATCCCGGGGATGAATGTAAGTGTTGATGTACACCTTGATTAAAATAACAACAGTTTAAATTAACTGTACCTTATGCAACAAATGGAATCTTTAGTAGAATATGGTGGAAGAAGGGTGATCATTACCATCACTGCTATTTTTTGCGCCCTGCTGGAAATTGTAGACACTACCATTGTTAACGTAGCAGTTCCAAAAATGCAGGGAACCCTGGGTGCAACGCTTAGCGAAGTAGGCTGGGTAATTACCGCTTATGCCATCGGTAATGTTATTATTGTACCTATGACGAGCTGGTTATCGCAACAATTTGGCAGGCGTAATTATTTTGCAGCATCCATCATTATATTTACTGTTTTCTCTTTTTTATGCGGTAACGCAACCGGTATTTGGGAATTGGTTGCCTTCAGGTTTCTGCAAGGCCTTGGTGGTGGTGCTTTACTCGTTACTTCGCAAACCATCATTACAGAAAGTTATCCTCCAGAAAAAAGAGGTATGGCACAAGCCATCTACGGATTAGGCGTTATCATCGGTCCCACACTTGGCCCTCCGCTGGGCGGTTATATTGTTGAACATGCATCATGGCCTTATATTTTTTACATCAACATTCCAATAGGCGTAATTGCAACCCTGCTTACTTTACAATTTGTAAGAAGCCCGAAATACGGAGAAAAAAGTAAAGTGATGGATATCGACTGGTTGGGTATTGGCTTACTCGCCATTGCAATCGGCTCACTACAATATGTGTTGGAAAAAGGACAGGATGATGATTGGTTCAGCAACAATACTATATTAATCCTGGCAATCACTGCAGGATTTGGCTTATACTTTTTTGTGTGGCGTGAACTGGTTTTCAGAAAACCGATTGTTGAATTGCGGACTTTAAAAAACGGCAACCTGCGGGTGGGTACTATCCTATCCTTCATCATGGGTTTTGGTTTGTATGGTTCTACCTTTATTATTCCTTTATATACACAAACTATTTTGGGCTGGACCGCTCAACAGGCTGGTATGCTGATGGTACCCGCTGCACTTACCACTGCAGTTATGATGCCCATGATCGGTATGTTATTGCAAAAGGGTGTGCCGCAACAATACCTTGCTGCCGGCGGTATGTTTCTCTTTGCTGTATTCTCTTTTTGGGGTTTCAATATTTTAACACCCAATACCAGCGCCGATGATTTTTTCTGGATGCTCATCGTAAGAGGTGTTGCGATGGGTATGTTGTTCATTCCCGTTACAACACTTGCGCTCTCAACTTTAAAAGGACAGGAAATAGGCCAGGGCGCAGCATTTACCGGTATGATGCGGCAACTGGGCGGTTCGTTTGGTATTGCACTTATTACAACTTTCCTGTCAAGACAAAGTGTTACGCACTGGAGTAATCTTGCTTCTAAATTAGATGCAAGTGATCCTGCTGTTCAGCAACGCCTGCAGGGTTTACAACATGCCATAGCAAGCAGAGGTTTATCGCCGGATGCTATGAAAGCAGGTTATGCTGGTTTGAACGGTATGGTGATGAAACAGGCTGCGGTATTATCTTACATGGATGTATTCTTATACCTGAGTATTATGTTTTTATTATGCGTTCCGTTTGTATTGATGGTGAAGGGAAATAAAAAAAAGAAAATAGATTTAGGGGAGGCGATGCATTAAGTGAAGAAGTATTGAATTATAGAAAAAGATTTGGCGAAACATCATTACTCCAGATCATTTCCCAATCTCTGTTGGGAGTTGCAGAATATTTTGAAGGAATTTTTTTGATGGTGAAATTTGTTATATAGTTGAAACCGATCTTAAATTTTTGATTTTTCACTTTTGCAATACCCTTTTCTTTTATTAGTTCTAAATTTTTGATATCGCTTCCATAAGGAGGGATTTTAATTTCAATATGGCCATTTTTAAAACAAAACTGATCACTTGCTGTAATTGTCCACCTATCTGAGTTTATACTATAAACCTTTTCCCATGTACAATCCCAGGTAATATATTTCACGGTGTCGGGCGAATTGTTCGTTAATGTAACTTTCATTAAAAAAGTATCGCCACTTCGTTTTTCAATTTGCGCTGTCAGGCTAAGTATTTTATCTTTAGCCGGCATCAGTTTAAAAGAGGTAAAAAATAAAATAATAATTGCAACTGGAAATATAATTTTCATAAAAATTACTTTGTTATATACTTATCGTGATGAAGTAAAAGAATGATTGAAGCTGGTAATGATCTGCAAAAAAACTATTTCCACATGGCATTTTTTTGTGTGTACCCTTTTACATAAAAGCTGTAATTACTGAGCCTGTTTGCAGGTCGGTTACTAAAGCGCCTTGTATAAATAGCAACAGAGCCTCCAAATCCATCCAGGCCCAGCCTTGAGCCCGGGCTGAAAATTTTTACCATTTCAATATCCTGCACACTAAGCGAATAGGATGAAAAATCCGCATCCATAAATTCATCAACAAAAATATTCACTTTTTCATTTCTCCAATATAAAACTTCGCGGCCCGCCTTTTCATCATTCACGATAGTCATCCCGGGAATATTTGCAATAAGGTAGCTGTAGATATCCGTATAGGTTTTCAGCTGGTCGTTTTCATAAAAGTCAATTGTCTTTGCATTATCAGATGCAAAGAGCCCGCTTACATTTTCATTTTCAAATTTTTCCTGCCTGGTTTTTTGTTTTGATTTCAATACCAGTTCCCGCAGCAACTGTTTATCTTTTTTATTTACTTGAGAAAAAATATAACCGTTTACCGCTGTATCATTTTGTATACTGGGTATTTCTTCCATGCCCACAGTTACAAATTCCGTTACGGCGGCTTCCGGTATAAATGCAGAATCGATAGGCGTTTCGATAGCAATCCTCAACGGGTTTAGCTTGGTTTTAATTACCGGCGAAAATCCAAAATATACCGAATCGGTATAAAAGAGGTTATCAATTTTAAAAGAACCATCGGCTGACAGTTCAGCACCGTCAATGATGGGTGCCTTATTTTTTGTTGTTGCAACATAATTAAGGACTTTGTATTCTTCTGCACCATTTTTAAGCTTCCCATTTATTGCAAGAAATTTTTTCTGCATCAAAAAATTAAAGGCATAAGTTCCATTGGGAATGCTATCATTAATTTTTAAAGAAAACTTATAACGGCCTTTTAAAAAGGGATAGCGGAATTTCCAGCGTTGCCCGGTTTTAATATTGTCGATCCACAAATGCAAAGTTTGTGCAGGCTGATCAGCCCTGTATGGGTCAATATATACTTCCATTTCAATACTGTCACCCTGCACAAAATTCTGCCTGTCAAATATTACAACCAGGGTGTCTGCAGCATTTACCTTTACTGCAAATACAGATAATACAAGTACAAATATTGAAATTGCTTTTGTGATCATCCTGTTATAACTGGCTTATCAGATAAAATTATGCAAGCACTGCTTCGTGGGTAATATTGGTCTTTAATAATTTAGATATCGGGCAGTTTGCTTTTGCATCTGCAACAGCGGCATCAAATTGCTCCTGGGTTATGCCTGGTATTTTTGCTGAAACAGCTAAATGAGATTCAACAATTTCACCTTTTGCAGGGTCCAGGTCAATGGTACATTTGGTGTTTATTTCATCGGGCGTAAAACCTGCTGCACCCAATACAAAACTAAGTTTCATACTAAAGCAGCCAGCGTGTGCTGCCGCTACAAGCTCTTCCGGGTTTGTGCCAACACCCTCTTCAAATCTTGAAGTAAAAGAATACTGTGTTTCGCTTAAAGTAGTACTTTGTGTGGTAAGATTTCCTTTACCTTCTTTTCCAGTGCCGGTCCAAACGGCTGTTGCGTTACGTTTCATTTTTTTAAGTTGTTGCCCCGACCCCTGAATGGGCTTTACACTTCAAAGGTTCGGGTTGTTTTATTTAATTTTATGTAATAGCCCTTTAAATGCTTCTTCCTTAAATCCCACTAAAAGTTTGTCTTCAAATTCAATAACCGGCCTTTTAATAATGCTGTTATTTTCCATCATTACTTTTATTGCGGCTGATTGATTGATAACTTTTTTCTGTTCGGCTCCCGAGAGCTCTCTCCAGGTTGTACTTCGTTTGTTAAAGATGTTTTCCCAGCCTTTTTTATTGCACCATAGCTCTAACTTTTGTTTGGTTATGCCACTTTGTTTATAATCATGAAAGGAAAATTCAAGATTGTTATTTTTTAGCCATACCATTGCTTTTTTTGTAGTATCGCAATTTGGAATACCATACACAATAATTGTTGCCATCTTAAAACTCGGGTAAAACTGGTTTTGTTTTCATAATTGTTTCAATCTTCTCCAGTAACTCAGGCGTAAGCATGTTAACCACATCCAGTGCTTTTAAATTCTCAAGCAACTGCGCCTTTTTGGTTGCACCAAGAATAGCTGTGGTTACATTGGGGTTTTTAATGCACCAGGCAATGCTTAAAGAAGCAGTACTTACGTCCAGTTTAGTTGCCAGTTCAGTCAGTTTTTTTACCTTCTTCACCTTTTCATCCATCACCCATCTTTCTTTCAACCAATCAAAACCTTCTAAGGCAAAGCGGCTGCCTTTAGGAATCCCTTCGTTGTACTTACCGGTTAAAAGACCCGATGCCAGAGGGCTCCAGATGGTTGTGCCCAGTCCCACATTTTTATAGATTTCTAAAAAATCTTTTTCAATTTTATCACGCTCAAATAAATTGTATTGGGGCTGCTCCATGGTGGGGCCTATCAATATAAATTTTTCTGTAACACGGTGTGCTTCCATAATTTCAACCCCACTCCACTCGCTGGTGCCCCAGTACATTATTTTTCCCTGCTGTATCAGATGGTTCATTGCCCAAACCGTTTCTTCAACAGGCGTTTTTTTATCGGGGCGGTGACAGAAATACAGATCAAGATAATCTACCTGTAACCTTTGTAAAGCTTCATCACAGGCTTCCAGTAAATGTTTGCGGCTGCAACCCGTTTGATTGGGTTTATTGTTTGCACCGCGCCATCCCCAAAATGCTTTCGACGAAACAATATAGGAACTACGGTCCCATTTTTTCTTTTTTAAAACACGGCCCATCATTTTTTCACTTTCCCCCAAGGCATATACTTCGGCATTATCAAAAAAATTGATGCCCTTATCATATGCAATGCCCATTAATTCATCGGCCACTTTATCATTGATCTGCTTGCTGAAGCTTACCCAGCTTCCGAAAGACAATACACTTAATTGTAATCCTGATTTTCCCAGCCGACGGTATTCCATATTGTTCAATTTACTGACTAAAGATACTGATTAGGCACTTGATTATTTTACTATATTTTTTGTTGACAGAGCCTGTAACCGGTATTGATAACACGAGGATAAACTGAATTGTTTCAGAAAATTAATTGCTGGGAAACTGCGAGTTGGGAACGTTGATAATACCGGTAACTTTTTTAATAACATAGCCTTTAAAATCCTGCCTTGCTTCCATACCCACACCATTAATGATTTGTGTTTTCGTTCTTATACGCACGGGTGACTCAGTGTAAAATTCGTTCCCTTTCCTGTTTCTGTCCCACCATAGTTCATCACAATACAGGGTATCGCCTTTTATGTTAATTACCTTTACACTGTCCTTTAAAAACACTTTACTTTCCTGCTCAAGGTATTTACCATACAGCGCATCCAGCCTGCTGTCAACAGCACCGGTTTCGTCAAAAAAATCAACATGTAGTTTTTTAGGGAATTCAACATAGGGGTTTACATCCTGCACCCTTAGCATTAATGGCGATAGCAACTTTGCTTTTGCCTTACCGCCCAAGGTATAATTAATATCGGCATTTCTTATTTCTTCAATGCCCAGGCTTTTGCTGTTATATTGGTTAACATCCGCATCGCTGTTACCGCAGGAAGAAAGGCATACCGATGCAAAAAAAAACAGAACAATAAATAGCGGAAAAAAATTGCTGTAAGTAATATTAAGGAGGATGTTGCCCAGAACAGGCCGCAATAAACCAGGCAGCAGTACGCGCATGAAAAATAATTGTAGGTATTATTAACAATGCCTAAAAATACATTAATTGTATTTAGGTTTTTGAAACCAGCGGGCATTCATGGAAACACCAATACTAAACCGCACTACATTTTCCCGCAGGTTGGTTTGTTTATTACCCCTGTTACCCACTTCCAGTGCTGTGTTTAAAACAACATACTCTCCTGTATAACTTATCTTTCTTAATGTAGTTAACGGCATACCGGCACCAATGGTAAATCCATATTCGGGCCTGTTTTTATTCGTATTAATATAATCTGAACCAAAGTATAAGCCGGCCCTGTACCTTACAAAGTTGAAATATTTTTTGAGCGGGGTATTATCCTTTGCGGGGTAATATTGTGCACCCGCCCTAACGGTATAATTGTCTTGTACATCGTCCTTCTGGCCATAATAACGGTAGCTGCTCCAGTTACCATATTCGAGGTCGGCACCAATTAACCAGTGTGCATCCTGGTAACTTGCTCCAAAACCAACCATGGCTGGCATTTTAATCATTCCTTTCACATCCTTCACTTTATACACACTATCTAAAGTGGTAGTACCTCCATTCTGGTCGTACAGAATTGTTTCCCTGATAATATCGTTGCTGGCTTTTAAGTTCTGCTGTATATTACCATACACGCCAACCCTTAAAATTTTTGATACCCGCTTTTTTTCATCTTTAGCCAGGGTAAAATCATATTGCATACCGCCATTTATAAAAACGCCGCCAAAAGAAGTTTTTTCTTCAGAATTAGATGAATAGTAAAAAACAGTGTCATTTAAGAAATTGAGTTTGGTACTGTAATCTTTGCTGCCAAAAGTATAGCCCGCATTAATGCCGATACTGAAGTTCTTATATTTAAGTGCAGTTCCTAAATATGCCTGGTTAACACCACCATTCCCTTCGTACAATGTATGCAAACTATCAACTCCAGGTAGGCGTTCATTTTTCTCGATCTTATAATTAATTTTAGTTAATGGTTTTAAGCCAAAAGTCAATAACCAAAACATATCTTTTTTAGCCATTTTAGGCGTTGTTAAGGGAAAAGCCATCTGCAGGTATGAAACATATGTATTTGCAGAAGTGAATTTTTTTGCAGGGTTGGTACTTTTCAGAATTCTGTAATCTATTTCTGTACCTACATCAAAAACCATATTACTTATCATGGTAAGTGATGCCGGGTTTGTAAAATTAATACTCCTGCTATCAGCTACGCCGGCAGAAATACCACCCATACCCCTGGTAAAAACATTATGGTTGGGTGTAAGGTCGCCTAATCCATATCTTGAATAGGGAGAGTTTTCCTGTGCAGATGCACTCATTTGCAAGCCACAAGCCACAATAAGTACCATTAAAATTTTAGCCATTGTTAGTTTCACTGAGTGCATATAATCCTTTAAATAAGAAATAAGGGTCGGCAAATATCTTGTTTTTAAGTTGACCTGCAAAATAGCTTGTATCTCCCCCGGTTAAAACCACGTTAAAGTTGCTGTATTTTCGGGCATATTCGCTGATAAAACCATCTATTTCATATGTAATTCCGGAAATAACACCGCTAAGCATATTTGTTTTGGTATCATAGCCAATTAGCGGAAAATTCCAATCTTTTTGCACCAAAGGCAGTTTTGCCGTAAAAACCTGCATGGCTTTAAAGCGCATTTCCATACCCGGCGAAATGCTGCCGCCGATAAATTGCTGGTACTGGTTTATGAAATTATAAGTAATACAACTACCCAATGCAACCACCAGGTTATTTTTGCCGGGAAAAAAATGAACCGCTGCGGCAGAAAGAGCTAACCTGTCGGCACCTATTGATTCGGGTTTACCAACCGGAGTGGTAAAATTTATTTTGGTAAGATGGGAGAGTTTGTGAAATGCTGAAGTTGCTGCCAGCAAATCTTCAATTGCTGTATTGTGGTCAATAACCGAAGATAAAATCGTTTTCTGCGGTTTATGATCAGCCAATAATTTTTTGATCGTTGCTACAGAATCATCGGGCAAAATAATTTCTTCCGAAAAAATATCATTTTCAAATACCGCCGCTTTTAAACGGGTATTACCAAAATCGAAGCAAATTGTTTTTGTCATTAAGCTCAATTAAATAATCTTGTAATTTTTATATTCACCTATTCTGTAGCCTGTAAGATCTTCAATAAAATGGCTTATTTTATGCTTAAACTTCATGTTTTTGTATACTTTCTTCAGCGTATTAAACTCGAAATTCCAGTTTACACTATTAAGCCGGTTTTTCATTACTGCCGGGTGCAAACCCGTAAAAAGTGCCAACCTGTCAATATTATGGTAGTCAAAATCTTTTTGCAGAGCTTCAGCATTAATTACATAATCGGCGTGATTAATAGTATTGAAATACATTGATTTTTGGGTGGAAATTTTAGGTGGTTTTACCCAGCCATAATGGTAAATGGTTGCGTTTATTTTTTTTACGTTCAGCTTTCTTCCATCTTTAAAACGAAAGCCCTGTGCATCTTTCCAGGAAATAATGTTTTTATTATTCCTGATAATGCGTATCTCATTTCTGTACCATCTTTTTCCTGAGCCAATATATTTATAATCGCCGTAAAAATGATTATAGTTAAATAAAAGACCTTCCACACGTTCATCATGCAAATAGGTTTCCATAGCTTTTCTTATAACATCGTAATCATTTTCATGTATGCATTCATCGCCCTGCAGATAAAAGGCCCAGTCAGCTTCTTCACTTACTGCCGAAAAAGCTTTTTGTGTTTCAATTGCTAATATCCTGCCGCCTTCTCTTACAGTATCATCCCAAACAGTATCTATTATTTTTATTTTATGGCTGTCAATTCCCGCAATTAATTCACGGGTATTATCTTCAGAATTACCAACAGCTATAACATATTCATCTACCAGCGGTAAAATTGATAAAACAGATTCTTTTACCGGGTAATCAAATTTTACAGCATTCTTAATAAAGCCAAAGCCTGAAACCTTCATGTTTATTTTTTAAAGCAGTTAACGCTTATTTTTAGCATTTTCAGTAAAGCGTAAATTACAAATCGTTTAGCCCATGCACATTTTTAAAGTGCCCGTTCAGTTTTACTCTTTCTTTTAGTATTTCCATTTCCGCCAACACCGGAATTACTGTTTTAAGGTGACGTTTTAAATATTCCTGTCGCTGTGATTCGTGAAACAATTCCAATAATTCATATTCCTGCTCAATGGATAAACCGGCATGATGTGCTACATCATAAGTTGTCAACTCGTTATCAGACCTTACGAAATTTTTCTCGATTTTAAGCAATTTATGCAGTTCTTTAATGCCTAATACAATGCCATGCATTACAGTCCTGTTAGTTCTTTCATCGTTATCCGGATAATTTACAATGGCTCCGCTATACAGTTTTTCGGGCAGGTCATTAATCATCTCCAGCATTCTAAAAATCTGCAGACCCTCGGTTTTAATATCCATTTTACCATCTTCGTACCGCGTGCTTATTTCTTTTACCTGCACCAAAGTGCCCACTTCACTTATCTTATCGTTAATAACCGCTGGTATACCGAATGGCTTTTTTAATTCAAAGCATTCTGCAATGAGTTGCTTATACCTTGGTTCAAAAATATGCAGGTTCAATTGCTCGCCGGGATAAACAACAATGGCTAATGGAAATATAGGAATGAAGTTTGTCATTTTTAATAAAATTCTAATACAGGTAAAATAATAGAGTAGATTTTATTTTACTTCCTGCATGGTTACCAGTTTTTTGTAAAACCCGTTTTGCTGTATAAGGCTGTCGTGCGTACCCCTTTCTACGATTTCGCCTTTTTGCAAAACAATAATCTCATCCGCATGGCGGATGGTGCTTAACCGGTGTGCAATAACAATTGACGTACGGTTATTCATTAAATTATTGATAGCATCCTGCACTAATCTTTCACTTTCTGTATCCAGCGAAGATGTTGCTTCATCCAAAATTAAAATGGGTGGATTTTTTAATACAGCTCTTGCTATTGTTAAACGTTGCCTTTCGCCACCGCTAAGTTTTAAGCCACGGTCGCCTATGTTTGTATTATAGCCATCTTCCTTTTTAGTGATAAAAGATTCTGCATTTGCAATGCGTGCTGCATGTTGTATTTCTTCCGTAGTTGCATCGTCCTTAGCCAGTGCAATGTTATTGGCAATACTGTCATTAAATAAAATAGCTTCCTGTGTTACAATACCCATCTGGTGGCGGATGGAATTCAGCGTATAGTTTTTAATATTAACGCCATCAATTAAAACTTCACCGGCTCCTGCATCAATAAACCTGGGTATTAAATCAACCAAAGTACTTTTACCTGCACCACTGCTGCCTACCAGGGCAATGGTTTTTCCTTTTTCGATTGTAAGGTTTATATTTTTTAAAATCGGATGATCAGCATAACCAAAACTTACATTTTTTAATTCGATGGAAGTAGTGAATGTTTTCAGCTCCTTTGCACCCGGCATATCCATTATTTCCACATGCTCATTTATCAGGCTTTCAATACGCTCAATACTTGCCGCACCTTTCTGCATATTGTACGATGCATTAGACAAGCCTTTAAGTGGTTGAATCAACTGCGTAAATATGGCGATGTAGGTTAAAAAATCGCTCGCATTCAGCGTAAAACTTGCATCGTTGCTTAGTACCATTCTGCCACCATACCATAAAATGCATAACACGGCCGTAATTCCCAGCGCGTCTGATACCGGCGAGGCCAGATCCCTTCTTCTGTTGGCCCTGTTTTTTAAATGATACATAGCATCATTTTCCGATTCAAACTTGTGTTGCATTTTATCTTCAGCATTAAATGCCTTAATAATACGAATGCCGCCAAGTGTTTCTTCAATGGTAGAAAAAAGTTTGCCGAACTGTTGCAGCACGTTTGTATTTTCTTTCTTTAATGAGCGCCCTATTCTGCCCAAAATAAAACCTGCAACAGGTAAAAATATTAATAGAAAAACGGTAAGCTGCGGGCTTAAAATAACCAGGTAAACAAGAAACAGTAAAATGGTAATTGGCTCCCTGAAAATACTTTCCAGCACGCTTATGGTAGAACCTTCAACATCTCCAAGATCGTTAGACAACTTACTCATGATATCGCCCTTGCGTTGCTCATTAAAATAACCAACTGGTAATCGAAGAATTTTGCTATACATACTGCTTCGCATATCATTTAAAATACGGTTGCGTATGGGGTTTAAAAAATACATACTCAGGTAAGCAAATAAATTTTTAAGCAGAATGGAAATAAAAACAACAATACAGATAACCACAAGCGCCGTTATACTTCCGCCGGGTGTATTTATCATTTGATAAAGCCACTCTTTAAAATAATTAATCGGATTTATTCTGTTAAGAGAGCCTGAGCCAGTCATTGCTTTAAAAGCGTCTCCCTGTTTAAATATCAGCATTAAAAACGGGCTTAGCAGGCCCAAGGAAATAACACCAAAAATTGCCGATAGAATGTTGAAAGAAAAATAGGTAATTATTAGAGACGGGTATTTTTTTATGTATTTAAAGATCGTTCTTAAACTCTTCATGTACTGTAGTTGAAAGCTAAATTAAGCCTGCAAATTAACTATTTTTAAAATGATTATGTTTGCAAAGTTTAATTAAACACAGTTTAAAACAAACAACCCGCCCAATTTGTTGGAGCCGGTTCTATTTTACCTAATTTATTAAAAACAGCAGATGAATGCGTGTATTATTTGCCGAAATGAAACAGGCAACACTCCGTATAAAATAAGAGAAATGCAACTTGGCCTGCGTGAATGGTTCGATTACCGGTTATGCGCCCAATGCGGCAGTATGCAGATAGCTGTGGTTCCTGAAAACCTGGCTAAATATTATCCCAACGACAACTACTATTCCTTTAATACAGCGCTTAAGGATGCGAAGCCGGATTTAATCAGCAAGGCGAAGGCAAAATATTTAATCTTCAATCAATTCGACATTGTTGGTGCAATAACCTCTATAGGTTATAAAATGCCTGATTATTATCAATGGATGAAGAACAGCGGCACGGCTTTTAACGACCGGATTCTTGATGTAGGTACCGGTAACGGAACGCTGCTGACCAGCCTGAAAAAAATAGGGTTTACCAATTTGGTTGGTATTGACCCTTTTATTAATAACAACCTGGATTATGGCTCAATAAAAGTTTTTAAAAGAGATTTGATGCAGGAAAATAATACTTACGACCTTATTATGATCCATCATGCGCTGGAGCATATGCCAAATCCTAAAGAAATTTTACAAAAAGCATATTCACTGCTTTCGCCCAGCGGGCGGCTGCTGGTGCGCATTCCAATTATGGGCAATTACGGGTGGCAGACCTATGGAACCGACTGGAGCCAATTAGATGCACCACGTCATCTTTTTATCCCATCAGAAAAAGGAATGTATCAACTTGCAGCGGAAGCAGGATTTGCAGTTACAAAATTTGAGTATGATACAACCGATTTTGCAATTTTGAGCAGCGAATTGTATAAAAAAGATATACCGTTAAGCGAAGCAAACAGCCAGCTTAAAAATCCAAAACCAACTGTGTTTACTGATGAAGATATTATGCGTTTCAGAAAAAAAGCAAAGGAGATTAACCAGCAAAACAATGGTGATATAGCTGTTATTTATATGACAAAAGCCTGAGGCAAAACGTGCTAGCCCTTAATTCTTTTTGTTTTATGCAGGTTGCCTTTTGTGGCAAGCTCTCTGTTATACTTAAACCGCTGCCATGCTTTTATGAAGAAAAAAATTGGTGCGGAGTTGTACAATTTATTTTTAAAGTTGGAATTGCTTAAGTAGAATTTTGTACAGGTGGTTTGTATATATCTGCCTCCCAGTTTTTTTGCATACTGATCTATAAATCCCTGGCGGTAAAGTTCCATATCTTTTAAATTGCCGCTGCTTAAATGATTTACCATAAAGGGTATTACATAACAGGCGTAACCCAAAAAATCTGCAATGTTACAAACGTCTGTACCATAAAAATGAAACCCACCAATGTCATCAGATATGGTCAGTCTTTTTTCCGCATCAAATATTAAAAAATTTTCGTCGAGCGAGTTTACTCTGCATGGCAGATTTTCCGAAATTTCAGTAGTGCCCGCCGTTTTTATATACATTATTTCCTGATGGTAGCCTTTAGCACCGGCATTGCCACATACCCCCCATTTTGCATCTTTGGTTGTTAGTTCTTTCAAAATGTTTTGTAACCGATCCCTTGTGTCAATGCATCTCACATCCTGATGAACTACAATCACATAGCTTCCTTTTGCATCATTTAAAAACTTTCTTATAGCCATGTAAGCATCCTGTGCATTACCTTTTGAGTTGTCTGCCACCAGGTATTCACATCCGTCTGTAAAACCACAAGCTTCAAAACTGGTTTTCATGAGGGCATATTCATCCCAGTTGGTTACAAGCGTACAAATTGAAA
This sequence comes from Chitinophagales bacterium, assembly GCA_038226715.1. Classification (GTDB taxonomy): domain Bacteria; phylum Bacteroidota; class Bacteroidia; order Chitinophagales; family Chitinophagaceae; genus Ferruginibacter. The sequence continues at coordinate 55,859 of JBBRQF010000019.1, forward strand.
AATATTTATTTTGATGAGTATTCAACATTTGATTATTATAAAATAAAAAATCAGCAATGCGTAAAAATACAAAAAACTAAGCGAGGACGTTTGAGTGCTTTATCGCATAATTTTAAAACATGGTAATATCTTTCCCTCGCAAAGAAAGCAAAATGTTGCCAAATACTTCTTTTACTGAAAGCAAACCGTTATTTGCTTCAGCCAGTTTTTTAAAATTGTTTTTTGATATAGATGCCTTGTGTTTATTTCTTAAAAATAGCAGCACAGTCTTTGCAAAATAAAATCTGCCGGTAATAACGTAAAACAGGGTTTCGGGAATAAGTTGCAGAAACCATTGTGTAAGGGTAACGCCATTCAAATGAATATAGTGCAGAAACATTTTATTCCGATAATAAATCTTGTTGATAAAATTCTTATTGCTTTTAGATTTTATGCTGATAGAAACCTGGTGCCTGCAAACAGAAAAGTGATCGTAATAACATTTCCAGCCAAAGCGCCAGGCTCTTATGCTGAGTTCAAAATCTTCTACATAAAAAGGCGCAAACAACTCATCAAAGCCTCCCAGAGTTATTATTTTCCTACGATCCACAAATGCATTTGCGCCAGACAAATAAACTGAATATAACCTGTCGCTTTTTTGTGGGTTGTTAAGGTAGTAGTTACCTGCTGTTTTAATTTTTGCCCCCTGCAATGCAGGATATTTTGCAGCATCCTGTATTTCATCATCATCCCAACCAATAATACGGCCCATAACACCAAATGTATCCCCGGCTTCAAAAAAGGCAAAAAGGTTGCTGAAATAATCGGGCGTAAGTTTTACGTCGCTGTTCATTAGTAATAAATAATCATACCGGGCTTTAAAAATCCCTTCATTAATTGTTGGAGAAAACCCCCTGTTAAGATTATTTTCTATTACTATAATTTCCGGGTAAATATCTTTTAAATAGGCTACAGATTCGTCAGTTGAACAATCATCAGAAATTATTATTTCATATTCTTCGGTGGTATTTTTTAATGCTGTGTACAGGCTTGGCAATATCTGCGGAAACAGATGTACACCATTGTAATTAGGTATCACCACCGAAATTCCGTTATATGCCATTGCGTTTTTTTAAAATGCTTTATTGGTTCGCAATATTATTTCTTTTTAAACAGAAACCCACTTTAAATAAACATGCAGCACGTCCTTATTAAAATTAAACAGTAAGTTTAGTTAATAATACCGCTTATCTAAACTATTTTGCAGTATGTGGCAGCAGTTAAAAAATGATATAGAAAAAGGGAGTATAAATGCACTTGCCCGATCTATCTCTCTGGTGGAAAATGAAGTAGCCGGTTACGAAGAATTACTAATGTCGCTTCCTGCAACAGCAACACCCATTATCGGCATTACAGGCCCGCCGGGTGCCGGTAAAAGCACATTGGTTGATGCTTTAATAGGGTTGCTGGTTGAGCAGGATAAATCTGTTGCTGTAATTTGTGTTGATCCATCCTCTCCCTTTAATTTAGGTGCCCTGCTCGGAGACCGCATCAGGATGAGCGAATGGTACAATAACCCTAAAGTGTTCATACGCTCTTTAGCCACCCGTGGTTCTTTAGGCGGGCTGCATCCAAAAATTATTGAGATAAGTGACCTGATGAAAACGGCTGGCTTTGATTATATTATTGTGGAAACAGTGGGCGTAGGACAAAGCGAAATTGAAATAGCCGGACTTGCAGATGTTACTGTTGTTGTTGTTGTACCCGAAGCCGGGGATGAAGTACAAACCATGAAAGCCGGCCTGATGGAAATAGCCGACGTGTTTGTTGTAAATAAAGCCGACAGGCCCGATGCAGATCTATTTGTAAAGAATTTAAGGCTGATGCTGGCTCCTGCTTTTCACAACCACAGCATGCCCGTGCCGGTAATTAAAACCATTGCATCACAAAAGGAAGGTATTGCTGCATTATTAAAAACGATTACCGGTTCTGTCAGCATGGTAACAGGTAATGAAAAAAGATCCTGGCTACTGGCAGAAAAAGCTTTTCATCTTATTCAACAGAAGAAAATGATAGACATTGATAAAAGCATACTGAAACAAAAAATAGAGGAGGCTGGAAAGGATTTTAATTTATATGCTTTTATTAAAAGCTACTATTAAACAGCAGACCTGCTTTCATCAACGGCAGAACCCGGTTCCTGGCTCAGGGCTTCATCTGACTCAAATTTTTTATTACCTTTCCACCAGCGGTAGCCTATAAAACCTACTATGGCAAATGGCGCCATCATCAGGTATAAAATGGCAGAATTCAGTCCCTGGGCAGGCTTTTCGCCCAATTGCATAGATGTTTTGGTACAAACTGCGCATTGTGCATCAGCAGTTACAGCAATAAATAAGGCTAAAAAAATTAAGACCAATATGTTTAAAATGTGTTTCATCCGATATTGCAAAGTTAAGGCAGCAGTAACTAAAAGAAACATCTGTTTAACAGAAATTAACGAATTAAATTGCTTAAAAACTACAGATGGTTTTAATTTGCAGTAAATAAATTGATCTATGTTGAAGCTGTTTTTACCCGTTCTCATTTCTTTATTTTCTTTTTCTGTTGCTGATGCCCAACTTAAACAGGCAAAGGTTTATTACAGATCCGGTATTCAATACAGGAACAACAGCCAGTTTCTCGAAGCTTTGGCTGCATTTGAAAAAGCAATATCACTGTATAAGAATTTCGACTCTGCCTACGTAGAAGCAGGTAATATCTACTCCAAATCGGGGAATATAGACAATGGTATGCTCTATTATAAAAAAGCGCTTGCTATTAATTCAAAGTACACAGATGCATTAATTGGTATGGGAAAAATTTACAGGGATGCCAAAAATATCCTTGACTCTGCCATTATCTACTATGATGCAGCCCTTAAACTTGACAGCACAAACAAAGAAACATTTTATGCATTGGCCTGGATCTACAATGCTAAAAAAGAACACGACAAAGCCATCCCGTATGCTATAAAATCGCTTGAGTTAGATAATACCTACAAGCCTGCTTATGGCGAACTCGGGTATGCATACCGTTCCACCAAAAGATTTGCTGATGCTATTGAGCAGTTTAAAAAAAACCTGTCTGTGTCGGTAGTTGATGTTGCCTTCCTCTATATAGGATATTGTTATATAGAGCTAAAAAACAAGGAAGGGGCCCTGCAGCAATACGAAGAGCTGAATAAGATCAATGAAAAGATGGCTGCAGCACTAAAGAAAAAAATAGATGCCATGCAATAGCTTTATGTAAATTGACGGTATGGATCAATTCCCATTATTTTTTTAAAATACCCATAAGCAGGTATTGTTTAATCCGGATTGTCTGATTAATTTGTGCCAAATAATTTATCATGATTAAACATTGCCTTACTGCTGCACTCAGCTTTCTGATTATTAACGTATCCACTGCACAAACTGCCACCCAGCTTTATGATGAAGGGATAAAATTACAGGACCAGGATAAAAATGCTGAGGCTATAGCCTCATTTAAAAAGGCCATCGGTAAAGACCCCAATTACAAAGAGGCATTATACAGCGCAGGCTGGAACAGTAATGAATTAAAAAAATATTCCGATGCGCTTGCTTATCTGCAAAAGGCAAAAACACTCTGGCCCAACGAAGCAAAAGTATACCTTGAGCTTGGGTATGCCTGCGAAAATTTAGATAAGAAAACCGAGGCCATTGAAAATTATAATAAATGCCTTTCTTTAGATGACGGGTATGCCCTTGCTTATAAATACCTGGGTATTTTATATTATGATACCTACGATTATAAAAAATCGCTGGTAAATATCAGCTCGTATATTGAACTTAAGCCAGATACGAAAGATGATGATATTTATTATCGTAAAGGTGTATCAGAAAATGAGCTGGAACAATATAGCGATGCGCTTGTTTCCATAAAGAAGGCGGATGAATTAAAACCAAATAATGTGAAGTTCCTGAATGAGCTTGGATATACTTATTACATGCTTAAAAATACAGACGACGCATTAAAATATTATAACAAGGCTGTTTCCATTGATCCAAAATCCCAGACAGGCCTTAACGGAATTGCTGATGTTTCGAGAAAACTTAAAAAAGAAACAACCGAAGCCATAAAACTTTATCGCAAAACGCTGGAGATTAACCCAAAAAACACCAAGGCAAATTACTGGATAGGCTGGTGTTATAATGAACTGGAAAAACCCACAGAAGCGATCCCTTACCTGAAAAGAGTAATTGCAGAAGACGACAAATACGTAGCAGCCTATACAGAATTAGGTTACTGTGATTATTCTTTAAAAAATTATGACGAAGCGCTTAGCAATTTCAAAAAAGCCATGGCCATTGAAAAAACAGAATTAGGCCTGTATTATGCCGGGCTTTGTTATGTAGAGAAAAAACAAAAATCGGATGCCGTAAAAATGGTGAGTGAATTAAAGGCCCTGGATTCTGAATATGTAGAGAAACTGCAAAAATTGATTGATAAAATGTAATCAGGTTTTTACTTCAGATATTATGGCGGCGTTATGAAATATTTCCTGGTCAAAGAATTTTGGACCGGTAATAAAAATATTCAGCTCTCCCTTCATAATTGTTGCACTCAATAAATCATCGGCCCGGTAAACAACAGGTGTTTGCCGGGCTAATATTTTTTTAGCTACTTCGGGTGTAACTGCGTAGGCATGTTATTTTTATTAGATAATCGTGCCGAAAGAATCGACATGGGAAAAAGAAGCTGGGAAAAAATGATACATTATTATACAAAAGAAGGAGCTGATATGATGGAACAATTTTACCAAGTGAAAATAAAAACACCCATTGACTTATCTGCATTAACCCACCTTGTAAGTTGGATTTTATTTATTCAATGAAATATATTGTATTGCCTTTTCAAGCGGTTCATCAATTCCCTTTTTTATTCCTGTTCTTGTTGGTTTTACTTCAATATCGGGCACAATGCCAATACCCTGCGTTTCTTTTCCATCAGGATAAAAAACACCAATGCCCGAAATATAACTGCCAAAACCGCCGGGAAAATGAATCATGCTTACATTGCCATCTGCGCCTGCAGTCTGGCTACCCATTACAATAGCGTTTGGTGCGGTACGTAAAGCCATGGTTGTATATTCTGCCTGGCTTTGTGTGCGCTCATCAACCAATATCACAATTTTGCCTTTGTAATAATCTTTATTTTTGGAGCCATTGTTGATGGTATATTTAAAAGTAAAAAGGCCGGGGTTATCAATATTCCCGTTGGTAAATTTTACAAATGGTGATGGCTCCGGTTTAATGTATGCTGCCATGACAAATGGCATGAACTCCGATGGATAATTCCGGATATCAATTACAATGCCCTTTGTATTTTCAAATGTTTTAAAAATGGTTTTCAGATCGGCAGCTTTTATTGTTGCCAGCGTTATATACCCAATTGAATCGTTCAGCAATTTATATGTTGGCCCGGCATTATATTTTTTCATTGCTGCTGCATTAACAGTCTGCATAGGGTACAATGTTAAGCGGCCGGTTTTTATCAACCCTTCATGATCATAAGTAATTGCCAGAGAATCCCCGCTTCCCCTGAGTAGAAAAGCGGTTGCAAAATTTCTATCGGCAGCACTTGGGTTTGATCCACAAAGTATTTGTTCCATGTCTTTGTGGCATTGAGCAATTGTTTTGTCATTCACAGTTAAAATTTCATCTCCAACCTGGATCAGATCATTCTTAGCCAGTGCTGAGTCAATGATAAGTGTTACAATCAATTTGCCTTGGATCATCCTCGCTCTTACAACGCTATAATTAGTACCGAAATAACCACCAACCTCTTTATCGCCACTTATGGATGCATGTGTGTCATGAATACGGTTTATTAATTTCAGGCAGTTGAGCTTATACGACAGTGAAGTTCTGTCGGCAGCAAATTTCGGAATGAATGCTTTCAATACATCATCCCAGTTTTCTTTAATTAAGTATTTGGAAGGATAAAAATATTCGATAATGTTCCAGTATCGGAAAAGCCCTAACATCCTTAGCCCGTAATCATCTCCGGTCATGGCTGTATATTTTTCTTCTCCATCGAAATTGGGATTCAATACGCCGGGCATCAGTTTTATATAGGCATTATCAGATCTGTTTCTGTGTGTGTAAATGCTGTTCAATTTATTGATAATATCATTGCTGAAAATATGTTTATCATTTATCCATGCCAGGTTTGGAGTAATATGTACATCTTTAACCGGTAAATTATTCGACAGTTTGTAATCCATTTCATTACCTAAACTGTTTATCCAGTTCAGCAACAATTCATTTCTTTTTTCGGTACTGGGCGCATTGGTTACCGGTTGTATGATCTTAAATAATTCGTTATCAAAATTTTCATTCCCCTTTGCTACATCGGGATGATGGTATTTTAAAAAGCCCCATAGTTTTGCCAGCACATATAAGTTCTCCTGTTGGTTTTTAGTAAGCAAACTGTCTAACCGTACATTTGATTTTGAACTGTTTTCGCTTTTTAATGCCTGCCATTCTACTTTATCAATAGGCTTATCATCTGCGTAAAGCTCAAACTTATCAAACCATGCCTTACCGCTACCGGAAAGCAAGCCACCAAAAACAATTTTTGTAACATCCTTATCCATTTTAATGGTTACACTATAATTTTTCCAGTCTGTATTTGCCTTGGGTGCCGATTCGCCCAAATTGCCAAAATCAGCAGCGTTGGTTCCTGCATCTGCTCTTAACCACAGACCTGCATATCCATTTACATTTTCTGTTTTAATGAAACCTTTCAACGTGATTTTTTTTGCTGAAAAATTAGCCGGCAATGAAAATGTTACTGAAGTAAATTTTCCATCCGGTTCAGCAGCCTTTTTTTGTATACGTATTGAATTGGAGCCATCCACTTTTACAGAATCGTCTTTATAAGTATAGTAGTCATTTATTGCCCATTGATAACTACAGCCGCTAATACGGCCCGCCGAATCTGTTTTATCGAAGGAAAGATTCAGGTTTTGATTTGGCGTTTGCTGCGCAGTTACAGTTATATAAAAAAGTAAAAAAAGGGCCGTCGTTATCTTTTTCATATTGTTAGTTTTACGGAAAGTAAAATAAAAAACCCGGAAGTATTAGTTCCGGGTGAATAAAATATTAGTTAAATATATTTTATGCTGGTTCAGATTTCATTTGTTTTGAAACCCTTGAGCGCTCATTCTCATCCAGTATCACTTTACGCATACGAATGCTTTTTGGTGTTACTTCAATACACTCATCCTGCTGTATATACTCCATGCACTCTTCTAGAGTCATCATGATCTTGGGAGCAGCCTTGCTGGCATCGTCACTACCACTTGCACGGTGATTGGTTAGTTTTTTTGGTTCTGTTGCATTTACATTCAGATCTCCTGGCTTAATATGCTCGGCAATTATTTGTCCAACGTAAACTTCATCTCCCGGATCAACAAAAAATCTTCCCCTGTCCTGTAATTTATCAATAGAGTAACCGGTTGTTCTTTCTGTATTTTTTGATAATAAAACACCATTACTTCTGCCGGGAATATTTCCTTTCCACGGGCGGTAATCTGTAAAACGATGCGCCATTACAGCTTCACCAGCCGTGTTGGTCAACATATTGCTACGCAAGCCAATCAAACCACGTGAAGGAATATCAAATTCCAAATGCTGCATTTCGCCCTTGCTTTCCATGATCAGCATTTCGCCTTTGCGTTGCGTAACCAGGTCAATTACTTTACCGCTGAATTCAGCAGGTACGTCAACCACCAGGTTTTCATAAGGCTCACATTTCTTGCCATCAATTTCTTTAACCAAAACCTGTGGGTTACCAACAGTTAATTCAAAACCTTCTCTGCGCATGGTTTCTATCAAAATACCCAAATGCAAAATACCACGGCCATACACCAGGAAGCTATCTGCACTGTCTGAATCTTCAACACGTAATGCCAGGTTCTTTTCAGTTTCTTTCATCAACCTGTCGCGTAAATGGCGTGAGGTTACAAATTTACCTTCCCGGCCAAAGAATGGTGAGTTATTAATGCTGAACATCATACTCATCGTTGGTTCATCCACGCTTATAACCGGTAATGCTTCCGGAAATTCTACATCACAAATGGTATCGCCGATATTAAATTCTTCTAAACCTACGATCGCACAGATATCACCTGCACTAACTTCACTGGCTTTCTTTTTACCAAGTGCTTCAAAAGTATATAATTCCTTTACTTTCATTTTTTTGATGCCGCCATCTGCCTGTACCAATGCAATCTGCTGACCTTCCTTTACAGTTCCTCTTGCTACTTTACCCACTGCAATTCTTCCTAAGAAAGAAGAATAATCCAAAGAAGTGATCTGCATTTGTGTAGTGCCTTCATTTACTTTAGGCTCTGGTACATGCTCTAAAATGGCATCCAGCAACGGGAAAATATTATCAGTTTCTGTTAAAGAAGTATTCATCCAGCCATTTTTGCTGCTACCGTAAATAGTAGGAAAATCAAGTTGCTCTTCAGTAGCATCCAGATTAAAGAATAATTCAAAAACCGCATCATGCACTTCATCAGGACGACAATTTGCTTTATCAACCTTATTAATAACAACAATTGGATGTAACCCTAATTGCAAAGCTTTTTGTAATACAAAACGGGTTTGGGGCATGGGGCCTTCAAAAGCATCAACCAACAGCAAAACGCCATCGGCCATTTTCAAAACACGCTCAACCTCACCACCAAAGTCACTATGGCCCGGGGTATCAATTACATTAATTTTAATGCCTTTATAAAGTACCGAAACGTTTTTACTGAAAATGGTAATGCCTCTTTCTCTTTCCAGGTCGTTACTGTCCATGATCAATTCACCGGTTTCCTGGTTATCACGGAAAATGTTTGTGCTGTGCAGGATCTTGTCTACCAATGTTGTTTTACCATGATCTACGTGAGCAATAATTGCGATGTTACGAATATCCATAATACTAATCTTGTTGCTTCAGGCGCTGATTTGCAGGAGAACCAATATGGCCTGTCCATTGCAAATAATTTTCTGTTGCGGTTTTTAAGTCCGCAAAGGTACGTTAAAACGGCCGGATGACAAGGTTAATTGTATATTAATATGGCAATGGTTCACTTTTAGGGAGCTTTATGTATTAATCATAAATAACACTGATAATGAACACAATAGGAGAAATAAGCAATAGAAACGGATAGCACTGGTTGCACATGATTAGAAAGGCATGATTTAATTGAATGCACCGAATACAAGTAAAACAGCATTAGTCAGGCACGAACTGAACCAAACCGTTACCGCCAGTGAACTTCTGGAAGCACAATTAGACCGGCCGGTAAAGCAAATGATAGTACCTGCATGAACCGGGAAGTGATATCCTGAAATTAAATTAACATTGTTTTGTTGCCTTTATCTGTCTTTCATGGTATTTTTAATACTTATACTAAAACAACTCCCCAAATGAAAAAAATATTCCTTGTTGCGGTCTTATTCGTCTCAGTAATTACTGTGAAGGCCCAGGTAAAATTTGATGCACTAACCTTTACACCACAAATGCCCAAAGCAGGGCAAACGGTTAGTTTTAAGTTTGATAAAAAACTTTCGCCATTAATTGATGAGAAGAAGGTAGATATTTTGGTTTACTTATTTGGACCTGGTGGTTATAAAATTCTAGAACCAGCGATTACGCAAGCAGGAACCTTATATTCTGGCAATTTTAAATTAGACAGTAATACTTCTTGTTTAGCTTTTGGTTTTGTAAATAAAGATAAAAAAGTACAGGACAATAATGCCGGTGACGGTTATATAATACCGGTTTACGCAAAAAACAATCAACCCGTTACCGAATATTATGTTTGGGCAGGAAGATTATACAGTGGTTATGGAGAGCGGTTATTTGGGATGAAAGCAGTTTCCGAAAAAAATTTGACATTATTGGAAGAAGGTTTAAAGCTTAACCCAGATGCAAAAAATAATGCGGATTATTTTTCAGCTTACTTAAGAGCCATTAATACAGTAAAGAAGAAAGATGGCGAACAGATTATTCTGGGGTATTTGAAAAACATTACAGACAAACCAGATATTAAGGAGGCTGATTATAGAATTTTAAGCCAATGGTATAAGAATTTAAAAATGAAGAATATTGCTGATTCCTTTAGTGCTGTCATGAAAGAAAAATACCCTATTGGAGTTTGGAAGAATGAAGAATTGCTCGCTGCGGTATTTAACGGCAAGGATGCCGAAACAAAAAAAACAGCTTTTGAGACATACATAAAGACCTTCCCCAAAGAAGAAAACAAAACCCTGATTAATGATTTTAAAAATAGAATCGCAAGCGCATATTTTAAAGAAAAAAATTACGACGCATTTAAAATATGGTCAAAAGATATGTCTATGGCTGATAAAGCCAGTTTATATAATAATCAATCCTGGAACATGGCATTGGCAAAAGAAGATGTAACCTATGCTAAACAGATAAGTTACGAAGCTACTACCTGGGCAAAAAAAGAAATGACAACTCCCACTGAGAAAAAACCAGATTACTTATCAAAAAAAGATTGGGTAAGAGAGCGTAAAAGCCAATACGCTATGTATGGCGACACTTACGCTTTCATTTTATATCAATCAGGAGATTATAAAAATGGCTACCAATATGCAAAAGATGCCGCAGGTATTAACGAGTTTAAAAATGCAGAATATAATGAGCGTTACAGCCAGTTAATGGTAAAAGTTACAACACCTGCCATGGCTAAAAAAGAAATTGAAAAATTTGTAAAAGAAGGCGCTGCATCATCAAAAACCAAAGACTTATTAAAAGAACTGTATGTGGCAGAAAAAAAATCGGATGCAGGTTACGCTGAATACATAGCAAAACTTGAAATGGCTGCCAAAGAAAAAAAGAGAGCAGACCTGGCCAACACCATGATCAATGAAGAGGCACCAAAATTCAGCTTAAAAGACCTGGATGGTAATGACATAACCCTTGCAGGATTAAAAGGCAAAGTAGTAATAGTAGATTTTTGGGCAACCTGGTGCGGCCCCTGTATTGCATCTATGCCTGCCATGAAAACAGCGCTGGAACAATTAAAGAAAAGAGAAGATGTAACTTTTGTTTTTGTTGATACCTGGGAATCTGTTGAGAACAAAAAACAGAATGCGGCCGATTTTATGAAAAATAAAAATTACCCTTTTCATGTGTTATTAGATGAGAGCGATAAGGTGGTGGCTGATTTTAAAGTAAATGGTATCCCAACAAAATTTGTAATTGACAAGACAGGTAATATCCGTTTCAAGAGCGTTGGCTTTGGGGGTAATGATGATGAGCTGATCGATGAAGTTAACATGATGGTTGAAATGGCTGCGGCAGATGTACCGGTAAAGAAATATGTAAAATAATCTTTGGCAAAATAATTGTACCGGACTGTAATTTTACGGTCCGTTTTTTTATCATGAACAAAAAGAAACCATTTGTACCAAATATTGTCCTGTGCATTTTACTGGATATGATTGGCATGGCCAGTTATTTTATTCCGGCGCTGGGCGAATTTACAGATGTGATTTGGGCACCAATTTCCGGTTTTCTTTTTTACCTGTTATTTGGCGGCAGGTTTGGTATGATCGGCGGAGTACTTAATTTCCTGGAAGAGATCATTCCTTTTACAGATATTATTCCATCCTTTACCATCGGCTGGTTTATCAGGAAACGGGAATCCGGTAAACTAAATTAAGTGACTTCTCAATAGAACCTGAATATTTAGTAGCTTTCCTTACTAAAGCTGCTGTTATGAAATATTTTCTTTTTTCTTTCTTATTATGCATTACCATTTCTGGTTATTGCCAGGATACGCTTACCATAAAAGATATTCCTGCTGCTGAAAGAGTAATTGGCCTTCAGTTTAAACAAGCCGAAAGAGATTCATTGTTTGATAATGTAAAGAACAGTGTTGAGGAGTATAACAAAATACGGCAACTCAAACTGGATAACAGTGTACCGCTAAGCACCTGGCAAACCCCCGTCTTACCCGGAATGGAATTTAACAGGAAGCAGGAAAAAATAAAATGGGATATTCCTTCCGGAATTTCAGTCCCAAAAAATAAAAATGAACTGGCATTTTATTCTGTTCTTGAATTGGCTTCATTGATCAAAAACAAAAAAATAAGTTCGGTTGAACTGACAGGATTTTTCATTGACCGTTTAAAAAAATACGGAGATACCTTACAGTGTGTGATCTCCATAACAGAAGGTATTGCCATGCAGGAAGCTGCACAGGCAGATGCAGAAATTGCTGCCGGTAAATATCGTGGGCCTTTACATGGTATACCTTACGGACTTAAAGATCTCTTTTCAGTAAAAGGAACTAAAACCACCTGGGGTGCTGCTCCTTACAAAAACCAGGTAATTGATGAGGATGCATTTGTTTTTACAAAACTGAAAGAGGCTGGTGCCATATTGATCGCAAAATTTACTTTAGGCGCACTGGCGATGGGAGATTACTGGTATGGCGGCCGTACTAAAAATCCCTGGAATTTAAAAAGGGGTTCAAGTGGTTCGTCAGCCGGTTCAACTGCGGCAACTATTGCGGGTTTGGTGCCTTTTGCCATCGGAACAGAAACCTGGGGTTCTATCATTTCTCCGGCTACCAATTGTGGCGCTACCGGTCTCAGGCCTACCTTTGGCAGCACCAGCAGAACCGGTGCCATGGCTTTAAGTTACAGCCTGGATAAGATAGGCCCCATTTGCAGATCAGCAGAAGATGCAGCGGTAGTTTTTAATTTTATACATGGCACTGATGGAAAAGACCAGGCAGCTGTAAACATGCCATTTAATTATACCGGTAAAGTTGATCTTTCAAAAATGAGAATTGCTTATGCCAAAAACTATTTTAAAAGCGCCGATACCTTAGGAAATGAATTAAACGTGCTGGAAGTATACAGAAAACTTGGGGCTACCCTCGTCCCGGTTGATTTTCCCGATTCCACTGTTTACAATTTTGATATGATGAGCATCATCATCAGTGCTGAATGCGCAGCACAGTTTGATGAATTTACCAGGAGCGAAATGGATGATATGATGACAAGACAAGGAAAGGGTGATTGGCCAAATCAATTCCGTTCGGCCCGTTTTATTCCTGCGGTAGAATATATTAATGCATACCGTCACCGCTATTTATTGATGCAGAAAGTAAATGCCGTCCTTAATCAATATGATGTTTTTATTTGTCCTACTTATGGAGGTAACCAGGTAGCCATTACAAATCTTACCGGTCATCCTGCACTATGTTTCCCCACAGGATTTAATAAAAATAAATTACCTACCAATATTACACTCATTGGTAATTTATACAGCGAAGCAACTTTACTGGCTGTTGCCAAATCATACCAGGATGCTACTGGTTTCAATAAACAACATCCTGATTTTTTTAAATAACAGGCTATTAAAAATTATTCTCGGTAAATTTACAGTCCGAATAATTTTTTAAGCAGGTGTCTTTCAAACTCAATGCACCATATTCCCCCGCCGGCGATCAGCCGGATGCTATCCGCCAACTAACGGAAGGGATTTTGAATGGAGAAAAGTACCAGACTCTTTTGGGTGTTACCGGAAGTGGTAAAACTTTTACCATGGCCAATGTGATACAGAATACCCAAAAGCCTACTTTGGTGATTACACATAACAAAACTTTGGTAGCACAATTGTATGGCGAGTTCAAACAGTTCTTTCCGGATAATGCCGTTGGCTATTTTGTTTCTTACTACGATTACTACCAGCCCGAAGCTTATATGCCCGTAAGCAATACCTACATTGAAAAAGACCTGAGTATTAATGAAGAGCTGGATAAACTACGCTTGCAGGCAACTGCACAATTATTAAGTGGTAGAAGGGATATCATTATTGTTGCCAGTGTAAGTTGTATTTATGGTATGGGCAATCCCACCGATTATGAAAATGGTATCATTCGTATTCAGCAGGGACAGGTAATTTCCCGCCAGGGATTTTTACATGCACTAGTTAATTCTTTATACAACCGCAGCGAAGGTGATTTTACAAGAGGCACATTCCGTGTTAAGGGAGATACCATCGACATTAATTTACCTTATGTGGATTTTGGTTACCGCATTACTTTTTTTGGGGACGAAATTGAAACCATCGAAACGCTGGAACTCAGCAGTGGCAAACGTATCAGCAGTGTTGAGAATGCAGCCATCTTTCCTGCCAATTTATATGTAGCACCAAAAGATGTGCTGCAACAGGTTGTACATGAAATACAGGATGAAGTGGCAGCGCAGGAATTATATTATAAAAACAGCGGAAAATATATTGAAGCGCAACGCATCAGCGAAAGGGTAAATTACGACCTGGAAATGATACGGGAGCTTGGTTATTGCAATGGTATTGAAAACTATTCCCGTTTTTTTGACAGGCGCAAACCGGGCACCCGTCCGTTCTGTTTGCTGGATTATTTCCCCAAGGATTTTATCTGTATTATTGATGAAAGCCACCAAACTATTCCGCAGGTGAGTGGTATGTATGGTGGCGACAGAAGCCGTAAACTGGTTTTGGTTGATTATGGTTTTCGTTTACCATCGGCATTAGATAACCGGCCACTAAATTTTAATGAATTTGAAACGCTGTTGAACCAAACCATTTATGTTTCGGCAACACCCAGCCAATATGAACTGGAAAAATGTGAAGGTGTGGTAATTGAACAGGTGGTAAGGCCAACAGGTTTACTGGACCCGCCGATCGAGGTTCGTCCATCCATCAACCAGATTGATGACCTGCTGGATGAAATTGATAAGCGAATTAAAAAAGGCGATCGGGTTTTGGTTACTACATTAACAAAACGCATGGCCGAAGAAATGACCAAATACCTGCACCGCATTGATATAAAATGTAAATACATACACAGTGAGGTTGATACGCTGGAAAGGATCGAGATCCTCCGCGAACTGCGACTGGGCGTCATCGATGTGCTGGTTGGTGTAAATTTATTAAGAGAAGGCCTGGATCTGCCGGAAGTTTCGTTGGTTGCCATTTTAGATGCAGACAAAGAAGGCTTTTTACGTAACGAAAAAAGCCTTACGCAAACAGCAGGACGTGCTGCCCGTAATGTGGATGGACTTGTAATTTTTTATGCTGATAAGATGACCGACAGTATGCAGCGCACTATTGATGAAACCAACCGACGCAGGGAAAAACAGGTTGCTTTTAACATAGAACATAATATTACACCAACAACTATCATAAAAAGTACCGAGCAGATATTTGCACAGGGTTCGGTACTGGATGTAAAAGGATACGATCCATCAAACCCTTACTCACTGGCACCTGATGGCGAACTCGTAAATGTTGCTGCAGAAGACCAGGCAGTTTATGCTACCATTCCCCAACTGGAAAAAGCTATAACCAAAACAAAAAAGGAAATGACCAAGGCCGCTAAAGACCTTGATTTTATGGAAGCCGCCAGGTTAAGGGATGAGATGTTCCGCATGCAGAAAGAATTGGAAGTAATGAAAAGTTAGGTTTAGTATTAAAATATTACGCTACACCAATCGTCTACTTAACAGAACCCTGCTTTCAATTAAAAATTAATTTACAAATGATCCTGTTCCTGGTAATTATTACAGCTTTTGCAGTTGTTGTTTATGGTTTTATGCGGCAACCAAAGTTTGGCAGTATAGCTTCCGGCGAAAGGCTTAAAAGAATTAAAACATCTCCACACTACAGCAATGGTAAATTTCAAAACCAAAGCTATACTCCAGATTTAACCGAAGGTGCCAGTTATTTTTCTGTGTTAAAAGAATTTTTGTTTGAAAAAAAAGCCAGGAAAAAACCATCACAGTCTTTACCTTCCGTAAAAATTAATTTATTGCTACTCAGAAAAGAAGAAGACGTATTGATCTGGATGGGTCACTCTTCTTATTTTATGCAGGTTGATGGTAAAACCATGTTGGTTGACCCTGTATTGAGCGGAGCTGCATCTCCCCTGAGTTTTACTACCAGGAGTTTTGGGGGTTCGGACATTTATACAACCGATGATATTCCTGAAATTGATTTTCTATTCATTTCGCATGATCATTGGGACCACCTTGATTATGTTACTATAAAAAAACTGCAGTCAAAAATTAAAACTATTATCACCGGTTTGGGCACTGCCGCACATTTTGAACGCTGGGGTTTTAAAAAAGAAATGATCATAGAAAAAGACTGGAATGAGTCTGCGACACTTGCACCTGGTTTTTCGATAACAGTAACGCCGGCAAGGCATTTTTCGGGCAGGAGTTTTACCCGTAACAAAGCTTTATGGGTTTCTTTTGTTTTACAAACACCGACGCACAAAATTTATATTGGTGGTGATAGCGGTTATGATGGGCATTTTAAAACCATTGGAGAAACTTACGGACCCTTTGACCTTGCCATACTTGAATGTGGCCAATACAACAAGAGCTGGAAGTATATTCACATGATGCCCGAAGAAACAGTGCAAGCAGCAAAGGAGCTTGGTGCAAAAAAATTACTGGCTGCGCATTGGGGTAAATTTACATTGGCCAACCATGCGTGGGACGAATCGGCGGAAAGGGTATATAAAGCCGCACAGGAAATGAATATGAACCTGTTGACACCCATGATAGGAGAAAAAGTAAATATTGATGATAGCGCACAGGTATTTTCGTCATGGTGGAAAAACATTGATTAATTTTCCTCCTCTGCTGTTACACATTCATTCTCTGTGTATGACCGTCATACTAGGCTAACAGTAACTCTACTGCGCCAAACAATTATTTCAGAAAAACAATAAATCCCACAGCATCGGTTATTGTAATATAAGCCATCAGCCGGTTGTATTACGAAGAATTTTCATAACCTCTGTTTAATTTAAAAATTGCTCAGGTAATTCCCCTTCAGGGTTAGAAGCAAAAAGGTACATACTTCTTTAAAATAATTTGCTATCTTAACCCTCCCTTATCAATAAAATCAACATTATATGACAACGATCGCGCTCTACAATCTTAAAGGTGGTGTTGGCAAAACAGCCAGTTGTGTAAATTTTGCTTACCTGGCTGCGGCCGATGGTTTTAAAACTTTGTTATGGGACATTGACCCCCAGGGCTCATCAACATTTTACTATAAAGCCAAACCTAAAACACATCCGGGTATAAAAAAACTCATTACCAAAGATGCCGACCTGGAGAATGCCATACTAAGTACCGATTTTGAATTGCTGGATGTGATCCCCGCCGATAACAGCAGCAAAAGTTTTGATATTATGCTGGATGAAATGCGGGGAAACAAAAGCCGTTTAAAAGGCATATTGAAGCAACTGGATAAGGAATATGATTTTGTTTTTATTGATTGCCCTCCCGGTTTCAGCGCACTGAGCGAAAATATTTTTAATGCCGCAGATATTGTGCTGATGCCGGTTATACCAACTACGCTTTCTATCCGTACCTATAATATGGTTAAGGATTATTTTAAAGAAAAAGACTTGGATATTAAAAAGATGATGTGCTTTTTTACCATGACCGACCTGCGTAAAAATATGCATAAGGAAATTATGGATGAGCTGTACAAAGACAAACGTTTCTTCCAGAATTACATTCCCTATTTAAGTGATGTAGAAAAAATGGGTATTCACAAAGCGCCGATTATGGAGTTTGCAAACAGCAGTTATGCTGCAAATTGTTACCGGGAATTGTGGATAGAAATTAAGGAGGGCGTATTGTAATAATTCAAATTAAAATTTATTGATTATTTTTGCCACTTATGAAAAAAGAACTTAACAGTTGGTACAGTCCGGCCTTGCAAAAAGAGATGCCCATCGTTACTTATGGCGATTATGGCACAGCCATTTTATTTGTCCCCACTGCAGCAGCAGATTACCTGGAGTATGAGCGGTTTCAGATGATGGAAACCCTGGCCCCGTATATCAACGGTGGAAAGATCAAAGTTTTTTCTATCAACAGTATAAATAACGAAAGCTGGCTAAACAAAGAAATGGAGGGTTCGCACAAGGCCATCCGCCAGAACCAGTTTAACGAATATGTTCACAATGAAGTAATTCCTTTCATAAAGAACAGTACTTCAAACGAAACAGAGATTATCACATGCGGTGCTTCTTTTGGCGCATTGCACAGCATGAACCTGTTTTTAAAGCGCCCCGACCTCATTAACGGCGTTATTGCCATGAGCGGTGTTTATGACCTTACGGAATATACCGACGGTTATTTTGATGACCAGGTTTACTTCAATAGCCCCATGCATTATATCAGCAAGCTGGGAGATCATGGAATGCTTGAACAAATACGCAAAAGCCATCACATACATATTTTAACGGGCAGCGGCGCTTACGAAGACCCTAATGCTTCCAAAGCCTTTGCAGGAATGCTTTACAGCAAAGGAATCAATTATGAACTGGATGTCTGGAGCGAAGAATGGAAACACGACTGGCCTACCTGGCGGGCTATGTTACCCGTTTACTTTGAGACTCGGTTTTGATTTTCATGTTTCTTACACAATAATATAAACTCTTTTTCAGTTATATAGGAACCAATACTCCTATATCATGAAAAATTCTATACTCCTGTTTGCCATCAAGTGTTCAGTAATACTTTATTTTGCTGCCTGTACCGGGATTAACAAATATAGCACGGCAGTATCTGCAACCCCACATGTTATTAAGGGAGCCTGGAAAGTAAATTTATTTACCGAGGCCAAAAATGATGAAACCACAGCTTTTGCAGGGTACAAATTAACTTTCGAGCCAACCGGCAAGATCATTGCCAGCAAAAATGGCAAAGAGGTAACCGGAAATTGGTCTGAAGATGATATTTTAAAAAGAATTACCATAAATCTCGTTACGGAAGATCCGGCATTAACGAAACTGAATGACTATTGGAATATTTCAAGTATAACCAAATCCGGACTCAGTTTTCAAAGTGATGAAAATGCGTCAACCGGTTGTTTACAAATAACCAGTTTATAATAGTAAAGAAAATAGTTTTTGTTTATTTGAGTTTGCATGATCTTAAAAAGCTGTTCCCGTGAGGAACAGCTTTTAGGTTTTAACCCAGATTTTGTAATTGAAATCGTAGCGAGGGGTCCAAATACAAAACAGGTAAGGGTTTCAGGTTATTTTTTGGATAAAAGAATAGTGAACTATTTTGAATTCAAAAAATGTTCTGAAAGGCTTAGCAGTGAAGGATTTGGAAGCCGCAGTAGATTTCGATTGCAAAATCTGGGTTTAAGAACTTGTTGATTGGCATCAACAATTGTTTTACTTTTATGGCATGCCAAAAAAATTATTTTTATTAGATGCATTTGCATTGGTCTTTCGTGCGTATTATGCACTTATCCGCAACCCGCGTATCACCAGTAAAGGACGTAATACCAATGCCCAGTTTGGATTTACCAACACCATCATTGAATTGATCAAGAATCAAAATCCCACGCATATGGCCGTGTGTTTTGATACACATGCGCCAACCGAAAGGCATACCGATTTTGCCGATTACAAAGCCAACCGCCAGGAAACGCCGGAAGATATTTTATCGGCTGTGCCGGATATTAAAAGGATTATTGAAGGGCTTAACATACCGGTAATTGCCATTGATGGCTATGAAGCCGATGACGTAATTGGAGCCCTGGCCAAGATGGCTGAGAAAGAAGGTTACGAAGTGTACATGGTTACGCCTGATAAAGATTACGGCCAATTGGTTTCTGAAAATATTAAGATATACAAGCCGCCTTACCAGGGTGGCAAGTTTGAAATATTTGGGCCAAAAGAAATTTGCGAAAAATGGGATATTAACAATGTAGACCAGGTTATTGATATGCTTGGTTTAATGGGCGATGCGGTTGATAATATACCAGGCATAAAAGGCGTGGGAGAAAAAACCGCTGCCAAACTTTTAAAAGAATACGGAAATCTTGAAACCATTTTAGAAAACGCAGATAATATAAAAGGTTCTTTGGGCGAAAAAATAAGAGCAGGAAAAGAAGCTGCCATTATGAGTAAAAAGTTAGCCACAATCATTTTAAATGTACCGGTTGAATTTCACGAAGAGAATTTTTTAATTAAAGAAATGAATAAGCCGGTTTTAAAAGCAATTTTTGAAGAGCTGGAGTTTAAAACATTAGGCAAAAGAATTTTGGGAGATGAAATTGATGGCGCAGCCGAAGCATGGAACGGTACCGACGAAGCAAAGCCTAAAAAAGCGGCTTCCCCTCAAATGGATCTGTTTGGAAATATCATTGAGCAGTCTGAACCTGTTGAAATAAAAATTAAAAATGATCCTGAAATATCTGCTGCAGATAAAAACATCAACAATACGCCGCACGATTATGCATTAGTACAAACAGATGCTGAAATAAATGAGCTTGTGAAATATTTGTCAGGCTTTGATGAAATTTGCTTTGATACAGAAACTACGGGCATCGACGCTAATGCAGCTGAAATAGTAGGCCTGAGTTTTTCTGTAAAGCCTAGTGAAGGGTTTTATATTCCTTGTCCTGCTGATAAAGAAGAGGCAGTTAAACTTGTAAATAATTTTCAGCAACTTTTTAATGACCTTTCAAAAACCTGGATCGGCCACAATATTAAATACGACATGCTGATATTGAAATGGCAGGGAATTGAAATTGCCGGCAATACTTTTGACAGCATGCTTGCCCATTACGTAATTGAACCTGATGGTAAAAATGGTATGGATGCCCTGAGTGAAAAATTTTTAGGCTATGAGCCTGTTCATATTGAAGAACTGATCGGCAAAAAAGGGAAGGGCCAGGGAACGATGAGAGATGTAGAGCCTGAAAAAATAAAAGAATATGCTGCTGAAGATGCTGATATCACTTTACAATTAAAGGCAGTGCTTTTACCCAAATTAAAAGAACGGGAAGTTGAAAAAGTATTTTATGAAGTTGAGAATCCATTGGTTAAGGTTCTTACAGCAATGGAATACGAAGGAATACGCATTGATGAAAGCTTTTTAAATGAATACTCCAAAGAACTGGAGAAAGAAGCGAAAACTGCAGAAGAATCGGTTTATGCACAGGCCGGTGTTCGTTTCAATTTAGCATCACCCAAACAACTGGGCGAAGTATTATTTGACAAAATGCAGATAGATCCTAAAGCAAAAAAAACAAAGACAGGGCAATATGCAACCGGTGAGGATGTTTTATTAAAACTTGCCGCTAACAATAAAATAGTAGATGATATTTTGGTTTTCCGTGAGTTTACCAAACTAAGATCAACTTATGTAGATGCATTGCCACTAATGATAAATAAGAAGACAGGCCGTGTACATACTTCCTATGCACAGGCGGTTGCAGTAACAGGCAGGTTGAGCAGTAATAATCCCAACCTGCAAAATATTCCTATCCGTACCGAAAGAGGAAGGGAGATACGTAAAGCATTTATTCCACGGGATGCAGATCATGTTTTAATTTCTGCAGATTACTCACAAATTGAATTACGCATTGTTGCTGCCATCAGCGGCGATGTAAATATGTGCGAAGCTTTTAAGACTGGTAAGGATATTCACAATGCCACTGCTGCCAAAGTTTTTAATGTAGAAGAAAAAGATGTTACAAAAGAAATGCGTTACAAAGCCAAGAGTGTAAACTTTGGAATTATTTACGGGCAGGGCGCATTTGGGCTGGCCGAAAACCTGGGCATCAGTCGTACTGAAGCAAAAGAAATTATTGACAACTATAAAAAGCAGTTTCCAAATATTCAGAAATACATGGATGATACCATTCATTTTGCACAGGAGCATGGCTATGTACAAACACTAATGGGTCGTAAGCGCTGGCTTAAGGATATCAACAGTGCTAACTTTACTGTTCGTGCTTTTGCAGAACGTAATGCCATCAACTCACCCATACAGGGTTCTGCCGCTGATATGATAAAGCTCGCCATGATAAAAATTCATGCTGAGTTCAGCAATCATAATTTTAAGAGTAAAATGCTGTTACAGGTACATGATGAGTTGGTTTTTGATGCGCATAAAGATGAAATTGAAAAAATAAAACCTATCATTTTGCATTGTATGCAAACCGCTTTGGCATTGCCGAATGATGTACCAACTGACGCCGAAATGGGTATGGGGGATAACTGGCTGGAAGCGCATTAAACGCTGGCTAACACTGGTGATTCATAAATTAAATTCGTTCCAAACAGCTGCATGATCAGATGCGGTATTGGAAGATGCGCTAACGGTATCAAATCTTTTTTCTGAATCAGCACTGAGGTTATCCAGTTCAAACATGCTCATTTGTTTAACGCCAGCATCTTTAAAGTCACTTTGAGCCTTCTAAAAATTTTCTGTTTTAAAGGTTGCAATACGCATGTTGAATTATTTAAATTGTAAGTGAATTTAATGTTTCAATTCGTAATTATAACTGCAATTTTTTTATATATAAGAGATAGTCCGGGTTACTAAATCAATATGATATAAGACAATACTCTTAGCTAAACTCATTCATCAGCCATATTTACCGTTCATCAAAGTATCATATTCCCCTCTTGGAAGCCTATTTTTTTACAAAATTCAATACCAATAAGGATTTTATCAAAAACTAGCTAATAATTATTGCATATTACTAAAATATACTTAGTACTTTATATTGCATAGTACTAAATATAATACTATCTTTGTGTTATCAAATCAAGGGAAGCTACTAAAAGCCGATACTTTAATAAAAAAATTTAATATTTAAAACAAACGTCATGAAAAAGCAATCAACACAATTCGCCCAGATCAGTAAAGAACAAACTGAAAAATTAACTACTGTAGTAAATGAAACTTTAGCTGTTAGTTACAGCCAGGTAAAAACATTCAGCACAGCCGATCTCTGGAATATCCAGCGCAGGAGCAGAACCATAATGAACAGGAGAAGCTTTGTTTAACAGTTAAAAAGTATAGCCATATTTATAGCTGGTTAATATAAACACTTCATAAAGTCCCCCAATCCTATCAGGGGACTTTATGTTCCGGCATTGGCTATTTTAAGATACGACCAATTTAATTGGCTTTTATTTTTTTGTAAAAGGTAAAAAACCCTATTTTTGCAACCCCAAAAGGGTATACTCCTCCTTAGCTCAGTTGGTTAGAGCATCTGACTGTTAATCAGAGGGTCTCTGGTTCAAGTCCAGAAGGGGGAGCAAACAGCAAAGGGTTTCAGACGATTAAGTCCTGAAACCCTTTTGCCTTATACTACATTTTCGTATCCGGGAACTTAATATTAGGAGGTGAGAATTCTAATTCTTGATACAACCAATTTCTTATTTTTTCTTATAAATTTTGTTTCATACTTAGCAGCTTAATTTTGCTCGGATATTGGAGAGTTTGAGTCTGCAACATGTAATCGGTATTATCAAATAGCCATTCAAATAATACGAACGGCTTTTTTGTTTACATTTACAATCATTTAATCGTACACTTATGAGAAAAGCCCTAATAATAGGTATTTGCTTTATTCTTTTTAATTCCTGTAAAAAGTCTGATCAAACAACACAGCCAACTTCGCAGCTTGCTACTGTTACAACCACATCAACCAGTACTGTTACAACCACATCTGTTTTAGTCAGCGGAAATGTTAGTACAGATGGCGGAACTATCGTTACGAGCAAAGGATTTTGCTGGGGTACTTCTCCGGGAGTTATAATTTCCGGTAGTAATTATGTGAACAGCGGAACTGGTACAGGTATTTATTCAGCTTCTATCAATGGATTAAATCCGGGTACAGTTTATTATGTAAGATCATTTGCGACCAATAGCGTAGGTACGTCGTATGGTAATGAACTAAGTTTTACAACAACAATGCCCAATTATAATGTATATGTTGCAGGTACTCTTTACAATGGTTCTCGTGAAATAGCGACAGTCTGGAAAAATGGCATTGTAACTCAACTGTCTGATGGAACTCGTCAAGCTTACGCAAAATCCGTGTTCGTATCCGGATCGGATGTATATGTTGCAGGGTTTGAAAGGAACCTGGCCAATACTTTCGGTATTGCAACTATTTGGAAGAATGGTGTTGCTACTGCACTTACCACAGCGCCAAATACAGCATCGGATGCCTTTGCTGTATATGTTGATGGCGCTAATGTGTATGTTGCAGGCTACGAAGAAACCGGAGCTGGCCAAGTGGCCAAGATCTGGAAAAACGGAGTTGCAACAAGTTTGGCTACGGCTCAAGCATCTTCTATGGCTACAGGTGTTGCAGTTTCCGGAACAGACGTTTATGCTTGTGGATACAACACTAATGGCAAAGCTACTTACTGGAAAAACGGAACGCCAACCTATCTTAACTTCGGTACTGCTGTAAGTGGAATTTTTGTAAGTGGAGTTGATATTAATATT
Organism: Chitinophagales bacterium; assembly: GCA_038226715.1. Taxonomy (GTDB): domain Bacteria; phylum Bacteroidota; class Bacteroidia; order Chitinophagales; family Chitinophagaceae; genus Ferruginibacter. The sequence continues at coordinate 80,233 of JBBRQF010000019.1, forward strand.
ACAGGAATTACAGGAGGAAGTTCCTGGTTATGGCACAATACTGTTACAACCAATTTTCCCGGTAATAACGCCTTTAGTTCAATTTATGTGTTAGGAGCCGACACTTATATAACAGGTACCCTAAACAACCTTCCAACGGTCTGGAAAAACGGCGTCAGTTCCACCCTGCCATATGTAGGAGGCGGAGAAACATTCTCAGTATTTGCCATTGGTGCTGATGTGTATGTAGCGGGTGACCAATACAACGCAGGGACTGTGGCACGCTACTGGAAGAATGGCGTTGCTGTTGATCTGCCGAAACCTCCTACAGCATCGGGATACTCAATTGCATATTCGATCTATGTAACTCCCTAGTGACGTCTTGATCTAATTTTTGTATTCTGTCGTCAATGTTCCTCAGTTCCTGATAATTTAAACCGGGTGAAGCTTTGATTTATAAATTATTACAATTTCCTTGAGTGCTGAATAGCTGCATCTTTCGTCAATCAGGGGGAGCAAAAACAACAGATTAAGCTTCATAAGTCATTGATTTATGGACCTTTTTTCATTTAAATGCATTTTTACTGGTGGCATAACTGGTGGCGTAGTTTGCCCCAGTCGCCTCTTTCTTCCCGTCAATTTCTTCACGTTAAAAACTAAATAAATGGCAAACAAAGTAAAAATGCTTTTTTGGCTACGGGCCAGTTCTCACAAAAAAAATCCTCCCTTTATTGGGGAGGATTTGTATAAGTGATTTGATAAGTTATCTCTATTGCTTACTGAATAACAACTCTACACATCGTGATACGATTACCATTAAGGTCGCCGATCTCAACCCAGTACAAACCTTTGCC